>NZ_JAUSMI010000108.1 GCF_030645145.1 Microcella sp. | reverse complement strand
CGCGGGCGAGGCCGCGCTGCGCGAGCCCTCCGAGCCGCGCGGGCCGTCCGCCCCCTCCGTCCCGCCCCAGCCGATCGTCACGACGACGCCCACTCCTGCGCCGACGACGCCGCCCGGCGAGGAGGTGCTCGCGATCGGCGACTCGGTCATGCTCGCCTCGGTGCCCGCGCTGCAGGAGCGCTTCCCGGGCATCGCGATCGACGCCGCGGTGTCGCGTCAGATGCGCCAAGCGCCCGAGATCCTCCGCGGGCTCGCCGAGCGCGGCGAGCTGCGGCCCACGGTCGTCGTCGCGCTCGGCACGAACGGGCCGATCGAGGCCGCGACGCTCGACGAGGTCCGCCGCATCCTCGGCCCCGAGCGCGAGCTCGTGCTCGTCACGACGCACGCCCCGCGCGGCTGGACCGACGAGGTCAACAGCACCCTGGCCGCCTTCGCCGATCGGTACCGCGCGGTCGAGCTGAGCGACTGGCGATCGGCGATCCAGTCGCGGCTCGACCTGCTCGCGGGCGATCAGATCCATCCGGGGCCGACGGGCGGGAAGGTCTACGCGGAAGCGCTCGAGGCGCCTCTCACCCGACTCGCCTCGCTGCCGCGCGTGGCGGACTACCTGCCGGATCCGCTCGACCGGGGCTGAGCGCCGGAGGGGGACGCCCGCGGACCGGACGATCAGTAGGCGACGCGGTAGGAGACATCCCGCGACGTCGCCGTGAAGCCGAGTCGCGTGTAGACGCCGAGCGCGCCCGTGGGGTTCTCGGCGTCGACGTCGAGCACGACCCGCTCGAGGCCGGCATCGCGCGCGGCGCGCATGACGTCGGCGAGGAGAGCGCTCGCGAGCCCGCGACCCCGCCACTCGCGGACGGTGCCGACGAGGCCGATGTAGCAGCCGGTGAAGCCCTGCCGCTCCCAGTCGTCCTCGTTGATCTCGGTGAGCACGAAGCCGACGACCTCGTCGTCGACGAGAGCGATGCGGCTGAGATCGGGGCGGGCGCTCGGCAGGGCGAGCATCGAGCTCCACCCCTCGACGGTCGCCGGCTGGCTGCCCCAGTGGTCGGCGAAGGTCGCGTTCTTCGCGTGCCGCACGGCCTCCGAGAGTTCGGCGCTCATCGGCTCGACGCGGACGCCCTCGGGGAGCGGACGGTCGAGATCGGCGCCCTCGAGAGCGGCGACGAGGGTCGTGAAGTAGCGCGAGGGCTCGAAGCCGGAGCGCTCGAGCAGTCGGCCGTGCTCGGGAGACAGGTCCGCGGCGTACGACAGCAGCCAGGCGGGCAGGATGCTGTCGCTGCGCGACAGACGCTGCTCCGCGCGCGCTCGCTGCCAGTCGAGCAGCCGCCGCCCGAGTCCGCGCCCGCGGCGCTCGGGGTGCACGCCGCCGGGCAGGATGATCCGCAGCAGCGACTCGGGCTCGGGCATCTCGATGACGAGACCCCACGCGACGAGCGCGCCGTCGGCATCGAGCGCGAGGGCGCTGTCGTTCGGCAGGTCGATCCACGAGTGGTCGAGCTCGTCGACGATCTCGGCGAGGCTCTCGCTCCAGTCGGGGTGGTCGCGTCGGCTCATGGCCTCGAGCAGCTCGGTGATCGCGGGAGCGTCGTCGATCGTCGCGGGGCGCCACGTGACGCCGCCGACGGAGTCCGGCAGGCGGACCTCCCGCGGTGCGGGGACGCGCTCGCGGAGCGGGGGCAGGGGGGCGACCTCGGTCATGGCAAAAGAGTAGGGCCCCGTCCGATCGGACGGGGCCCCGGGTCGCTCGGAAGCGACGGGACTACTTGGACTCGGCGTCGGCGTCGGTCGACTCGGCGTCGGTCGCCTCGGTCTCGGTCGCCTCGGCGTCCGTCGACTCGGTCTCGGTCTCGGCGGACTCCTCGGGAGCCTCCTCGACGTCCTCGGTCGGCTCTTCGACGGGGGCGGCGGGCGCCTCCTTCGCGGCGGACTTCTTCGCCGACTTCGGCTTCGGGCTCACGGGCTCGAGGACGAGCTCGATGACCGCCATGGGGGCGTTGTCGCCCTTGCGGTAGCCGACCTTCGTGATGCGGGTGTAGCCGCCCTCGCGCTCGGCGACGAGCGGAGCGATCTGCGTGAAGAGCTCGTGCACGGCGCTCTTGTCGCGGATGATCGTCATGACGCGACGGCGGGCGTGGAGGTCGCCGCGCTTCGCGAAGGTGATGAGGCGCTCGGCGAGCGGGCGGAGGCGCTTGGCCTTCGTCTCGGTCGTCGTGATGCTCTTGTGCGTGAACAGCGCGGTGGCGAGGTTCGCGAGGAGCAGGCGCTCGTGGGCGGGGCCTCCGCCGAGGCGCGGACCCTTGGTGGGCTTAGGCATGATCAGTGTTCTCCAGTGTCAGGTGCTGCCGGGGCTGTCGGGGACGACGGGCCCTTAGATGTAGTCGTCCTCGTTGCCGCCGTAGTAGTGGGCGCCGTCGAATCCGGGAACCGCGTCCTTGAGCGAGAGGCCCATCTCGACGAGCTTGTCCTTGACCTCGTCGACCGACTTCTGCCCGAAGTTGCGGATGTTCATGAGCTGCGTCTCCGAGAGGGCGACGAGCTCGCTGACGGTGTTGATGCCCTCGCGCTTGAGGCAGTTGTAGCTGCGCACCGAGAGGTCGAGGTCCTCGATGGGCATCGACAGCTCGGTCGAGAGAACGGCGTCGACCGGCGCGGGGCCGATCTCGATGCCCTCGGCCTGCGTGTTGAGCTCGCGCGCCAGGCCGAAGAGCTCGGTGAGCGTGCGGCCCGCCGAGGCGATCGCGTCGCGCGGCGTGATGGCGGGCTTCGACTCGACGTCGACGACGAGGCGGTCGAAGTCGGTGCGCTCACCGGCGCGCGTCGCCTCGACGCGGTAGGTGACCTTGAGCACGGGCGAGTAGATCGAGTCGACGGGGATCTGGCCGGCCTCGCTGAACTCGCTGCGGTTCTGGGTCGCGCTGACGTAGCCGCGGCCGCGCTCGATGGTGAGCTCGAGCTCGAACTTCGCGTTGTCGTTGAGCGTCGCGATCACGAGCTCGGGGTTGTGGATCTCGACACCAGCGGGGGCCGAGATGTCGGCCGCCGTGACCTCGCCGGACCCGGTCTTGCGCAGGTACGCCGTGATGGGCTCATCGTGCTCGCTCGAGACGACGAGGTTCTTGATGTTGAGGATGATCTCGGTGACATCCTCCTTCACGCCCTGGATGGTGCTGAACTCGTGCAGCACGCCGTCGATGCGGATGCTCGTGACGGCAGCGCCGGGGATCGACGAGAGAAGAGTGCGGCGAAGCGAGTTGCCGAGGGTGTAGCCGAAGCCCGGCTCGAGCGGCTCGATGATGAACCGCGAGCGGAAGTCGGAGACGCTCTCCTCGGTGAGGGTGGGACGCTGTGCGATGAGCACTATGGATTCCTTTCGGCAAAGTGTCCGCCATATGACACTTGTTTGCGACGAGTGGCTGGCTCGTCGAGTGTGTTGAGTTATTGAGGTCGTGCGTCTGAAGCAACCCGCCGGAACCGGCGGCCGAGACGGCCGCCGGAACTGGCGTCGCGGCGAGGCCCAGAAATGGGCCTCGCTCTAAGCTCCAGCGTTCAAACGCGGCGGCGCTTGGGCGGGCGGCAGCCGTTGTGCGCCTGCGGCGTCACATCGCTGATCGAGCCCACCTCGAGGCCGGCGGCCTGGAGCGAGCGGATCGCGGTCTCGCGGCCCGAGCCGGGGCCCTTGACGAAGACGTCGACCTTCTTCATGCCGTGCTCCTGCGCCTGGCGCGCGGCCGACTCGGCGGCGAGCTGAGCGGCGAACGGGGTCGACTTGCGCGAGCCCTTGAAGCCGACGCCGCCGGACGAGGCCCAGCTGATGACGGCCCCGCTGGGGTCGGTGATCGAGACGATCGTGTTGTTTAACTTCGACTTGATGTGGGCCTGGCCCTCGGCGATGTTCTTCGTCTCCTTGCGACGCGGCTTGCGAGCGGCCGACTTGGGTGCTGCCATGTTTTTCTCTCTCCGTGTGAGTTCGTGGCGCCGGGCGATCGTGCGCCCGGCAGTCGGCTACTTGCGGCCGGCCTTCTTCTTGCCGGCGACGGTGCGCTTCGGGCCCTTGCGGGTGCGAGCGTTGGTCTTGGTGCGCTGGCCGCGCACGGGCAGGCCGCGACGGTGGCGGATGCCCTCGTAGGAGCCGATCTCGACCTTGCGGCGGATGTCGGCGGCGACCTCGCGGCGGAGGTCTCCCTCGACCTTGTAGGTGCCTTCGATGTGGTCGCGGAGCTGGACGAGCTGGTCGTCGCTGAGGTCCTTGACGCGAGTGTTCGGGTCGATGCCCGTGGCTTCGAGCGTCTCGACGGCGCGGGTGCGGCCGACGCCGTAGATGTAGGTGAGGGCGACCTCGACGCGCTTATCGCGCGGGATGTCGACTCCGGCAAGACGGGCCATGACGGCTCCTTCGGATGAATCGGGGAGGTGTGGAGCAGTTCCGGTGCCCGGGCCTCCCGCCCGGGGTGTCGGCCGCGTCCGCGGCTTCTGGAACTGCCAGTTCGTCTATTCAGTTATGAGCTCTGATGCTGGCGCTGATCTGAGCTTGCTCAGATCAGCCAATAAGCACTGGGCTGGCCGCAAGCAGCGGCAAGGCGTCAGCCTTGGCGCTGCTTGTGGCGCGGGTTCTCGCAGATGACCATCACGTTGCCGTGGCGGCGGATCACCTTGCACTTGTCGCAGATGGGCTTGACGCTGGGGTTGACCTTCATGGTTCTTCCTTCGGGGGGTTCGCTGGCCTCGTGCGCCGGGTGGAGTCCCGGGCCGTTCCTTGTGCAGCGAGATCCGTTACTTGTAGCGGTAGACGATCCGGCCGCGGGTCAGGTCGTAGGGGCTCAGCTCCACGATCACGCGGTCCTCCGGGAGGATGCGGATGTAGTGCTGGCGCATCTTGCCCGAGATGTGGGCGAGCACCTTGTGACCGTTGGTCAGCTCAACGCGGAACATCGCGTTGGGCAGAGCTTCGATCACCGCGCCCTCGATTTCGATGACACCGTCTTTTTTGGCCATAGCCTCTTCGTCGCTAAAAGTTGGGGATTTCGCTGGTCGTGCGCATACCGGCACCCGTGGGAGTCCGCGTCGACTGCACAAGCGACGCGCCACGTCGACACGCCGAAGGCGTGCCATGAGCACCAAGGGTCAAGCTTAGGTGGTAAAGACGCTCGCTGGCAACTCGGCGCCGCGCGGGGGGAGCGGGCGTCAGCCGGCGACGACGACGCCGCGCTCGGCGAGCGCCGACGCGATGCGCGCGGTCACCTCGTCGATCTCGCCGATGCCGTCGACCTTGACGAGCATGCCGCGACCCTCGTAGACGCCGACGAGCGGAGCCGTCTGCTCGCGGTACACCGCGAGACGGTGGCGGACGACCGACTCGTCGTCGTCGCTGCGCCCCTGATCGAGAGCGCGCTGACGGAGCCGCTCGACGACCACATCGGGGTCTGCGACCAGCTCGACCACGACATCCATCGCCGTGTCGTGCTCGGCGAGGAAGGAGTCGAGGTAGGCGACCTGGTCGAGGGTGCGCGGGTACCCGTCCAGCAGGAAGCCCGACGCGCAGTCGGCCTGCTCGAGGCGGTCGCGCACGAGGTCGTTCGTGAGCGAGTCGGGGACGTTGTCGCCGGCATCCATGTAGGCCTTCGCCTTCACACCGAGCGGCGTCTCGTCCCGGACGTTGGCGCGGAAGATGTCGCCCGTCGAGATGGCGGGCACCCCCAGCAAGTCGCGGAGCCGAGCGGCCTGCGTGCCCTTGCCCGCACCGGGCGGGCCGATGAGCAGCAGTCGTGCGCTCACTTGAGGAGCCCCTCGTAGTGGCGCTGCTGGAGCTGCGCGTCGATCTGCTTCACCGTCTCGAGGCCGACGCCGACGATGATCAGGATGCTCGCCCCGCCGAACGGGAAGTTCTGGTTGGCGTTGACCGTGGCCAGAGCGATCAGCGGGATGAGCGCGACGAGACCGAGGTACAGCGAGCCGGGGAGGGTCACGCGGGTGAGGACGTAGTCGAGGTACTCGGCCGTCGGACGACCGGCGCGGATGCCCGGGATGAAGCCGCCGTACTTCTTCATGTTGTCCGCGACCTCCTCCGGGTTGAAGGTGATCGCGACGTAGAAGTACGTGAACCCGACGATGAGGAGGAAGTACACGATCATGTAGATCGGGTTGTCGCCCGAGACCAGGTTGTTCTGGATCCACACGACCCACTCGGGCGCGGTCTCGCCGGCCTGCGGCTGGTTGAACTGCGCAACGAGCGCCGGCAGGTACAGCAGCGACGAGGCGAAGATGACGGGCACGACGCCCGCCATGTTGACCTTGATCGGGATGTACGTGTTGTTGCCGCCGTACGTGCGACGGCCGACCATGCGCTTGGCGTACTGCACGGGGATTCGTCGCTGCGACTGCTCGACGAAGACGACCGCCGCCATGACGAGCAGGCCGAGGCCGAGCACGAGCAGGAAGATGTCGAAGCCCTGCGCCTGGGCGATGGCCCACAGCGCCGACGGGAAGGTCGCGGCGATCGAGACGAAGATCAGCAGCGACATGCCGTTGCCGATGCCGCGCTCGGTGATGAGCTCGCCGAGCCACATGATGAGGCCCGTGCCCGCGGTCATCGTGATGACCATGAGGAGGATCGCGTACCAGCTCGAGTCGGTGATGAGCTGGCTGCACTCCGCGACGCCCGACGTGGTCGGGAAGAGCGCGCCGGCCCGGGCGACCGTGATGAGCGTGGTCGACTGCAGGACGGCGAGCGCGATCGTGAGGTAGCGCGTGTACTGCGTGAGCTTGGCCTGGCCGGCCTGACCCTCCTTGTAGAGGGTGTCGAAGTGGGGGATGACCACGCGCAGGAGCTGCGTGATGATCGACGCCGTGATGTACGGCATGATCCCGAGCGCGAAGATCGAGAGCTGCAGGAGCGCGCCACCGGAGAACAGGTTGACGAGCTGGTAGAGCCCGGTCGCATCGGCGTTGCCCGCGAGGCAGATCTGGACGTTCTCGAAGTCGACGAACGGCGCAGGGATGAACGAACCCAGACGGAAGAGCGCGACGATTCCGAGGGTGAAACCGATCTTCCGGCGGAGGTCGGGCGTGCGGAAGATCCGCCCGATAGCTCTGAACACGAGACCTCCCGTACTAAACAGCATGAGCACCTCGTGCGCGACGGCTCGAGATGCTGTGGCCCGGTTGGGCCGGAAGCCGGGCGGCCCCCGGAGGGGCCGCCCGAGCGGCTAGTTGATCGAACCGCCGGCCGCGACGATCTTCTGCTCCGCGGAGCGCGAGACCTTGTCGACGGCCACGTTCAGCTTAACCGCAATGTCGCCGTCGCCGAGAACCTTGACCTTCTCGTTCTTGCGCACGGCGCCCTTGGCGACGAGGTCGCCGATGGTGACGTCGCCGCCCTTCGGGTACAGCTCGGCCAGCGTCGCCAGGTTCACGACCTGGTACTCGACGCGGAACGGGTTCGTGAATCCGCGCAGCTTGGGCGCGCGCATCACGAAGTTGAGGTTGCCGCCCTCGAAGCCGGGGCGCACCGAGTAGCGGGCCTTCGTGCCCTTGGTGCCACGGCCGGCCGTCTTGCCCTTCGAGCCCTCACCGCGGCCGACGCGGGTGCGGTCCTTCTTCGACCCGGGAGCGGGGCGGAGGTGGTGGACCTTGAGCACCTGCGGGCGCGCGACCTCGGTCGACTCCGCCTTCTTGGCCGGAGCCTTCTTGGCCGGAGCCTTGGCAGCGGGCGCCTTGTCGGCGGCGGGCTTGGCCGGAGCCTTGTCGGCAGCAGCCTTGGCGGGAGCCTTCTTGGCCGGAGCCTTCTCGGCGGCCGGCTTATCGGCGGCCGCCTTGGCGGGAGCCTTCTTCGCCGGAGCCTTCGCCGCAGCCGGCTTGTCGGCAGCGGCCTTCGCCGGAGCCTTCTTCGCCGGAGCCTTGGCAGCGGGCGCCTTGTCAGCGGCGGCCTTGGCCGGCGCCTTCTTGGCCGGCGCCTTGTCGGCGGCGGCCTTCTTCTCTTCAGCCATTAGTCAATCTCCTCGACCTTGACGAGGTGTGCGACCGTGCGGACGTACCCGCGGTTGGCCGGGCTGTCCTCGCGGACGACGACATCGCCGATCCGCTTGAGGCCCAGGCTCCGCAGGGTGTCGCGCTGGTTCTGCTTCTCGCTGATTACGGACTTGATCTGGGTCACCTTCAGACGCGAGGCCATCACGCACCAGCCTTTCCGGCCGCGACCTTGGCCGCGTGGGCCTCGGCGCGGACGAGACGGGCCGGAGCCACGTCCTCGAAGTCGCGACCACGACGGGCGGCGACGGCACGCGGCTCCTCGAGCTGCTTGAGCGCCTCGACGGTCGCGTGCACGATGTTGATCGTGTTCGACGAGCCGAGCGACTTGCTCAGCACGTCGTGGATGCCCGCGCACTCGAGCACGGCGCGCACTGGTCCACCGGCGATGACACCGGTACCGGCGGCGGCGGGGCGCAGGAGCACCACACCGGCGGCCGCCTCGCCCTGAACGGGGTGCGGGATCGTCTGGGCGACGCGGGGGACGCGGAAGAAGTTCTTCTTCGCCTCCTCGACGCCCTTCGAGATCGCGGTCGGGACCTCGCGCGCCTTGCCGTAGCCGACGCCGACGAGTCCGTTGCCGTCGCCCACGACCACGAGGGCCGTGAAGCTGAAGCGACGGCCGCCCTTGACGACCTTCGACACGCGGTTGATGGTCACGACGCGCTCGAGGAACTGGCTCTTCTCGGTGTCGCGCGCACCGCGGTCGCGGTTGGGGTTGCGCTCGCGGCTGCCGCGGCGGGCCTCGCGAGGCTCCGTCGACGGCTCCGACGATGCGGCGGTCTCCACGGGGGCCTCTGCCGCCACGGTCTGCTCCTTCGCGATGTTGTTGATGTCTGCCTCGCTCACAGGCTCAGCCCTGCCTCTCGCGCTCCATCGGCGATCGCGGCGACGCGACCGGCGTAGCGGTTGCCACCGCGGTCGAACACGACCGCCTCGACGCCGGCCTGCTTCGCGCGCTCGGCGAGCAGCTCGCCGACCTTGCGGGCCTTGGCGGTCTTGTCGCCCTCGAACGTGCGGAGGTCGGCCTCCATCGTGGAGGCGCTAGCCAGGGTGTGGCCCTTGGTGTCGTCGACGATCTGGACGAACACGTGGCGCGCCGATCGGGTGACGACGAGGCGCGGACGCTCGGACGTGCCGGCGATGCGCTTGCGGAGTCGGGCGTGACGGCGGCCCTTGGCGGCCGTCTTGCTCTTGCCTCTAGTTCCGAGACCCATGATTACTTACCACTCTTTCCGGCCTTGCGGCGCACGATCTCGCCGGCGTACCGCACACCCTTGCCCTTGTACGGCTCGGGCTTGCGGATCTTGCGGATGTTCGCTGCGACCTCGCCGACGGCCTGCTTGTCGATGCCGCTGACGGTGAGCTTGTTGTTGCCCTCCACCGTGAAGGTGATCCCGGCGGGCGGGGTGACGGTGACGGGGTGCGAGAAGCCGAGCGCGAACTCGATGCTCTCGCCCTTGGCCTGCACGCGGTAACCGGTGCCGACGACCTCGAGGCCCTTGGTGTAGCCCTGGGTCACGCCGACGATGTTGTTGGCGATGAGCGTGCGGGTGAGGCCGTGGAGCGAGCGCGACGCGCGCTCGTCATCGGGACGGGTCACGACGACCTGGTTGTCCTCGATGGCGACCTCGATGGGGCTCGCCACGGTGAGCGCGAGCTCGCCCTTGGGGCCCTTGACGGAGACGGCCTGGCCGTCGACCGTGACCGTGACACCACCGGGGATGTCGATGGGCATGCGTCCGATACGTGACATCTCAGATCACCACACGTAGGCGAGGACTTCCCCACCCACGCCCTTCTGCATCGCCTCGCGGTCGGTCAGCAGACCCGAGGAAGTCGACAGGATGGCCACGCCGAGGCCGCCGAGGACGTGCGGGATCTCGGTGGACTTCGCGTACACCCGGAGGCCGGGCTTCGACACGCGCTTGATGCCGACGATCGACCGCTCGCGGTTCGGGCCGTACTTCAGCGACAGCGTCAGGGTCGATCCGACGCGGGCGTCCTCGACGGCCCAGTCGGAGATGTAGCCCTCGCGCTTGAGGATCTCGGCGATGTTGGTCTTGAGCTTGCTGCTGGGCAGCGAGACCGACTCGTGGAAAGCCGAGTTCGCGTTGCGCAGTCTGGTCAGCAGGTCTGCGACCGGATCTGTCATCGTCATGATGATGTTCCTGTTCTCGTCCGGTTTCCGCGCCCGTTACACGAACGCGGACCTGTCCGATCGGGGCCCCGAGTAGGGGCCGGTGTGGAGTGCCTCGGTCTAGGAGGCGTCGGCCGACTTGAAGGGGAAGCCGAGCGCGCGCAGCAGGGCGCGACCCTCGTCATCCGTCTTCGCGGTCGTCACGATGGTGATGTCGAAGCCGCGGACGCGGTCGATCTTGTCCTGGTCGATCTCGTGGAACACGCTCTGCTCCTGGAGACCGAAGGTGTAGTTGCCGTTGCCGTCGAACTGCTGGTCGCTCAGGCCGCGGAAGTCGCGGATGCGCGGGAGCGCGAGCGACAGCAGACGGTCGAGGAACTCCCAGGCCCGGTCGCCGCGCAGCGTCACGTGGGCGCCGATCGGCATGCCCTCCCGCAGCTTGAACTGCGCGATGGACTTGCGGGCCTTCGTGACCTGCGGCTTCTGGCCGGTGATCGCGGTGAGGTCCTTGACCGCACCGTCGATGACCTTGCTGTCGCGCGCGGCCTCGCCGACACCGGTGTTCACGACGATCTTCACGAGACCGGGAACCTGGTGGGGGTTGGCGTAGCTGAACTGCTCCGTCAGCGCCTTGGTGATCTCAGCGCGGTACTTCTGCTTGAGGCGCGGCTGGATTCGGCCAGCCTGCGCTGCAGTGGTCGTCGTCATTAGAGCTTCTCA
This sequence comes from Microcella sp., assembly GCF_030645145.1. GTDB lineage: Bacteria > Actinomycetota > Actinomycetes > Actinomycetales > Microbacteriaceae > Microcella. The sequence continues at coordinate 15,363 of NZ_JAUSMI010000108.1, read as the reverse complement.
CCTGAATTCTTGGCGTACCGCACGCGCACGGTCTTCTTGACGCCGTTCTTCTCGACGGTCTCCTCACGGTGACCGACGCGCGTGGGCTTCTTGGTCTTGGGGTCGACCACGGCCACGTTGGAGATGTGGATCGGGGCCTCGTGGGTCTCGATGCCGCCGGTCTTGGTGCCGCGCTGCGTCTGGCCGACGCGAACGTGCTTGGTGACGAGGTTGATGCCCTCGACGACCACGCGGTTCTTCTCGGCGAGCACCTCGATGACGCGACCCTGCTTGCCGCGGTCTCCGCCGCGATCCTGCTTGGCGCCGCTGATGACCTGCACGAGGTCACCCTTCTTGATCTTCGCCATGGTTACAGCACCTCCGGGGCGAGCGAGACGATCTTCATGAACTTCTTGTCGCGAAGCTCACGGCCGACCGGTCCGAAGATGCGGGTACCGCGAGGGTCCCCGTCGTTCTTCAGGATGACGGCGGCGTTCTCGTCGAACTTGATGTACGAGCCGTCGGGACGACGGGTCTGCTTGCGCGTGCGGACGATGACCGCCTTGACGACGTCGCCCTTCTTCACGTTGCCGCCCGGGATCGCGTCCTTGACGGTGGCGACGATGACGTCACCGAGACCCGCGTAGCGGCGGCCGGAGCCTCCGAGGACGCGGATCGTGAGCAGCTCTTTGGCGCCGGTGTTGTCGGCGACCTTGAGCCGGGATTCCTGCTGAAGCATTTCTCTCTCCTATAAGGGCAAGCAGGCGAAGGCCTACTTGGCCTTCTCGAGGATCTCGACGAGGCGCCAGCGCTTCGTGGCGGACAGGGGGCGGGTCTCGGCGATGAGCACGAGGTCGCCGATGCCGGCGCCGTTCTGCTCGTCGTGCGCCTTGACCTTCGAGGTGCGGCGGATGACCTTGCCGTAGAGCGGGTGCTTCACGCGGTCCTCGACCTCGACGACGATGGTCTTGTCCATCTTGTCGCTGGTCACGTAGCCGCGGCGGACCTTGCGGTAGCCGCGCGCGCTCTCGTCGCGAACGTCGTGCGCGGCCGACTCGTGGCCGGCAGCGGCCTTCTTCTCGGCAGCCATCAGTTCTTCTCCTCAGTCTCGGCAGCGGGAGCCTCAGCGGCCTCCGCCTTCTTCGCCGACTTCTTGGCCGGCTTCGCCGGGGCCTCCACCGGCGCGGGCGTGGCACGGATGCCCAGCTCGCGCTCGCGGATGACCGTGTAGATGCGAGCGATGTCGCGCTTCACGGCGCGCAGGCGGCCGTGGCTCTCCAGCTGGCCGGTCGCGGCCTGGAAGCGCAGGTTGAACAGCTCTTCCTTGGCCTTCTTCAGCTCGTCGACGAGTCGCTCGTCTTCGAAGGTGTCGAGCTCGGCAGGTGCGAGCTCCTTGGATCCGATCGCCATTACGCGTCGCCCTCCTCGCGCTTGATGATGCGTGCCTTGAGGGGCAGCTTGTGAATGGCACGGGTCATGGCCTCACGAGCGAGCTGCTCGTTGACGCCCGCGACCTCGAAGAGGACGCGACCCGGCTTGACGTTGGCGACCCACCACTCCGGCGAGCCCTTGCCGGAACCCATGCGGGTCTCGGCGGGCTTCTTGGTGAGCGGACGGTCGGGGTAGATGTTGATCCAGACCTTGCCGCCACGCTTGATGTGGCGGGTCATCGCGATACGCGCCGACTCGATCTGGCGGTTCGTGACGTACGCGGGCGTGATGGCCTGGATGCCGAACTCGCCGAACGAGACCTCGGTTCCACCGGTCGCGTGCCCACTCCGCTTGGGGTGGTGCTGCTTGCGGTACTTGACCTTGCGGGGAATCAGCATTGTTCCTAGCCTTCCGCTCCGGCCGCGGCGGGCGCCTTGGCGGCGGCCGGACGGCCACCATCGCGACGGGGTCCACGGTCGGAATCACGACGCTCGGGGCGCGACGACTTCTGAGACGCCTGCTCGCGAGCGAGTTCCTTGTTGGTGATGTCGCCCTTGTAGATCCAGACCTTCACGCCGATGCGGCCGAACGTGGTCTTCGCCTCGTAGAAGCCGTAGTCGATGTTGGCGCGGAGCGTGTGCAGGGGCACGCGGCCCTCGCGGTAGAACTCCGAGCGCGACATCTCGGCGCCGCCGAGACGGCCGGAGACCTGGATGCGGACGCCCTTGGCGCCGGCGCGCTGCGCGCCCTGCAGGCCCTTGCGCATCGCGCGGCGGAAGGCCACGCGGGCGCTGAGCTGCTCGGCGACGCCCTGCGCGACGAGCTGAGCCTCGGCCTCGGGGTTCTTGACCTCGAGGATGTTCAGCTGGATCTGCTTCGACGTGAGCTTCTCGAGGTCGGCGCGGATGCGCTCGGCCTCGGCACCGCGGCGGCCGATGACGATGCCCGGGCGCGCCGTGTGGATGTCCACGCGGACGCGGTCACGGGTGCGCTCGATCTCGATGCGGGCGACGCCGGCGCGGTCGAGGCTCGTGGTGAGCATCCGCCGGATCTTGACGTCCTCGGCCACGTAGTCGGCGTAGCGCTGACCGGGCTTGGTGCTGTCCGAGAACCACCGCGACACGTGGTCGGTGGTGATGCCGAGACGGAAACCGTACGGGTTGACTTTCTGACCCATGACTACTTGCTCGCCTTCTTCTTCGTTCCCGAGCCCGCGACAGCGGCCTCATCCGGCGTGGCGAGCACGACGGTGATGTGGCTGGTGCGCTTGTTGATGCGGAACGCGCGACCCTGCGCTCGCGGCTGGAACCGCTTGAGCGTGGTGCCCTCGTCGACGAACGCGCGGGCCACGTAGAGGTCCTGCTCGTCGAGGAAGGCGTTGGCAGCGTCCGCCTTCACCCGGGCGTTGGCCATGGCCGACGCGACGAGCTTGTAGACGGGCTCGCTCGCGCTCTGGGGCGCGAACTTCAGGATGGCAAGGGCCTCCATGGCCTGCTTGCCGCGGATCAGGTCGACGACGCGACGAGCCTTCTGAGGCGTCACGCGGATGTGTCGCACGCGGGCGATCGACTCCACCATGTCTGTACTCCTCTTCACGCCGCCGGGTTACCGGCGACGACCCTTCTTGTCGTCCTTCTCGTGACCGCGGAAGGTGCGGGTGGGCGCGAACTCGCCGAGCTTGTGCCCGACCATGGTCTCGGTCACGAACACGGGGATGTGCTTGCGACCGTCGTGCACGGCGATCGTGTGCCCGAGCATGGCGGGGACGATCATCGACCGGCGCGACCAGGTCTTGATGACGTTCTTGGTGTTGGCCTCGTTCTGCGTGAACACCTTGCGAAGCAGGTGGTCGTCGACGAACGGGCCCTTCTTGAGACTGCGAGGCATGTTTCTCGACTCCTACTAGCGCTTCTTACCGACGGTGCGGCGACGGACGATGAGCTTGTCGCTCTCCTTGTTGGGGCGACGGGTGCGGCCCTCGGACTTGCCCCAGGGGCTGACCGGGTGGCGACCACCGGAGGTCTTGCCCTCACCACCACCGTGCGGGTGGTCGATCGGGTTCATCGCGACACCGCGGACGGTCGGGCGGACGCCCTTCCAGCGCTTGCGGCCGGCCTTGCCCCAGTTGATGTTCGACTGCTCGGCGTTGCCGACCTCGCCGACCGTGGCGCGGCATCGGGCATCCACGTTGCGGATCTCTCCCGAGGGGAGACGCAGCTGGGCGTAGGGGCCGTCCTTCGCGACGAGACGCACGGAGGCGCCGGCCGAGCGGGCCATCTTCGCGCCGCCGCCGGGGCGGAGCTCGATGGCGTGGATGACCGTACCCACGGGGATGTTGCGCAGCGGGAGGTTGTTGCCGGGCTTGATGTCGGCGGACGCGCCCGACTCGACGATGTCGCCCTGCGACAGCTTGTTCGGCGCGAGGATGTAGCGCTTCGTGCCGTCGACGTAGTGCAGGAGCGCGATGCGCGCCGTGCGGTTGGGGTCGTACTCGATGTGCGCGACCTTGGCGTTCACGCCGTCCTTGTCATTGCGACGGAAGTCGATCATGCGGTACTGGCGCTTGTGGCCACCACCGATGTGACGGGTCGTGATGCGACCGGTGTTGTTGCGGCCACCGGTCTTCGGCAGCGGCTTCAGCAGCGACTTCTCGGGCGTCGATCGAGTGATCTCGGCGAAGTCGGCGACCGACGAGCCGCGACGACCCGGGGTCGTGGGCTTGTACTTGCGAATAGCCATTGTTCTCTGTCTCCGTTGCCTAGCCGACGGCCGTGAAGATGTCGATGGAGCCCGACTTCAGGGTCACGATCGCGCGCTTGGTGTCCTTGCGCTTTCCGGTGCCGAAGCGGGTGCGGCGGGTCTTGCCGGGGCGGTTGAGCGTGTTGATCGACTCGACCTTGACGGTGAAGATCTTCTCGATGGCGAGCTTGATCTCGGTCTTGTTCGCACGCGGGTCCACCAGGAAGGTGTACTTGCCGTCGTCGATGAGCGCGTAGGACTTCTCGCTCACCACGGGCGCGATGATGATGTCGCGCGGGTCCTTGTTCTGGGCGACAGCGTGGATGCTCATGCGCCGACCTCTTCCTTCTTCGTCTTCGCGTTCACGAAGGCGTCGTAGGCGCCCTTGATGAACACGATGTCGTCGCTGACCAGCACGTCGTACGCGTTGAGCTGGTCGGGGGTGATGACGTGCAGGTCCTTGAGGTTGCGGACGCTCTTGAGGTTGACCTCGTCATCGCGCTCGATGACGACGAGAACCTTGCGACCGGCGGTCAGCGCCTGGATGACGGAGGCCGCGGCCTTCGTCGAGGGCACGTCGGTGCCGAACGACTCCACGATGTGGAGGCGCTCGCCGCGCGCACGGTCGGAGAGGGCGCCGAGCAGAGCCGCGGCGATCATCTTCTTGGGCGTGCGCTGCGCGTAGTTGCGCGGGGTCGGGCCGTGGACGATGCCACCGCCGCGGTGCTCGGGGGCACGGACGGAGCCCTGACGGCTGCGGCCCGTTCCCTTCTGCTTGAACGGCTTCACGCCGGAGCCGGAGACCTCGCCGCGACCCTTGGTCGAGTGGGTGCCCTGGCGGGCGGCGGCGAGCTGCGCCACGACCACCTGGTGGAGAAGCGGGACATTGGTCTGCACGTCGAAGACGGCGGCGGGCAGGTCGACCGAACCGGTCTTCTTGCCGGCGGCGTCGACGACGTCGAGCGAGTTAGCCATCGCGGTTACGCTCCCTTCACGGCGTTGCGGACGAAAACGAGGCGGCCACGAGCACCGGGGACGGCGCCCTTGATGAGCAGCAGACCCTTGTCGAGGTCGACGGCGTGGACCTTGAGGTTCATGACGGTGACTCGCTCGCCACCCATGCGACCGGCCATGCGCATGCCCTTGAACACGCGGCTCGGGGTCGACGAGGCGCCGATCGAGCCGGGCTTGCGGTGGTTGCGGTGCGAACCGTGCGAGGCCGAGACGCCCTTGAAGTTGTGGCGCTTCATGACACCGGCGAAGCCCTTGCCCTTGCTCGTGCCGACGACGTCGACGAGCTGGCCCGCCTCGAAGATGTCGACCGCGAGCTCCTGGCCCGGGGCGTACTCGGATGCGTCAGCGGTGCGCACCTCGGTGAGGTGGCGGCGCGGCGTCGAGCCGGCCTTCTCGAAGTGGCCCGTGAGGGGCTTCGTGACCTTGCGCGGGTCGATCGCGCCGTAGGCGATCTGCACGGCCGCGTAGCCGTCCTTCTCGACCGTGCGCACCTGCGTCACGACGTTCGGGGCGATCTCCACGACGGTGACGGGAACGAGCTTGTTGTTCTCATCCCACACCTGGGTCATGCCGAGCTTCGTGCCCAGCAGACCCTTGGTCGTCTTGGTAGCAGACATAGAGGGGTTCCTTAGAGCTTGATCTCGATGTTGACGTCGGCGGGGAGGTCGAGGCGCATGAGCGAGTCGACCGCCTTCGGCGTCGGGTCGATGATGTCGATGAGCCGCTTGTGCGTGCGCTTCTCGAAGTGCTCGCGGCTGTCCTTGTACTTGTGGGGCGACCGGATGACGGCGATGACGTTTTTCTCCGTCGGCAGCGGCACGGGGCCGACCACGGTTGCGCCTGCACGCGTCACGGTGTCGACGATCTTGCGCGCCGATGCATCGAGACCTGCGTGGTCGTACGACTTAAGCCGGATGCGGATCTTCTGTCCCGCCATGCTCAACTCTCTTCCTTCTTGGACGTGATGAACCCTGACGAGCACATCTGCGCGGAGCGCTCTCGCTGTCGCACCACTGTTCTTCTGTCAAACATCGATCTGCTGCCGCACGCGGGTTGGACCTCTGCTCGTCACCGACCCCCGCGCTCGGGCGTGTCGCCCTCGCCAGGCACAGAGATATCCCCTGTGCGAGTTGGTTGTCGATTTAAGTCGTGTTCTTCTGCCTGCGGCCTAGGCTCATCGCCACCCGCACCTGCGGGCTGCTCGTCCTATGCACTGCCTGGCAGTGAACCGCGCACGATAGCGCGGCGTGTGGAACTAGAAGAGTCTGCCACAGGCGAGAGAGTGCTGCAACCCGGGCGTGTCGCCTCAGAGTGGAGGCCATTTCTGGCCTCCACGGCGACAGCGCCCCGGGGGCCGTCCCGGCCCCCGGTTGTCGGGTAGTTCGCTCCGAAGCCGCGAGGTACAGCGCTCGCCGAAGGCGGCGCAAGTCACTCGGAGCCAACGTGCCCCCGCGCTCGCCGAAGGCGGCGCTACCGCACCCCGCCCACGACCTCGCGCACGAGCGGCACCCCCACCCGGTACGCCATCCACGTGTACGACGGCGCGTCGAGCACGACCACTCCCCCGCTCGAGCCCACGCGCACCTCCCCGACCCCCGAGCGCCGCAGCGCGCGAGCCCCGCCCACCGTCGCCGCCGCGAGCGCCTCGAGCGGGGTGACTCCCATCTCGCGCACCGCGAGAGCGAGGGCGAGCGGCATCGACGACGAGAAGTTGGAGCCGGGATTGCAGTCGGTCGCGATCGCGACGGCGACGCCCGCGTCGAGGAGGCGCCGGGCATCCGGGTACGGCTGCCGCGTCGAGAACTCGACGAGCGGCAGCAGGGTCGCGACGGTGTCCGAGCCGGCGAGCGCCTCGACGTCGGCATCGGTGAGGTGCGTGCAGTGGTCGACGCTCGCGGCGCCGAGCTCGACGGCGAGGGCGACTCCCCCGTCGGCGGCGAGCTGGCCGGCGTGGACGCGCAGGCCGAGTCCGGCATCCCGCCCCGCCTGAAGGATGAGCCGCGCTTCGTCGACGGTGAACGCGCCCGAGTCGATGAAGACGTCGATCCAGCGAGCGTGGGGCGCGCACGCGGCGAGCATGGGCCCGCGCACGAGGTCGACGTAGGCGGCCCGATCGTCGGCGTACTCGGCGGGCACGACGTGGGCTCCGAGGAAGGTGGTCTCGTCGGTGACCTCGCGGGCGAGGCGCAGGGCGCGCTCCTCGTCGGCGATCGTGAGCCCGTACCCGCTCTTGATCTCGAGCGTCGTCGTGCCCTGCGCGCGCGCCTGGGCGACGAGGGCGGCGAGCCGCGCGCGCAGCTCGTCGTCGGTCGCGGCCCGGGTCGCGGCGACCGTCGACCGGATGCCTCCCGCGGTGTACGGACGCCCCGCCATGCGCGCCTCGAACTCGGCCGCGCGGTCGCCGGCGAAGACGAGGTGGCTGTGGCTGTCGACGAAGCCCGGGATGACCGCCCCGCCCGCCGCGTCGACGCGCGCGTCCGCGGGCGGCGCATCCGCATCGTCGCCCACCCACTGCACGACGCCGTCGACGAGCACGACCGCCGCTCCGAGCCGCACGGGGCGGCCGGGCTCGAACGTCACGAGCTCGCCGATGTTCGCGACGACGACGCTGCTCATGCGGGCATCCTCCCGCAGGCGCCGCTCACGCGAGGCCCGGTCGGGCGGCGAGCCCTGCGAGCGCCTCGAGCACGCACAGCGCGGCGAGGCGCACGGTGCGCTGGTCGGCGGAGTCGCGCGCGGCGTCGAGCTCGGTGAGGTCGATGCTCGTGACGGCCGGATGCGCGCCCGCGAGCCGCGCGGCGGTGCGCAGCTCGATCGCGCTCAGGCCGCCGGGCACGCTCGCGGGGCAGCCGGGCGACGCTGCGGTCGCACACGTCGAGGTCGAGGTCGACGTGCACCGGCCCGCCCGCCGACGCCGCGCAGTCGAGCGCCGCGCTCATCGCGACCTCGATCGGGGTGCGCAGCAGCTCGGCCCGGGTAACGACGGTGATCCCGTGCTCGGCGGCGCGCGCCGCGTACGCGCGCGAGTTCGCGAGCGGCTCGATGCCGAGCTGGCTGACCCGCGCCCCCGCGAGCCCGGCCTCGAGCAGCCGTCGCACCGGTGAGCCGTTGCTGACGCCGTCGCGGAGGTCGTGGTGGGCATCCAGCGTCACGAGGCCCGCGGTCGCGATGCGCGCGCCCCACGCCCCGAGGGCGGCCGGCACCGTCGCGGCGTTGTCGCCGCCGAGCACGATGACGAGGGATGCCGTGGCCGCGATCTCGGCGACGCGCGCGGTCGCGGCCGCCTCGCCCTCGCCGTCGGGCTCGACCACGTCGCCGGCGTCGAGCACGGCGAGCCGCGCTCCCGCGGGCGGCGCGCCAGTGCCAGATTCGGCGTCTATCGGTCGCTCGTTGCGGCCGGAGTCTGAAGCGTCGGCAACGAGTGACCGATCGACGGTCGGGATGCGGAGCAGTGCGTCGGCGGAGTAGTAGCGCAGGGCATCCCGGATCGCCGCGGGGGTCGTGTGCGCCTGCCCGGGCGACAGCGAGGTTCGCCAGCTCGGGATGCCCACCAGCACCGCGTCCGCCCGCGCACCCGGAACCCAGGCCGGCCAGTCGCCCGCTCGCGGCCAGAGAGGGTCGTGAGCGAGCGAGTGCGGCGCGCGACGCTCAGCGGCGACCTCGTCGTCCGCGCTCACTCCTGCTCCCGCATCGGGATGCGCACGCCGAACTCCTCGACGACAGCCTCGCCCTCGTCGTACCCCGCGTCGATGTGCCGGATGACCCCCATGCCCGGGTCGTTCGTCAGCACGCGCTGCACCTTCTGGCCGGTGAGCGCCGTACCATCGGCGACGACGACCTGCCCGGCGTGGATCGAGCGGCCGATGCCCACGCCGCCGCCGTGGTGGATCGACACCCACGTCGCGCCCGACGCGGTGTTGACGAGCGCGTTGAGCAGCGGCCAGTCCGCGATCGCGTCCGAGCCGTCCTTCATCGCCTCCGTCTCGCGGTACGGGCTCGCGACCGAGCCCGAGTCGAGGTGGTCGCGGCCGATCGCGACGGGGGCGCTCAGCTCACCGCTCGCGACCATGTCGTTGAAGCGCTCGCCCGCGACGTCGCGCTCGCCGTAGCCGAGCCAGCAGATGCGCGCCGGCAGCCCCTGGAAGTGCACGCGCTCCTGCGCGAGCGGGATCCACCGCTGCAGGCTCTCGTTCTCGGGGAACAGCTCGAGCACCGCCCTGTCGGTCGCCGCGATGTCGGCGGGGTCGCCGCTCAGCGCCGCCCACCGGAACGGGCCCTTCCCCTGCGCGAACAGCGGGCGGATGTACGCGGGCACGAACCCGGGGAAGGAGAACGCGTCCGCGAACCCGGCCGCCTTCGCCTCCGTGCGAATGTTGTTCCCGTAGTCGAACACCTCCGCCCCGGCCCGCTGGAAGCCGACCATCGCCTCGACCTGCACGGCCATCGACGCGCGCGCCGCCGCGGCGAAGCCGATCGGGTCGCGCTCGCGCGCGGCGTGCCAGTCGTCCATCGTGTGCTCGAGCGGCAGGTACGCGAGCGGGTCGTGCGCGCTCGTCTGGTCGGTGACGATGTCGATGGGGGCGCCCATCGCGAGCAGGGCGGGGAAGACGGCCGCGGCGTTGCCGAGGACTCCGATCGAGAGCGGGCGGCGGGCATCCCGCGCCTGCGTCGCGAGCTCGATCGCCTGATCGAGCGAGTCGGCCTGCACGTCGAGGTAGCGGTGCTCGATGCGGCGGGCGATGCGCGACGGGTCGACGTCGACGCAGATCGCGACTCCGCCGTTCATCGTCACGGCGAGGGGCTGGGCGCCGCCCATGCCGCCGAGCCCGCCGGTGAGCGTTATGGTGCCGGCGAGCGTTCCGGTGAACCGTTGCGTCGCGACCGCCGCGAACGTCTCGAACGTGCCCTGCAGGATGCCCTGCGTGCCGATGTAGATCCACGATCCGGCCGTCATCTGCCCGTACATCGTGAGGCCGAGCTGCTCGAGCCGCCGGAACTCGTCCCAGTTCGCCCAGTCGCCGACGAGGTTCGAGTTGGCGAGGAGCACGCGCGGCGCCCACTCGTGCGTCTGCAAGACGCCGACGGGGCGGCCCGACTGCACGAGCATCGTCTCGTCGCCCTTGAGGGTCGCGAGCGTGCGGGTGAGCGCGTCGAAGCTCGCCCAGTCGCGTGCGGCCTTGCCGGTGCCGCCGTAGACGACGAGCTCGTCGGGGTGCTCGGCGACCTCGGGGTCGAGATTGTTCTGCAGCATGCGGAGGGCGCCCTCCTGCTGCCAGCCGAGGGTGTGCAGCTGCGTGCCGCGGTGGGCGCGCACGGGGCGGGGTCCGGATGCCGGGCGCGCGTCGCCGGCACCGGTGCCGGCTTCGGGGCGGTGGGTCGCGATGCTCATGAGTGGCCTTTCGTGCGGTGCGGGTTCAGACGAGCTCGGGGACGACCGAGCGGCCGGCGGCGAGCAGCGCGCCGCTCTGCGTGAGGCGGACGGCCGCCTCGATCTCGGGCGCGAGGTAGCGGTCGGGGCCGGGGCCCTCGACCTCGGCGCGGAGGGCCGCGATGACCGCGGCGGTCACGGGCGACGGCGCGATGCCGCGAAGGTCGATTCCGCGCGCGGCCGTCAGGAGCTCGATCGCGACGACGCGGCCGAGCCCGTCGATCGCGCGGCGGAGCTTGCGGCCGGCCGACCAGCCCATCGACACGTGGTCCTCCTGCATCGCGCTCGACGGGATCGAGTCGACGCTCGCCGGGTTCGCGAGCCGCTTGAGCTCGCTCACGATGCCGGCCTGCGTGTACTGCGCGATCATGTGGCCCGAGTCGACGCCGGGGTCGTGGGCGAGGAACGGCGGCAGCCCCGCGTTGCGGGCCGGGTCGAGGAAGCGGTCGGTGCGCCGCTCGCTCATGCTCGCGAGATCGGCGACGGCGATCGCGAGGAAGTCGAGCACGAACGCGACGGGCGCCCCGTGGAAGTTGCCGTTCGACTCGACCCGCCCGTCGAGCGTCACGACGGGGTTGTCGATCGCGCTCGCGAGCTCGCGGGTCGCGACGAGCGCGGCGTGCGCCATCGTGTCGCGCACGGCGCCGTGCACCTGCGGGGCGCAGCGCAGCGAGTAGGCGTCCTGCACGCGCGTGCAGTCGTCGGTCCTGTGGCTCGCGACGATCGCCGAGCCGGCGAGCACGGCGCGCAGGTTCGCGGCGCTCGTCGCCTGACCGGGGTGGGGGCGCAGCTGCTGCAGATCCGAGGCGAACACCGCGTCGGTGCCGAGCTGGCCCTCGACGCTCATCGCGGCGGCGAGGTCGGCGGTGGCCACGAGGTCGTCGAGGTCGGCGAGCGCGAGGCAGAGCATCCCGAGCATGCCGTCGGTGCCGTTGATGAGGGCGAGGCCCTCCTTCTCCTCGAGCTCCAGGGGGCGGATGCCCGCCGCCGCGAGCGCGTCGCCGGCGGGCACGAGGTCTCCCGCGGCGTTCCGCACCGAGCCCTCGCCCATCGCGGCGAGCGCGCAGTGCGCGAGCGGGGCGAGGTCGCCCGAGCAGCCGAGGCTGCCGTACTCGCCGACGACCGGGGTCAGCCCCGCGTTGAGCATCGCCGCGTAGGTCTCGGCGACGACCGGGCGGGCGCCGGTGCGGCCCGTCGCGAGCGTCGCGAGGCGCAGGAGCATCGTCGCGCGGACGACCTCGCGCTCGACCTCGGCTCCCGAGCTCGCGGCGTGCGAGCGGACGAGCGAGCGCTGCAGCTCGGCGCGCTTCGCGAGGGGGATGTGCGTGGTCGCGAGGGCGCCGAACCCGGTCGAGACGCCGTAGTGGGGCACGGTGTCGTGGGCCAGCCCCGCGATGAGGGCGCGCGTCGCGGTCATGGCGGCGAGGGCATCCGCGTCGATGGCGACCTCGGCGTCGTGGCGGGCGACGGCGACGACGCCGTCGCGAGTGAGGGTGCGGGAGCCGACCGTGATGCGCATGGCCCCAGTGAACCGCTCGCGCGAGACGGCGGCACCGGCCCCGCGCGATAATGTGTCTGAGATTTCAGACGATGTTCACAAGAGTGGGGGCGGGCCGATGCCGGATGTTCCCGCGGCGCGCGCGGCCCTGCGCATCGTCACGCACCTCGCCCATCACAGCGAGCCCGTGCCCGCCTCGACGATCGCGCGCGAGCTCGATCTGCCGCGGTCGTCGACCTACCAGCTCATCCGCGTGCTGCAGGAGGAGGGGTACGTCGTCCACTACCCCGAGCTGCGGGCCTACGGGCTCGGCGGGGTCGTCGCCGAGATAGGGTCGAGCGTGCTGCAGGCGAGTCGGCTCGCGCGGCTCGCGAACCCGCTCATCGAGCGGCTCGTCGCCGAGGCCCCCGTGCCCGCGGTCGCGCAGCTCGCGGTACTGAGCGGATCGGACGTCTCGTACGTCGGCCAGGCCTCGGCCCCGCGCGCGCCGACGACGGTCGCTCGGCTCGGCGTGCGGCTGCCCGCGCACCTCACGGCGACCGGGCGCGCGATACTCGCAGCGCTGCCCGCCGCGCAGGTGCGGGCGCTCTACCCGCACCGCGACGCGCTCATCACCCGGCACGGCATCGGGCCGGCGACGCTGCGCGAGCTCGACGGCATCCTCGCCGAGGCCCGCGAGCGCGGCTGGGCCGGGGAGCACGGAGAGATCACGCCCGACTACTCCTCCGTCGCCGCCGCGGCGACCGACCGCACCGGCTACCCGAGTGCGGGCATCGGCCTGACCTATCGGGGCGAGGCGGTGGATGCCCTCGCCGAGGCCGCGCTCGCGCGCGCGGTGCGCGCGGCCGCCGACGCCCTGACGGCGCGGCTCACGGGGCGCTGACCGGGCTCAGGCCGCGGCGGGCCCCGTCGTCGGGCGACCCGGTTCGGGGCGCTCGAGCCGGCGCGGCCGCACGATCAGCAGCTCGGTGACGAGCACGCCGATGATCGCGGCGATCAGCAGCACGGCGCCCGCGCCGAGCGCGATCGCGATGATGAGGCCCGACCAGCCGCTGTCGGCCGGACCGGCGACGAGCGCGAGCAGGCCGGTGTTGACACCGACGGCGATGACGGCGCTCAGCAGGTGGACGCCGATGCGGACGCCGACCGGGCGGTGGCGGAGCGCGACCGACCCGGCGATGAGCAGGAGCGTCCAGAGCCCGAGCGCGATGCCCGCGGCGCCGAAGAGGAACCGGGCGGCGTTCGGGACGATGTCGCCCGGGGCCGCGGCGTCTCCTGCCGTGACGATCGAGAGCCCGACGAGGGCGAGGACGATCGTGATGCCGAGGATCGACCCGACCTCGAGGACGATCCGGCGGCTCACCGCGCCGCCGCCGTTCGGCCGCGCGGGCGCAGAACCACGAGCTCGGTCACGACCACCCCGACGATCGCTCCCAGCAGGAGGATCGCTCCCGCTCCGGCCGCGATGCCGACGATGAGCTGCTCCATGCCCGAGCCGGGGGGCACGATGGCGGCGTACAGCGCGACGTTGAGCAGGACGGCGAGCAGCGCAGCACCGAGGTGCGCGGCGATGCGCACCCCCTCGCCCCGTCGTCGCAGCGTGATCGCGAGCACGATGACGAGGAGAGTCCAAAGGGCGATCCCGGCGACGAGCGGGCCGAACAGGAACCGGGCTGCCTCTCCGAACGCATCGCTCAGAGCGGTGCCGAAGGCCAGGACGACGCCGAGCATGATCGCGTAGGCCGCGGCCAGAGAGATGCCGAGGATGGAGACGATCTCGATCGTGATCCGCTTGCCCATCGGGGTGGCTCCTTCGCCGGGCGCATCCGCCCTCATGACGGACGCTCTGCCGCGACTGTAGCGCCCCGCGGTGCCCCGCAATGGGAGCAGGCGCGGACGACGCGCTCCGGGAACGACGAAGCGGGGGCCGGGCTTGCGCCCGACCCCCGCTCGTGGTGCTGCGAAGAACTACTTGATGATCTTCGTGACCGTGCCGGCGCCGACGGTGCGGCCACCCTCACGGATGGCGAAGCCGAGGCCCTCCTCCATGGCGATCGGCTGGATCAGCTCGACGACCATGTCGGTGGTGTCGCCGGGCCTGACCATCTCGGTGCCCTCGGGCAGCGAGATGACGCCGGTGACGTCGGTGGTGCGGAAGTAGAACTGCGGGCGGTAGTTCGTGTAGAAGGGGTTGTGACGGCCACCCTCGTCCTTCGAGAGGATGTACGCGGTGCCCTCGAAGTTCGTGTGAGGGGTCACCGAACCCGGCTTCACGACGACCTGGCCGCGCTCGACGTCCTCGCGCTTGGTGCCGCGGAGGAGAAGACCGCAGTTCTCGCCGGCCCAGGCCTCGTCGAGCTGCTTGTGGAACATCTCGATACCCGTGACCGTGGTCTTCTGCGTCGGGCGGATGCCGACGATCTCGACCTCGGAGTTGATGCCGAGGGTGCCGCGCTCGGCGCGGCCCGTGACGACCGTGCCACGACCGGTGATCGTGAAGACGTCCTCGATGGGCATGAGGAACGGCTTGTCCTTGTCGCGCACCGGGTCGGGGATCGACTCGTCGACGGCCTCCATGAGCTTGACGATGGACTCGGTCCACTTCTCGTCGCCCTCGAGGGCCTTGAGGCCCGAGACCTGCACGACGGGCGCGTTGTCGCCGTCGAAGCCCTGGCTCGAGAGGAGCTCGCGGACCTCGATCTCGACGAGCTCGAGGATCTCCTCGTCGTCGACCATGTCGGCCTTGTTGAGCGCGACGAGCAGGTACGGCACGCCGACCTGCTTGGCGAGCAGCACGTGCTCGCGCGTCTGGGCCATGGGGCCGTCGGTCGCGGCGACCACGAGGATCGCGCCGTCCATCTGCGCGGCGCCCGTGATCATGTTCTTGATGTAGTCGGCGTGACCGGGAGCGTCGACGTGAGCGTAGTGACGCTTGGGCGTCTCGTACTCGACGTGCGAGATGTTGATCGTGATGCCGCGCTGGCGCTCCTCGGGAGCCGAGTCGATCGACGCGAAGTCACGCTGCACGTTCGTCGCCGAGGGGTACTTGTCGGCAAGCACCTTCGAGATGGCGGCGGTCAGGGTGGTCTTGCCGTGGTCGACGTGACCGATCGTTCCGATGTTGACGTGCGGCTTGGTCCGCTCGAACTTCTTCTTGGCCACGTGACCGTTTCACTCCTTACGAGGCGCGGCGACGCCGCTGTGACTTTGCTGGATCGCTCGGGGGCCGCTGTGCCGCCGACGTGGAGCCCACAATCGGACTCGAACCGATGAC
>NZ_JAUSMI010000089.1 GCF_030645145.1 Microcella sp. | reverse complement strand
CGGCCCCCGCTCCCGCTCCGGCCCCCGCGACCGCGCCCGCCCCCTCGGCCCCGCAGCGCTCCCTCGCCCCGATGATCGCGGCGCTCGCCGTGGGCGCGCTCATCGGCGGCGCCGCGGGCGGCGGCATCGCGGCGTGGGCGCTCAGCGACCAGGGCGGGTCGGCCTCCTCCCCGACTGGCCCCGCCTCGGTCACCGTCAACGACCCGGAGGATGCCACGATCGTCACGGGCGTCGTCGCGAAGGCCATGCCCTCGGTCGTCACGATCCAGGTGGCGGGCGGCGGCGCGCAGGGCAGCGGCTCGGGCGTCATCCTGAGCGACGACGGCTACGTGCTCACGAACGCGCACGTCGCGACGCTCGACGGCGCGGCCGGCGACCCCAGCATCCGCGTCACGACCGCCGACGGTCGCCTGTGGGACGCGAGCCTCGTCGGCGCCGACCCGATCGCCGACCTCGCGGTCATCCGGCTCGAGGGAGCGACCGACCTGCAGCCGATCGAGTTCGCCGACTCCGACGACCTCAACGTGGGCGACCGCGCGATCGCGATCGGCGCGCCGCTCGGCCTCGCCGGTACCGTGACCGACGGCATCGTCTCCGCGCTCAACCGCTCGATCACGGTGCAGTCCTCGGCCGTCCCCGAGGTGCCGGACGCCCCGCAGCCCGAGGGCGAGAGCCCGTTCGAGTTCTGGAACTTCGACATCCCGGGGCAGGACCCCCAGCCCTCGAGGTCGACGACGATCTCGCTCGCGGTCATCCAGACCGACGCGGCGATCAACCCCGGCAACTCCGGCGGCGCCCTCCTCGACCAGGACGGCAGACTCATCGGCATCAACGTCGCGATCGCGACGGCCGGCGGGGGGCAGGGCGGCGCGGGCAGCATCGGCGTCGGCTTCTCGATCCCGGCGAACTTCGCGCAGCGCATCGCGACCGAGCTCATCGAGACGGGCTCGGCGAGCCACGGCCTCCTCGGCGCCACGGTCACCGACGCGAGCACGAGCGCGTCGAGCGACGTCGTCGGCGCGCTCATCGACCAGGTCTCGCCCGGCGGCCCCGCCGAGCAGGCGGGCCTGCGCGCGGGCGATGTCATCACCGAGTTCAACGGCGTGCCGATCACCGATCAGATCGACCTCACGGCGCAGGTGCGCGTGCTCGCCGCGGGCGACAGCGCCGAGCTCACCTACGTGCGCGGCGGCCGGAGCGAGACGCTGACGGTGACGCTGGGCGAGCTCGGCTAGGCAGTAGCCTCGGGACCTATGGCCGCTCCCTCGCTCCCCGGCGTGAGTTACGTCATGCCGGTGTACAACGAGGCGGCCTACATCGACGACGCGATCGCGAGCGTCCTGGCGCAGGTCTACGACGGCGACCAGGAGCTCGTGCTCGCGCTCGGCCCGTCGACCGACGGCACGAGCGAGCGCGTCGCCCGTCTCGCGGCCACCGACGATCGCATCCGCATCGTGCACAATCCCGAGATGGCCATCCCGATCGGCCTCAATCGAGCGATCCGGGCCGCCCGCCACGACGTCATCGTGCGCGTGGATGCTCACACCGAGCTCGACCCCGACTACACCGCTACGGCCGTCGCGACCTTGACCCGCACGGGCGCCGCGTCGCTCGGGGGTCTCATGGTCGCCTCCGGCCGCAGCCGCTTCCAGTCGGCGGTCGCTCGGGCCTACAACTCCCGGCTCGGGCTCGGCGGCGGCGCGTACCACGGCTCGGCGGTCGAGGGCCCGGCCGAGAGCGCCTACCTCGGCATCATGCGCCGCGCGGCGCTCGTCGAGGTCGGTCTCTACGACGAGGGGCTGCGCCGCGGGGAGGACTGGGAGCTCAACTTCCGCCTCCGCAGCGCGGGCCACGTGGTCTGGCTCGACCCCGCGCTTCGCGTGACGTACTGGCCGCGCGACACGTGGGCGAAGCTCGTGAGGCAGTTCGTCGCGACGGGCATCTGGCGCGGCGAGCTCGTCCGTCGCCACGGCGGCCGGCACCCGCTGCGCTACTTCGCCCCGCCGGCGCTCGTCATCGCGAGCGCGGCGAGCCTCGTCGTCCTCGTGCTCCAGCTGGCCGGGGTGCTCTCCGGGCCCGCGGCGATCGTCCTCGGGCTCGTCCACCTCGCCCCCGTCGCGTACCTGCTGCTCCTGCTCGGGCTCCTCGTCGCCCCGTCGAGCGGGCGCGCGCTCGACGACCGCGCGACCTTCGCTCTCGTCATCGCGACGATGCACGTCTCGTGGGGCGCGGGATTCCTGCGCGGCGTCGTCGTCGGCGCTCGCGACGCCGTCGACCGCTCGCGCACCGAGTCCTAGCCGACCCCCTCGCCCGCGGTGCGGCGGGCGCCGGCCTCAGCCGAGCATCCCCGCCGCGATCATGCGCGCGACGACGCGCTCGGCGGCTCCGCCGTCGTCGAGCGGGTTGAACCTCTCGCGCCACGCGGCGAGAGCCGCGGGGTCCGAGCCGGGCGCCCCCGTCGCGAGGTCGCGGAGCACGGCGAGGAGGGCATCCCGGTCGGTCACGACGGGCCCGGGGGCCTCGGCCGTGACGTCGAAGTAGAAGCCGCGCAGGTCGCGGCGGTAGTGCTCGAGGTCGGGCAGGAAGAGCACGAGCGGGGCATCCGTCGCCGTGACGTCGAACATGATCGAGCTGTAGTCGGTGACGACGACGTCGGCCGCGAGCAGGAGCTCGCTCATCGACGGGAACGTCGTGACGTCGACGAGCCCGGGCGCCGAGAGGTCGCGACCGAAGCGCAGCGTGCGGCTGTGCCCGCGCACGAGGAGGACGTGGTCGCCCGGCAGCTCGGCGAGAGCCGCCGCGAAGCCCGGCAGGTCGAGGAAGTCGACGATCTCGGTGCGGTCGTCGCGCCAGGTGGGCGCGTAGAGCACGGCTCGCTCGTGCGGGCCGATGCCGATGCGCGCGCGGGCGGCCCCGCGGTCGCCCGTCACGAGGACGTCGTCGCGCGGGTACCCCTCGACCCACACGGGCCCGCGGAAGCCGTAGGCGCGGCGCAGGATGCTCGCGGCGTACGGATTCTGCGCGAGAAGCACCGACCAGCGCGCGCTCTCGCGCCGCACGGCGATGCGCGTGCGCAGGCCGACGCGATCGCGGTCGAGGGCGAGGCGCTTGAGCATCGTGCCGTGCCAGGTCTGCAGCACCGACTGATGGGGGCGCGGGCGCCAGCGCTTGCGCAGCCAGTCGTTGACGACGAGCACCCGCGCGTCGGCGCGCACGCGCCACCACTCGGCCGAGCCCTCGACGATCGGTACGCCGCCCTCGGGGACGGCGACGGAGCGGTCGACGACCGACCAGTACCGCACGACGTCGGGCCGCACGCGCGCGAGCTCGCGGTCGATCGCGAGCGGGTTGCACGCGGCCGTCTGCGCGTAGAAGCTCTCGAGGAGCACCGCGCGCTCGGGCGTCGCCTCCCGGCGCCGGTACCCGGCCTCCAGGCGGCGCTGGGCCGCCGCCCCGCGCTCGTCGTCGGCGAGGGGCGCGCCGAGGGCCACGACGAGGGTCCCTCGATCGGCCATGACCTCGACGCGCATCAGAGGGGTGAGGGATGCCCGCGGCAGCTCCGCGGCGATCGTCGCGCGCGCGGTCGGCCGCGTCGCGCCGTCGAGCTCGAGCTCGAGCGCGTACGCGCCGCTCGGCGCCGGCAGCGGGATCGAGCCCCACCGCGCGACGAGCAGGGGGATCCGCGCGAGGAAGCGGTCGTCGAGCGCATCGAGCTCGCCGGGCAGGGTCTGACGGGGCCCGACGAGCGAGAGGCGCGCGACGCCGGCCGAGCTGCGCCCCTCGACGACGATTGACTCGTCCTCGACCGTCACGCGATCGATCACGACGGGGCGCTCGGGGGCGACGTCGAGGCCGGCGGGCTCGGGGCCCTCGCCGAGGAGCGTGAGGATCGCCGCGCGCACCCGCTCGGTCGCGCGGCCGTCGAGTCGGTCGACGTGCTCGTCGCGCAGCCACGCGGAGTGGGCGAGGGCGGCCTCGCGCTCGGCGCCCTCGTCGAGGGCGTCGTCGAGCCGCTCGAGCGTGCGCGCCCACGTCGTCGCGGGGTCGTCGCCGCTGAACTCGCGGTACGGGGTGTAGAGACCGCGCGACGACAGGTACTGCGCGAGATCGGGGGCGAAGAACACGCTCGGCACCCCCGCGATCGCGGCGTCGAACGCGATCGAGGAGTAATCCGTCACGAGCGCATCGAGAGCGGGCAGGGCGGGGGTCGCATCCCCCAGCCGATCGCGCCCCATGAGCCGGATGCGCGGCGACAGCGCCGGCCCCGCCGCGTACGAGCCCGCCCCGAGCGGGTGCGAGCGGATCAGCAGGACGGCGTCGGCGCGCTCGGCCCACTCGGCGATCGCGCGCCACTCGTCGTCGGTGGGGATGGCCGGGTCGGGCTCGCCGTCGCGCCAGGTGGGCGCGTAGAGGACGACGCGAGCGCCCTCGGGGAGCGGCCCCGCCGCGCCTTCGACGACCGCGCGCGCCGCCGATCGCCGCGTTGCCGCGTCGCCGCGCAGCAGAACATCGTCGCGCGCGTCGCCGAGCACGCGCACGCGCGAGGCGGGCAGGCCGAACGCCGACCGCACGCGCGCCGCGACGAGCGCGCTCGCGACGGGGAAGAGCGTGATGCGCGACGAGCCGGCGCGGTAGAGCCGCGCCATGAGCGCGCGGGCGCCCGGCAGCGAGCCGATGAGCGGAAGCCGCAGAGCGGCGCCCGTGTCGAGGTGCAGGCGCTTGAGGGGGATGCCGTGCCACAGCTGCACCACGACGGCACCGCTCGAGCCGTAGCGATTGACGTCGCCGAGGCCGTGCGTGACGACGACGACGCCCGCTCGCAGGGTCTCCCAGAAGCCGGGGATGCTCCGGGCCGGCACCGCGCGCATGCCGCGTGCGGTCGCCGCCGCGAGCTCGTCGTCGCTCGAGGCGAGCCACACGAGGCGCCGCTCCGGGTCGCGATCGCGGCAGAGCTCCCACAGGGCGAGAGCCCCCTCGCCGACTCCGATGCCCGAGCCGAAGACCCAGCGCTGCGCGTCCCGCGGAATCAGGCGCGCCGCGAGCGCGCCGAGCCCGTACAGCGGGGCGCGAGCCAGGGCGCGCGCGTTGCCGGCGCTGAATGTGAAGCGGGCCATCGCGGGCGATTCTTCCACGGCCGGGCGTCCAGCGAACAAACGCATAACGGTTGACCCCTGTTCGCGGGGTCGCGCCGATGGCGGAGACCATGATGGAGCAGTGAGCATTCTGAAGCAGCTGGGCACGGCGCGGCGTCTCGCGCGCAACATCCTGCGGTCGCGCCGCCATCGTGCGCAGCTCGCCGCACGACTCGCGACCGCGAAGCAGCCCGCCGCCGGGAGCGTTCAGATCGCCGTCTACTTCGCCGACACCCGCGTGAACCTCTACCAGATCCGTCAGTGGTACGCGCCGCTCGCCGAGCTCGCGACCGTGCATCCGGTCGCGATCATCGCCCGCAGCCCGGGGACGATGCTGACGCTCCTCGACGAGTCGCCCGTGCCGGCCGTGTACCTGCGCCAGGTCGTCGATCTCGAGCGGTTCGTCGCCGAGCAGCCGCTGCGGATCGTGCTCTACGTCAATCAGAACGCCAAGAACTTCCAGATGTTCCGCTACAGCCGCATGTGGCACGTGTTCGTCAACCACGGCGAGTCGGACAAGATGTACATGACGACGAACCAGTACAAGGCGTACGACTACGCCTTCATCGCCGGGGACGCCGCGAAGGAGCGCCTGCGCCGCAAGCTCTGGAACTACGACGTCGAGAGCAAGGCGATCGCGATCGGCCGACCGCAGGCCGACCACTTCGCGGGCGCCCTGCCGTACACCCCGGACGACCGCACGGTCGTCCTGTACGCCCCAACGTGGGAGGGCGACCGCCCCGCGGCGGCGTACGGCTCGATCGCGAGCCACGGCGAGGCGCTCGTCGCCGAGCTGCTCGCCTCCGGCCGGCACCGCGTGATCTACCGCCCGCACCCGCGCAGCGGCGTCGTGGACCCCGAGTACAGCGCGGCGAACGCGCGAATCGTCTCGGCTATCGCGCGGGCCAACGCGCTCGACCCGCGGGCGCAGCACGTGTTCGACGACGGCGCCGAGCTCGGCTGGCAGCTCGCCGCGGCCGACGTCGCGATCACCGACATCTCCGCGATGGTCTACGACCGGCTCGCGACGGGCAAGCCGATCCTCATCGCCCGACCCGCCTCGGCCGAGGCCGAGATCGACTCCACCGGCTACCTCGGCGACTGCGAGTGGCTCACCGCGGCCGAGGCCCGCGAGATCATCCCCGCGATCGACCGGGTGCTCACGAGCTCCGAGGCGCACGAGCGGCTGCAGCACTGGGTCGAGCGCTACTTCGGCGACACGACGCCGGGCGCCGCGACCGCGCGCTTCCATACCGCGGTCGAGACGCTCATGACCGAGTGGGAGCGCGCGGCGGCGCAGCACCGCAACGACCCCATCACGAGCGAGTCGAACCCGTTCGACGACGACATCGACGAGGACGCCGCGCCCGGCGAGGGCTGAGCGTCAGATCTCGAACTGCTCGGCGGCCTCGTCCGTCTCGCCGCGGCGCTCGATCGCGAGCCGCGGCACGCGCACCGGTCCGATGCGGCCGGCCTCCCGGATGACCACGCGGCGACCGGGGCGCGGCGTCCCGGGGGCGCGGGTCTCGATCTCGAGGCTCACGGGCCACATCACGGGAGCGGGACCGAACGCCTCGCGGGCGTTGCTGATGACCTTGCGCCCGAGGATGTGGTTGCCGGTGCCGCCGATCACCGCGCCGATGCCGAAGGGGATGGCGCGCCCGATGACCGTTCCGCCCTGCGTGACCGCGAAGCGGCGGACGAACGCCGTGCGCAGTCGGTCGGCGAGCGAGTCGAGCATGACGCGCGGCATGCTCTTGGTCACGAGCTCGCCCCAGTAGGCGGTGCGCGGCGCGCCGCCGGTCATCTGCTTCGCGAACTGCGTGACGAGGTCCTTGCCCGCTCCGCCGAGCATGAGCGCCATGACGAGGCTCTGCGCGCGCTCGGGGTCGTCGACGGCGATGCCGTGCACCTCGGTGACCGACTGCGCGAAGAGTGCGCTCGCCTCGAGGAACGCGACCGTCTCGACGCCGCTGAGGGTGAGGGAGGCGGCGAGACCGACGGCGGGCACGACCGCGGCGGCGCCGACGGATGCCCCGCTCGCGGTGACGAGCGTCAGGTAGTGCTTCTCCAGCATCCTGATCACCTCGTCGGGCGACGCGTTCGGCGAGCGGCGACGGATCCGCCGCACGTGCGCGATGACCGCCGGCCGCTGCGACGACATGATCGCCTGCAGCGCGCGCACCATGCGCGGGTCGGCCTGCTCGTGCGCGGGAAAGACGATGCGGGGCGTGGCGGGGTCGTGCGTCTCGTGACTCATGAAGGGGAACCGTAGTCCCTGTTGTACGCCGCGAGAACCCCCTCGATCGGCCCGTCGAGCTGCAGTAGGCCCTTGTCCAGGTAGAGGCCGCGCGTGCAGAAGCGCTTGAGGTCGCGCTCGTTGTGCGAGACGAAGAACAGGGTGCGCCCGCCCGCGAGCAGCTCGTCGATGCGCTGGTAGCACTTGTCGCGGAACGCCTTATCGCCGACCGCGAGCACCTCGTCGACGAGCAGGATGGGCTCCTCCAGGCGCGAGATGACCGAGAAGGCGAGCCGCACCTTCATGCCGCTCGACAGGTGCTTGTACGGGGTGTCGACGCTCTCGCGCAGCTCGGCGAAGTCGATGATCTCGTCGTAGCGCGCGTCGATCTCGGCGCGCGTCATGCCGTGCAGGCCCGCGGTGAGGTGCACGTTCTCGCGCACCGTGAGGTCGTCGACGAACCCGCCGGTGATCTCGATGAGCGGCGCGACCCCGCCGTCGACGTCGACGCGGCCCTCGTCGGGCAGCATGACGCCCGCGACGAGCTTGAGCAGCGTCGACTTGCCCTGGCCGTTGCGGCCGACGACGCCGATCGCCTCGCCCGCGCGCACCTCGACGTCGACGCCGCGCAGCGCCCAGAACTCGTTCGGTCGCGCGCGACGATTGCTGCCGGCGAAGAGGTCCTTGAAGCTCCGGCGGCCCCGGCGGTTGCGCCGAAAGCGGATGCCCGCGCCCTCGACGCGGATGACGACGTCGCCCATCAGATCTCCTTCAGCACGGCGCGGACCATGCGCCGGAAGACGAGGATGCCCGCCGCGAGCGCGACGAGGCTCATGAGCGCGGCGATCACGACCGCGAACGGCTCGACCTGGTCGGGGAAGAACGCCGCGCGGTACAGCGAGATGATGCCGGAGAGCGGGTTGAACGCCATCCAGACGTCGAGCCCGTCGGGCAGGTCGCTCAGCCCGTAGATGATCGGCGAGGCGTAGAAGAGGAAGCGCAGGACGAGCTTCACGGCGCGCTCGAGGTCGCGGAAGAACACCACGAGCGGCGCGATCATGAGCCCGAGCCCGAGGATGAGCGTCGCCTGCAGCACGATCGCGAGAGGGAGCCACAGCACGCCCCACGTGAGCTCGGCGCCGAAGATGATCGCGAACGCCGCGAGCACCGGGATGGCGAGCACGAACTCGATCCCCTTCGACAGCACGATCCGGGCGACCCACACGCTGCGCGGCAGTCGCGTCGATCGCACGAGCTTGGCGTCCTTGATGAACGCGCGCGTCGAGTCGCCGATCGCGCCGTTGAACCACGTCCAGGGCAGGAGCCCGGCGAGCAGGAAGACGATGTACGGCTCGGCGCCGATCGCGCGGTCGACGATCTGCGTGAACACGAACCAGTAGATGACCGCCATCACCAGCGGATCGAGCACGGACCACAGGTAGCCGAGGAACGACGTCGAGTACCGCACCCTCAGATCGCGGCTCGTGAGCAGCCACAGCGTCTGGCGGTAGACCCGGGCGGGGGTGCGCGGCGGGCGCGACGGCGAGGCGAGGGTCACAGTCGACAACGGTAGCGGCATCCCGCCCCCGCGGGCCGAGAAGGCGACCGCGATCGTGACGGCGGGCGGATGCCGAACGGCCCGCCCCCCGCCGGGGTCGGGCCGTTCGCGGTCGAGCGGGGGAGGGTCGCTCAGACGAAGAGGTTCGCGCGCTCCAGGTCCTCGGCGAAGTCGATCTCGACGGCGTAGAGGTCGGAGATGTCGAGCGGCTCGACGCGGAGGCCGTTCTGCTCGATCGCGAGCTCGATGCCGCGCTCGAAGTAGTCCTGGTCGGCGACGCGCTGCAGGTGGTGGATGAGCGTCGCCTTGTCGGCGGACGAGACGTAGTTGATGCCGACGGCCTCGCCGAGGCCGCCGACGACCTGCTTCGAGAGCTCCTTGATGAAGCCCTCGGCGTCGACGGTGTACTTGACCTCCTCGTCGGAGACCTTCGAGGTGTTGACGCTCACGAACGAGCGGTCGGCGTGCACGAGGGTCGCGGCGCGGACGAGCGCCTGCGGGTCGAAGACGACGTCGCCGTTCATCCAGAGCACGCCCTGCGATCCGGTCGCCTTGAGGGCGCGCAGCAGGCTCTTGGAGGTGTTGGTCTGGTCGTACTGCTCGTTGTAGACGTAGTTGACATCGGGGAAGGCGTCGATGATGTGCTCGAGCTTGTACCCGACGACGGTCGTGATCGTGGCATCGGTGCCGAACGCGGCCGCGATGTTGTCGTGCTGCTGCTGCATGATGGTGCGGCCGTCGCTGAGCTCGGTGAGCGGCTTGGGCAGCGAGCGGCCGAGACGGCTGCCCATCCCGGCGGCGAGGATGACGATCTGCGTGGTCATGAGACCTCCTGTGTCTTCAGTGCTGCGCAGGCTCTCGACGATCATGCTCCCGTATCGGGGGATCGGTCGGTGAGTGTTCACCGAACGGTCAACTGCGCGCTGTGGATCAGACACTCCGTTGTGCTGGAGCGAGTTTACCGGCGAATGCTCCGGATGGACAGGAATCGCTCCGCTTCCGTTGCGGGATCGTGATCGTCCGTCACGATCGTGGAGGGCGGGGGGCGACGGGCTCGGCCACATTGCTAGCGTGGACTCGTGGATTCCACTACGCCGCCCTCGACCAGCGACGCGACCTCCGACGCGGAGGCGGAGCGCGCGCCCGCGCCGAAGAAGGCGACGGCGAGCAAGCCTGCGACGAAGAGCAATCCTGCACGAAAGCCTCCGGCGAAGAAGCCGTCGACGCGGAAAGCGGCGGCGGTCACTCCTGCCGCGCCCGCGGCACCACCCGCTCCCGTCGTGCTCGAGGTCACCGGCCTGCGCAAGCGCTTCGGGCGGACGGTCGCCGTCGACGGCATCGACCTCGCCGTGCGCAAGGGCGCGATCTTCGGATTCGTCGGCCCCAACGGCGCGGGCAAGACCACGACCCTGTCGATGATCACGGGCCTCCTGCGGCCCGACGCCGGCTCGGTCGTCGTGGGGGAGGCCGACGTCTGGCGCTCGCCCGACGCCGCGAAGCGCGTCCTCGGCGTCCTGCCCGACCGCATGCGCCTGTTCGACCGGCTCACCGGAGCGCAGATGCTGTACTACTGCGGCGTGCTCCACGGTCTCGATCGCGAGACGGCGCGAAGCCGCTCGGAGGATCTCTCCCGCGCCCTCGCGCTCGAGGGCTCGCTCGACCGCCCGGTGGCCGACTACTCGATCGGCATGATCAAGAAGGTCTCGCTCGCGGCCGCGCTCATCCACTCGCCACGACTGCTCGTGCTCGACGAGCCCTTCGAGGGCGTCGACCCCGTCTCGACGGCGCACGCGATCGACCTCCTGCGCTCCTACGCCCGCGCGGGCGGAACGGTCGTGCTGTCGAGCCACAACATGGATCTCGTCGAGCGGGTGTGCGACTCGGTGGCCGTCATCGTCGGCGGGAGCATCCTCGCCAGGGGGACGCTCGAGGAGGTACGGGCCGGGTCGTCGCTCGAGGAGCGATTCGTCGACCTCGCCGGCGGGCGCAGCGCGGTGGAGGGGCTCGAGTGGTTGACGACGTTCTCCGACTGAAGCTCGCTCTGCTGAGCTCGGCGTTCCGCGGCCCCCGCCGCCTCGCCCGGACGGCCGTCGTCGCGCTGCTCGCTATCGGATTCACCGTCGCCGTCCTCGAAGCCGCCGCGCAGTTCCGACCTGACGACGCCGGGCATCGGGCAGGGCTCGTGGTCATCGCGAGCATCCTCGCCCTCGCGATCGCGATCAGCCCGCTGACCTCCGGTCTCGGCTCCGCGCTCGAGCCGCGCCGCTTCGCGCCCTTCCCGATCGCTCCCGGTCGGCTCGCCGCAGCCCTCGCGGTCGCGGGCGCCCTCGGCCTCCAGGGGCTCATGGCCGTCGTGGTGGTCGTCGCGATCGGGATCGCATGGGGCGGCACGCCCTTCGAGGGCGCAGCGGTCGGCGGCGGCCTCGCCGGCGCGGTCGCGGTCATCCTCACCGGGCAGTTCCTCGTCGCGGTCGCCGCGCAGCTCGCCATCGCGCCGACGGCCGCGCGCACGGTCGCGCTCTTCGCCCGCGGGCTCGTCGGCCTCGGCGTCGCCGCGGCGACGACGACCGCGCTCGTGGTCGAGCGCGGCCGCGACGACGCGCGCGTCATCGAGATCGGCGCGTTCCTCGCGTCGACGCCGCTCGGCCTGCCCTGGGCGGTGGCCGGGAGCGACGCCCCCGCCCTCGCGGCGCGGATGCTCGGCGCGCTCGCCCTCGTCGCCGCGCTCGCGATCGGGTGGCGCGTGCTCGTCGGACGACTGCTCGAGGCCCCCGAACGGCAGCGGTGGATCCCGCGATCGCGCGGGCTCGGACTCTTCGACCTCGTCCCGGCGACGCAGGGCGGCGTCATCGCCGCGCGGAGCATCCTGTACTGGACCCGCGACCCGCGCTACCGGCTCGCGCTCGTCGCCCTCCCGGTCGCGCCCGCGCTCATGATGATCGCGCTCGCGATCGCGGGGATCCCCGGGCAGTACCTGTGGCTCATCCCCATCCCCGTCCTCGCGCTCTTCCTCGGGTGGTTCAGCCACAACGACGTCGCGTACGACCACACCGCCGTGTGGCTGCACGTCGCCGCTCACGTGCGGGGAGCCTCCGATCGCTGGGGGCGCGCGGTGCCGCCGCTGCTCCTCGGAGTGCCGCTCGTCGTCCTGCTCGCTCCCGTCTTCGCCGTGTGGTCGGGCATCGAGGGCGTCGAGCCGGCGCTCCTCGGCACGAGCCTCGGACTGCTCCTCACCGGCATCGGCGTCTCGAGCGTGGCGTCGGCGGCGGCGCCCTACCCCGCGCCCCGGCCGGGAGCCGGACCCTTCGATCAGCCGCCCCTGACCGCCGCGACGGCCGGGTGGTCGCAGGGGCTCTCGATGCTCGCCATCCTCGTCCTCATGGCGCCCGCGCTCGTCACCGCATGGCGGGGGATCGAGGGCGAGCCCGAGCTCCTGCCCATCGCCGCGCTGGCGGGGGTCGCCACGGGCGTCGTGATGCTCGCGCTCGGCGTCCTCATCGGCGGCCGGGTCTTCCGCCGCCGGGCGCCCGAGCTGCTCGACCTCGTCCTGCGCACCTGATCCCCGACGGCGAGCGCGGCGTAGAATCGCCGCATGGCGACGACCGACGACACCGGAACCGGCGGAGGGCTCGACGTCCTCGACCGCGAGCTCGAGAAGCTGCTCAACCAGGAGCAGCTGGAGGACGGCGACCACGAGCGCTTCTCCCACTACGTGCCCAAGAACAAGATCATGGAGTCGGCGCTCACCGGGAAGCCCGTGCGCGCGCTGTGCGGCAAGAAGTGGACTCCCGGGCGCGACCCGGAGAAGTTCCCGGTCTGCCCCGCGTGCAAGGAGATCTACGAGAAGATGCGCGACGCCTAGGTGTAGTGCCCAGGCACGTTGTTTAAACGTGTGAAGGGCGGGAGCTTTCCGACAGCAGTGTGGGGCCGGTGCTGATTGTAGAAGTGCAACCAGGCCGGCAGTGCTGCCCGTCGCGCGGACTCGGACCGGTAGTGGCGTGAAT
>NZ_JAUSMI010000088.1 GCF_030645145.1 Microcella sp. | reverse complement strand
GCCGGCTCGAC
This sequence comes from Microcella sp., assembly GCF_030645145.1. Lineage (GTDB taxonomy): Bacteria > Actinomycetota > Actinomycetes > Actinomycetales > Microbacteriaceae > Microcella. The sequence continues at coordinate 10,453 of NZ_JAUSMI010000088.1, read as the reverse complement.
GCGGGCCTGCGCGCGACCATCGCCGTCCGCGGCGGGGTCGACGCCCCGCTCGAGCTCGGCTCGCGATCGCGCGACACGCTCTCGGGGATCGGGCCGGATCCGCTCGCGGCCGGGGGCATCCTCGCGATCGGCGACGCAATCGCCGGGCCCGTGCCTAGCGTCGATCTCGTGCCCGTCGACGCGCCCGGCGACGGCCCGCTCGACCTCGCCGTGCGCCCCGGACCGCGCCGCGACTGGTTCGGCGACGAGGCGTGGCAGACCCTGCGCGAGGCGGAGTGGCGGGTCTCGGCGCGCTCCGACCGCACGGGAGTGCGCCTCGAGGGCCCCGCGCTCGCCCGCACGGCCGCCGCAGAGGGCCGCGAGCTGCCGAGCGAGGGCATGCTGCCCGGCAGCATCCAGGTCTCGCCCGACGGCGCGCCCACCGTTCTGGGCCCCGACGCGCCCGTCACTGGTGGTTACCCGGTGATCGCGGTCGTCGCGGATGCCGCGCTCGACTCCCTCGCGCAGGCGCGCCCCGGGCAGGCGGTGCGCCTGCGCCTCGCCACGGGTCGCCCGTAGTCCCGAGCCCCGCGCACCGCTCGATCGCTAGGCCCCTGCGGCGCGCTCCGCCGTCTCGACGACGTTCGCGAGCAGCAGCGCGCGGGTCATCGGACCGACCCCGCCGGGGTTCGGCGACACCCACGCGGCGACCGAGCGCACGTCGTCGGCGACGTCGCCCGCGATGCGCGACTGCCCCGTCTCCGGGTCGGTGAGACGCGAGACGCCGACGTCGAGCACGATCGCGCCCGGCTTGACGTCCGCGGCTGAGACGATGCCCGGCACGCCCGCCGCGGCGACGATGACGTCGGCGCGACGCAGATGGGCGGCGAGATCGCGCGTGCCGGTGTGCGTGAGGGTGACGGTCGCGTTGTACTCGCGCCGCGTCAGGAGCGCCCCGATCGCGCGACCGACGGTGACGCCGCGGCCGACGACCACGACATCCGCGCCCGCCCACGACAGCCCGTGCCGCTCGAGGAGCTCGATGACGCCGCGCGGCGTGCACGGCAGGGGCGTGTCGATCGCGCGGTCGACGCGCAGCACGAGACGGCCGAGGTTCGTCGGGTGGAGGCCGTCGGCGTCCTTCTCCGGCGCCACGCGCTCGAGGATCGCGTCGGTGTCGATGTGCTTCGGCAGCGGCAGTTGCACGATGAAGCCCGTGACGGCCGGGTCGGCGTTGAGCTCGTCGATGACGGCCTCGAGCTCGGCCTGCGTCGTCGACTCCGGCAGGTCGCGGCGGATCGACTCAATGCCGACCTCGGCGCAGTCCTTGTGCTTGCCCGCGACGTACCAGCGCGAGCCCGGGTCGTCGCCCACGAGCACGGTCGCGAGCCCGGGCACGATGCCGCGCTCGCGCAGCGCCGACACCCGCGTCGTGAGCTCGGCCTTGATGGCGCGAGCGGTCGCGGTGCCGTCGAGGAGCTGGGCGGATGCGCCGGCGGGCCGGGGATCCGTCATGCTCACAGCCCCGGGTAGAGGGGGAACGCGCCGGTGAGCGCGTCGACCCGGCCGCGCAGGGCCGCGATGTCGGGGCTCGGCATGAGCGTGTGCGCGATGATGTCGGCCACCTCGGTGAACTCGGCCTCGCCGAAACCGCGCGTCGCGAGCGCGGGCGTGCCGATGCGCACGCCGCTCGTGACCATCGGCGGGCGCGGGTCGAAGGGCACGCCGTTTCGGTTGACGGTGATGCCGACCTCGTGGAGGAGGTCCTCCGCCTCCTGGCCGTTGATCGGCGAGGTGCGGAGGTCGACGAGCGCGAGGTGGACGTCGGTGCCGCCGGTCAGCACGTTCACGCCGGCCTGGATCGCGTCGTCCTGCGTGAGACGGTCGGCGAGGATGCGCGCGCCCGCGATCGTGCGCTCCTGGCGCTCCACGAACTCCGGCAGGGCCGCGAGCTTGAACGCGACGGCCTTCGCGGCGATCACGTGCATGAGCGGGCCGCCCTGCTGGCCGGGGAAGACGGCCGAGTTGAGCTTCTTGAACAGCGACTCGTCGTTGCTCAGGATGATGCCCGAGCGGGGGCCGGCGAGGGTCTTGTGCACGGTCGAGCTGACGACGTGGGCGTGCGGGAGCGGCGACGGGTGCAGGCCCGCGGCGACGAGGCCGGCGAAGTGCGCCATGTCGACCCAGAGCTTCGCGCCGACCTCGTCGGCGATCGCGCGGAAGGCGGCGAAGTCGAGCTGGCGCGAGTAGGCCGACCACCCGGCGATGATGACGGCGGGCTTGACCTCCTGGGCCTTCGCGCGCACGACCTCCATGTCGACGAGCATCGTCTCGGGGTCCACGCCGTAGCTCGTGGCGTTGTAGACCTTGCCCGAGAAGTTGAGCTTCATGCCGTGCGTGAGGTGGCCGCCGTGGGCGAGCTCGAGGCCGAGGATGGTGTCGCCCGGCTGCGCGAGCGCGTGCAGCACGGCGGCGCTCGCCGAGGCGCCCGAGTGGGGCTGCACATTGGCGAACTCGGCGCCGAAGAGCGCCTTGGCGCGCTCGATCGCGAGGTTCTCGGCGATGTCGACGAACTCGCAGCCGCCGTAGTAGCGCTTGCCGGGGTAGCCCTCGGCGTACTTGTTGGTGAGCACCGAGCCCTGAGCCTCGAGGATGGCGCGCGAGACGAAGTTCTCGCTCGCGATCATCTCGAGCGTGTCGCGCTGCCGGCCGAGCTCCTGCTCGAGGACGGCGGCGATCTCGGGGTCGACGATCGACAGGGGCTCGTTGAACGAGCTGGGAAGTGCGGACACGGGATGCTCCTCGGTACGGGCGGAGGCCAGCGGCCCTCGCAGGTCGGCCGGACGAGCGGCCCAGGCGGACGGCAGCTCACCGTGTCGGTCGCTCCCTGATGGTTCACCATCTCAACGCCAGTCGCGACTGCCCTCAGTCTACGGGGCGATCGCCGAGGGCGCGCTCGACCGACGGCGATCCTCAGGCGTCGCGGTCGGAGGTCGGGATCGGGCCGGTGAGCGGCGACCCGAATTCGAGCTCGCGGTGCGCGTCGGCCCGGTGCTCTTCGGCCCACCGCGCGTCCGCGGCCGCAGCGGCGCGGCCTCTCCGCGATCGCGCGTCGGCGAGCACGAGCACGAGGATCGCGAGCGCGATCACCCCCGCCTCGACGACGGGCAGCACGAGCAGCCCGGCGCTATCGAGCAGCAGGCCGCCGATGAGCGCACCGCCGCCGATCGCGATGTTGAACGACGTCGTCAGGAGCGCCGCCCCGAGGTCGCGCACGCGCGGCGACGCGACGTGCAGCAGCCGCGTCTGGAGGAGGGCGGGGATGCCGCCGAACGCGACGCCCCACACCACGATCGCGACGACGACGATGACGGGGATGCCCGGCGCGGCGGCGAGGACGGCCACCGACAGCGCGACGCCCGCGAGCATCCCGTACAGACCCGCGCGCGGGAACCGGCTGCCCACGACGCCCGCGAGCACGAGGCCGATCGCGCCCGCGCCGCCGTAGAGGAAGAGCATGATGCTCACCGAGTCGCGCGGGAACCCCGCCTCGTCGATGATGAACGGCGCGATGTAGGTGTAGAAGACGTTGTGCCCCATGACGATGATGATCACGAGAAGGCACACGAGCAGCACGCCGGGGAAGGTCGGATCGCGGCGCGCCGGGACGGGGATCTCGCCCGTCGCGAGGGTCACGCGATGGTCGACGGCGGGCAGGAAGCGCAGAACGAGGAGCGCGAGGAGCACGACCGAGGCCGCGATGATGCCGAAGGCCGACCGCCAGCCGAGCGCCTGCCCGATCGCGGTGCCCACGGGAACGCCCAGCACGAAGGCGGTCGTGCCGCCCGCGCTCGTGACGGCGACCGCACGCGCGATCTGGTGACGGGGAACGAGATGGCCCGCGTAGGCGCCCGCGATCGCCCAGAACAGGCCGTGCGCGAGGCCGCCGAGGACGCGTGCGCCGACGAGCAGCTCGTAGCTCGGCGCGATCGCGGCGAGCACGTTGGCGAGCGCGAAGACGCCGAGCACCCCGATGAGGAGCCACTTGCGCGAGTAGCGGTGCGTGAGCGCGGCGAGGGGCGCGGTCGTGAGGGCGACGGTCGCGGCGAAGATCGTGACGAGCAGGCCGACGCGCGACTCGCTGACCTCGAGGTCGCGCGCCATGTCGGGCAGCAGGCCCGTCGGCAGGAACTCGCTCGTGACGAGGACGAAGATCGCGGCGGCGAGCGTCAGCAGGCCGATCCACGGGAAGGGGCGCTCGGCGCCCGGCTGATCGGGGGTCATGCGGCTGGAGGTCATGCGACGGTGGGGCTTTCGCGGTCGGCGTAGCGGGCCGACGCATCCGGGGATGCCCGGCGGAGCATCCGCCTCTACGCTATCGCCCCCGCCACGGGCCCATAGGCTGGAGCCCGTGACAGAGACCCCCCACCACTGGATCGTCACCCTCGTCTGCGACGACCGGCCCGGCATCGTGCACGCCGTCACCGGCGCGATCGTCGAGGCCGAGGGCAACATCACCGAGCTGCAGCAGTTCTCGAGCCTCGAGTCGGGCCGCTTCTTCCTGCGCCTGCAGACCGAGACGCTCGCCGACCACGACCGGGTCTCCGCCGCCCTCGCACCCGTCGTCGAGCACTACGGCATGGACTGCCGCATCGACCGCGTCGGCCGACCGCTGCGCACCCTCGTGCTCGTGTCGAAGGCCGCGCACTGCCTCAACGACCTGCTCTTCCGTCAGCGCGCCGGTCAGCTCCCGGCGGAGATCCCGCTCGTCATGGGCAACCACCCGGAGCTCGGCGAGCTCGCGAGCTTCTACGGAGTGCCGTTCGAGTCGCGGCCCGTCACGACGCCGGAGGAGAAGGCGGCGTTCGAGGCGCGCATCCTCGAGGTCGTCGAGCAGCACGACATCGAGCTCGTCGTCCTCGCGCGGTACATGCAGATCCTCTCCCCCGAGCTGTGCGCGCGCCTCGCCGGCCGCATCATCAACATCCACCACTCGTTCCTGCCGGGGTTCAAGGGAGCGAATCCGTACAAGCAGGCGCACGCGCGCGGGGTGAAGCTCATCGGCGCGACAGCCCACTTCGTCACGAGCGACCTCGACGAGGGCCCGATCATCGAGCAGAACGTCGTGCGCGTCGACCACTCGCGCAGCCCCGCCGAGCTCGTCGCGATCGGTCAGGACGAGGAGAGCCGGACTCTCAGCCAGGCGGTCACGTGGTTCGCGGAGGACCGCGTGCTGCTCGACGGCCGCCGCACCATCATCTTCAAGTAGGAGGAGTCGCTCGTGGCCACGACGCTCGTGCGGGGTGCAGAGCTTCTCGACGCGAGCGGCCGCCGGCCCGGCTGGGTCCTGCTCGACGGAGCCCGAATCGCCGCGACGGGCGGGGCGGATGCTCCTCCCGTCGCCGACGCGATCCTCGACCTCCCCGGCCGCACCCTGACCCCCGGGTTCATCGACCTGCACGGGCACGGCGGCGGCGGCGCCGGCTTCGACGACGGCGCGGAGAGCATCGCCGCGGCGCTCGCCGTGCATCGCGCGCACGGCACGACCCGCTCGGTGATCTCGCTCGTCGCCAACCCCGTCGAGTCGCTCGTCGAGAGCCTGCGGCTCATCGCGCGACTCGCCGCTCACGACTCCACGATCGTCGGCGCGCACCTCGAGGGCCCGTTCCTCGCGCCCTCCCGACGCGGCGCCCTCGCGGCCGAGCACCTGCTCGCGCCGGACGAGGACGTCGTCGAGATCCTCCTCTCGGCCGCCGGGGGCGCGCTCGTCCAGGTCACGATCGCGCCCGAGCTCCCCGGAGCGCTCGACGCGATCCGGCGCCTCGCCGGGGCCGGCGTCGTCGTCGCAGTCGGACACACCGAGGCCGACGAGGGCACGGCGCGCGCGGCCTTCGACGCAGGGGCGACGCTGCTGACGCACGCGTTCAACGCGATGCCGGGCATCCACCACCGGGCCCCTGGCCCCGTCGCCGCCGCGTTCGACGACGAGCGCGTCGTACTCGAGCTCGTGCTCGACGGCGTGCACGTGCACCCCTCCGTCGCGCGGGTCGCCTTCCGCTCGGCACCCGGCCGAATCGCGCTCGTGACGGACGCGATGGCCGCGGCAGGGAGCGCCGACGGCTTCTACCGGCTCGGCAGTCTCAACGTGACGGTGAAGGACGGCATCGCGCTGCTCAACGGCACCTCGACGATCGCGGGCTCGACCCTCACGCAGGATGTCGCGCTGCGCACCGCGCTCTCCGCCGGCATCGATGAGACGCGGGCGATCGAGGCCCTGACGGCGACGCCCGCGCGCGTGCTGGGCCGACAGAGCGAGTGGGGGATGCTCGCGGCGGGCTTCGCCGCCGACCTCGTGGTGCTCGATGCCGACCTGCGGGTCGAGCGCGTGTGGGCCGCCGGGTCGCCCGTCCCCGTCGGCGCCTGACGCCGCGCTCGAGACGCCCCGCACGGACTGCCCGCGCATGACGACGGCCCGGGCCTCCTGAACAGGACCCGGGCCGTCGTGATCAGTGCGCTACGGAGTCGGAACGGCTCCGGTGTCGACGGTCACGACCGTGGACGCGCCCGTGTCGCCGTAGACGACTAGACCGAGGTACGTGGCGTCGGCCTCGAGGCCGCTCCACGAGGCGGTGTAGGTCGTCTCGACGCCCTGCTCGCCCGCGATCACCGCGGGGTCGAGCGCGAGCTCGGCACCGCCGTCGACGACCGAGGTGACCGTTAGGTCCCAGCTCACCGTGCCCGGCGCCGAGTAGACGTCGGCGATGACGAGGTACGAGCCCGCGGCCGGGGCCGCCAGGTCGACGCGCTCATCGGCCGCGCCCGTCGCCGAGAACCACAGGGCGATCGGCTGGCCGGCGTCGTTGAGCTGGTACACGATGAGGTCGAGGTCGGCCGCATCGTTGAGCGAGTCGAGGTCGAAGCGCGTGAACGCCGCTCCCTCGGGGATCTCGATCGTGTACTCCACCGACTCGCCCGTGACGCCCGATCCCGAGTTCGCCGAGGCGGCGTCCGCGGGGTCGGCGAGCAGCTCGCCGCGCGAGAGGCCCGTGGTGGCGAGGGCGATGTCGCCCGTGCCGCCCGGCGTCACGCTGATCTCGACCGAGCCGTCGACGCCTTCGCCTGCGACCTCGGCCGCGGCGATGATCGTCACGGGCTTCGCCGCGAGCGGCGAGCGCACCGTGGTGTCGCCCGACGTCCACGTGAGCGAACCCGTCGCGTAGGCGTCGAGCGCCGCGGTGGTGCGCGCGAAGGTGACCGTGAAGGTCGCCGTCTCGCCCGCCGCGCCGAAGCTCAGCGTCGAGGGCTCGACCGTGACGTCCATGCCGGCCATGCCCTGCACCGAGGCGGTGAAGGTGCCGGCCTGCGTCGACGTCACCGTGCGGGTGAGCGTCTGCGGCGCGGTCATCTCACCGACGGTGAGCGAGGCGAGGTTGAGGTCGCTCGCGTCGACGGGGTCGACGGAGTCGCCGAGCTCGTAGCCGATGCCCTCGATGTAGCTGTACCAGTCGCCGAGGCCGTTCAGGTAGACCAGACCCGGCTCGAAGAACCGCGTCGGGTCGGCGTGGCCGGCGCCCTGCGTGAAGGGGTCGGTGAGCGCGGAGCCGTCGACCTTCTTCGTGTCGTAGGCCGTCGTCATGAGCGCCGACTTGACCTCCGCGGGCGTCGCGTTCGGACGCTCGCCCAGGTACAGGAGCGCCAGACCCGCGATGTGCGGGGCCGACATCGAGGTGCCGCTCAGGAAGTTGAACGTCGGAGCGACGCCCTCGCGGTGCGACGTCGCGGCGAGGATGCCCACGCCGGGCGCCGAGATGTCGGGCTTGAGGATGTCGCTGCCGTCGGCGAGCACGGGGCCGCGCGACGAGAAGCCGGCGACCTGCGGAACCGCCGTGACGACGTCGGTCGAGTTGCCGAACGCCATGCTGACGGTCGCCCCCTCGGTCGCGGCGTAGGCGCGGACCGCATCGCGGTACTGACTGTTCAGGTGGATGCTCGGCACGGAGTGCGCGTCGGCGTCGACCGATCCCGGGGTGACGTTGACCATGATCATGCCGGTGCCGCCCACGCGGGCCACCTCGGCCGACTTGGCGACGCGGTCGTACACGCCGCGGTCGCAGACGATGATCATGCCCGGCTGCACCTTCGCGGCGTCGAGCGAGTTCGGGGCGCAGAGCTGCACCTCGCCGAGCACGACGCCCGCGGCGCCGAGCTCGTCGGAGAGCACGAGCGACCCGGTGACGGGGTCGGCGCCCTCGGTCATGTCGACCGTGATCGACGCGCCCGCGAAGGCCTGGCCGTCACCGAGAGTCGCCGTCGCCTCGAAGGAGGGGATGGTGCTCGCGGCGACCGTCGTGATCCACGGGCTCGCGTTGTCGAGAGTCGAGGCGCCGGGGCCGGAGTTGCCGGCCGAGGCGGAGACGAAGACGCCCGCGGCGGCTGCACCGAGGAAGGCCTGGTCGATGATCGAGACCGTCGAGTCGGCGGCGCCGCCGCCGATCGAGTAGTTGATCACGTCGACGCCGTCGGCGGTCGCCGTGTCGATGCCGGCGAGCAGGTCGCTCGTCGCGCATCCGTCATCGGCGGTCGAGGCGGCGTCCTTGCCGTTCCAGCAGACCTTGTACGAGGCGATCTTCGCGCCGGGCGCGACGCCCGAGATCGTGCCGAAGTCGATGCCGTTGACGCTCGCGTCGACGAGATGGTTGCCGGCCGCGGTGCCCGCGGTGTGCGAGCCGTGGCCGTCGCCGTCGCGCGGCGAGAGGAACTCGCCGGGCCCGGTCTTGACGCTGCCGATGTTCTTCGAGCCGAAGCCGTCGACGAAGTAGCGCGCGCCGATCACCTTGGTCGAGCAGTCGTCGACCGAGAACTGGGTGCCGGTCTCGCAGACGCCCGTGAAGGTTCCGCCGTCGGCCTTCTCGAAGACGATGGACTTGCCCGCGCGGTAGGGCGCGTCGCCCGGGGTCTTGCCGAGCTTGTCGCCCGCGAAGGAGGGGTTCTCGGGCGCGATGCCCGTGTCGAGCACGCCGATGACGATGCCCTCGCCCGCCGTCTCGGCGCCGCCGACCTGCTCCCAGACCCCGCCGGGGCCCTCGAGGCCGAGGAACTCGGTGCCGGGGACGGACGTGATCTTCAGGAGCTCGTCGGGCGCCATCGCGATGACCCCGCGCTGCGCGGCGAGCTTCGCGGCCTGCGCCGCGGTGAGGTCGGCCGAGAACGCGTTGACCGCGGTCGTGTACGACGCGCCGATGGCGGCGTCGACGGTCGCGGCGATCTCGCTCTGCTGCTGCTTGAGGTACTGGCGGTACTCGGCGACGGCCGAGCGCTTCGAGTCGAGCTGCTCGCCCTTCTTCGGCGCGGTGCGCGCGAGGCCGGGGACGCCGCCCTCGTAGGTGGCGACCGCGTCGTCGGCCAGGAGGACGACGTAGCGGCCGTCCTCGAACGGCGCGACGGTCGCCGCTCGATCGGCGGGAGCCGCGGTCGACGTCATCGGCGCCGCGAGCACACCCGCCGCGACGAGCGCGGTACCGGTGGCGAGAGAGAGGAATGAACGGATGGGATGGAGTGCCGGGGTACGGCGTGCCCTAGGTGTCACAGCGTTGTGCGTCCTTCGTGTGGAGGTGGGCGCTGCAGAAACGATGTACTGCAACCGTGGATTCGCTCACCATATGTCCCGCAAAGGGGGGTGGACAACCTTTTCTATCTCAGTCGTGTAAAGCTTCGCGGCCGCGCGCGCGGCGCGCATGCACCGCGCGTCGAGCAATCATCCCGGCCGACCACAGCGAATATCCATCGAGCGCCGGGATGCTGGAGCCCGGTCGCCTGCCGGCTCGTCCGTCGCAATCGCCCCGCCCGCCCTCACGACCATCGTCGCCCGGAGACCTCATGACCCGCCCGTCCCGCCTCCTCGTCGCTCCGCTCTACGCGTCGGCCGCCGCCGCGACCCTGCTGGGGACCCTCAGCGGCTGCGCGGTCGGCCCCGTCTCGGGGGCGCCCGCGCCGGCCGAGCCCGCGACGGGCGCCGACGCCGACACCTCCGCCGTCTACGACGACGGCAGCTACGCCGCGAGCGGCGAGTACCAGAGCCCCAACGGCGGCGAGAGCATCATCGTCGAGCTCACCCTCGCGGATGACGTTGTGACCGAGGTCGTCGTGACCACGAACGCCAACAATCCGACGACCGAGCGCTTCCAGGGCCAGTTCGCCGGCGGCATCGCCGCCGAGATCGTGGGCAAGGACATCGACACGCTCGACGTCACGCGCGTCGCCGGGTCGTCCCTCACGAGCGGCGGGTTCCGCCAGGCCCTCGAGACGATCAAGGCGGATGCCCTCGCCGGCTAGCTGTAGTGCCCAGGCACGTTGTTTAAACGTGTGAAGGGCGGGAGCTTTCCGACAGCAGTGTGGGGCCGGTGCTGATTGTAGAAGTGCAACCAGGCCGGCAGTGCTGCCCGTCGCGCGGACTCGGACCGGTAGTGGCGTGAAT
>NZ_JAUSMI010000076.1 GCF_030645145.1 Microcella sp. | reverse complement strand
TTGCACCACTACCCCCCGAGCGCGGGTCGAGAGGCCCGGAATCACGCGCGTGAGGTCTGCCCTGAATCGGCTTCACCCCTGTGGAATAGGGCTGGAACACGCCGGCAACAGTGTGGAATCGCTTGCAATAAGCAGCCGACGGAGCCGACTCCCCCGGCCAGAGGCCCGAGGCGCCGTCCGCAGGACCGACAGCTCGGGTCGACACGCCATCGAGAGGGTCCGGCTCGCCGTCGGCGTCTCTGCACGTGTCGGTGGGACGGACACCGCGCGTCGGCCAGCGCCCGAGAAGGCGGCCCGAACGGGCGAACCCGAGAGCGACGCCCGAGCGGGGCTGCCGGAATCGACGCCCGAGCGGGGCTGCCCGTCAGAGACGAGCGGCCGGCTAGAGGCCGCTGTAGGAGTGCAGGCCCTTGAAGAAGAGGTTGACGACCGTGTAGTTGAAGATGACCGCGCTGAAGCCGATGATCGCGAGCCAGGCCGAGCGGTCGCCGCGCCAGCCGCGCGTCGCGCGGGCGTGGATGTACCCGGCGAAGAGGGTCCAGATGATGAAGGTCCAGACCTCCTTCGTATCCCAGCCCCAGTAGCGGCCCCACGCGCGCTCCGCCCAGATGGCGCCGGCGATGAGGGTGAAGGTCCAGAACACGAAGCCGACGACGTTCACGCGGTAGGCGAGCGACTCGAGCGCGGATGCTCCGGGCAGGGTGTGCACGAAGCGCAGCCCCTCGGCCTTCGATGCGGCCGCGCGAGAGCGGATGAGCTGCATGATCGACAGCCCGGCACCGATCGCGAAGAACCCGGTCGCGAGGGAGGCGACGAGCACGTGGATGACGAGCCACGCCGACTGCAGCGGCGGCGGCGTCGGCACGACGTCGACGTAGAAGTTGACGGTCACGATGCCGAGCGACAGCAGCGTGAAGCCCGAGATGTACGCGCCGAGGTAGCGCACGTCCTTCCAGAGCAGGGCGCCGAGGAACGTGCCCATCCCGAGAGCGGTCGCCGTGAGCCCGAACTCGAACATGTTGGCCCACGGCACGCGCTCGGCGGCGATGCCGCGCGTGAGCACCGCGGCGAGGTGCAGCACCCAGCCGATCGCGGCGAGCGCGACGGCGGCCTTCTGGAAGCGGGTCCCGCCGGTCGGGCCGTCGGCCGAGCGAGCGGATGCTCCCGCCGGCGCCGCGCGCTCGATCGTCGTCGTGTACCCGCGGTCGGACGCCGCGACGCTCACGTCGACGGCGGCGTCGGTCGCGGCGGGCGCGGCTTGCGCCGGGGCGGCGGTAGCCGCATCCGTCGCCGACACCGACCGCTTCGCGAGATCGAGCGTGAAGAGGATGAAAGCGATCGTGTAGACGCCCATGGCGGAGTAGACGGCGACGAGCGAGTAGGCGACGAGGTTCTCCATCAGGTCTCCAGGGTAGGCGCGAGTCGCTGGGAATGGGCATCGGCGAGGTCGGCGACCGCCGCCTCGAGCCCGGGGTCATCGCCGCGTGCGAGCCCCGCGTACTGCAGGCGCACTCCGGCATCGGTCGCGGTCGCGACGACCCACAGACGACGGCGGGGCACCCAGAGGCTCACGACGAGCCCGCCGAGGATGAGCAGCGCCGAGACGAGCACGCCCGCCTGCGTGGGGTCGTGGTGCACGTCGACGCTGATGAAGCGCGGCAGCGCGGTGAACTCGACCGAGCCGAGGCCGCGGGGCAGGTCTGCCGACTGGCCGAGCCCCAGCACGAGCGAGTCGGTGCCGGTGTCGCCTCCGGTGACCTGGGTCAGGTCGTCGGTATCGAGCGCGTAGGCGTTGCGCGGCACTCCGTCGTCGAGGCCGAGATCGCCCGTGAAGGCGTTGAGCGTGAGGACCGGCTGGTCGGGCTCGGGGTAGATCGAGGCGAGCGCGCCCGACTCGAGCGGCAGCGCCGAGGGGTAGAAGAAGCCGATCATGCCGAGCTGCTCCTCCAGCCCATCCGGCACCTTGATGATGCCGAGGCTCGTGAGGTTGGCATCCTGCGGGAGGAAGGCGACGGCCTCGCTGAAGACGACGTCGCCGTCGGCGTCGCGCACCGTGACCACAGGCGCGAAGCCGTTGCCGAGCAGGTAGAGGCGCGTGCCGCCCACGTCGATCGGCTCGTTGACCTTGATGATGCGCTCGCGCTGCTCGCCGTTCTCGGTCACGGTCACGGCGGCGGTGAAGTCGAGCGGCTGCACGACGCCCGTGGTCTGATCGAGTCCGTACTCGGCCGTGAACTCGTCGAGCCGGATGCCGTAGGGGTCGAGCCGCGCGTCGTCGAAGAACCGACCCGGGTTGAACGAGTCGTAGCTCGTGAGCTGGTTGACGAAGGCCTGACCCTGCACGAGCACCTTCTGGCCGTTGTAGCCGAAGCCGCCCGCGAAGCCGATCGTCGCGAGCACTCCGACGAGGGCCATGTGGAAGATGAGGTTGCCGGTCTCGCGCAGGTATCCCCTCTCGGCCGAGAGCGAGTCGCCGTAGCGCGCGACGCGGTACCGGCGCCGCCGCAGCTCGGCGTGCGCGGCGTCGAGCGCGTGCTCGACCGTGGCGGGAGCATCCGTCGTCCGATACCCGACGAGACGCCCGAGGCGAGCGGGGGTCTTGGGCGGCGCCGAGCGCAGCGCGCGGGCGTGGTGCAGCGTGCGCGGGATGATGCAGCCGATGAGCGACACGAACAGCAGCAGGTAGATCGCCGAGAACCACACCGACGTGTAGGTGTCGAAGACCTGCAGGGTGTCGAGGATGTCGAAGAGCTCGGGGTTGTCCTCGCGGTACTGCACGACGCCGTTGGGGTCGGCCGAGCGCTGGGGCACGAGCGAGCCGGGGATCGCCGCGACCGCGAGGAGCAGCAGGAGCACGAGCGCCGTGCGCATGCTCGTGAGCTGGCGCCACGCGAAGCGCAGCCAGCCGACGACGCCGAGGGCGGGCTGGGCGATGGCGGCGGATGCACCGCGCGCGTCGCCCGAGGCTTCCTGCTCGGCGCGCTCGGCCGCGCGCTCGGCCGCGAGGGCGTCGGCGTCGATGTGATCAGAGGGGCGTAACGGTTCCACCGATCACCGCCCCGAGGCTCGAGACGAACTGCTGCCAGAGGCCGGTGACCATCGCGAGGCCGATGACGATGAGCAGGGCGCCGCCGATGATGTTGATGACGCGGATGTTCTTCCGCAGCCACGTCGTCGCCCCCGCGACCCACCGGAAGCCGAGCGCGATGAGCAGGAACGGGATGCCGAGGCCCAGGCAGTAGACGAGCGCGATGAGCGCGGCGCGACCGATGTCGCCCTCGTTGAGCACGAGCGCGTTGACGGCGACGAGGGTCGGCCCGATGCACGGCGCCCAGCCGAGGCCGAAGACGACGCCGAGCACGGGCGCCCCCGCGAGGCCGGCGCGGGCGCGAAGACGGGGCTTCATCGTGCGCTGCAGGAACGACACCTGTCCGATGAAGACGAGCCCCATGATGATGACGATGACGCCCGCGACGCGCGTGATGACGTCGAGGTACTGCTGCAGGAGGAATCCGGCCGTCGCGAAGACGATCGAGAACGCGACGAAGACGACGCTGAATCCGAGCACGAAGAGCAGCACCCCGAGCAGCAGGCGCCCGCGCTCGCGGCGGTTCTCGACGGGGCGCGTGATGCCGCCGACGTAGGCGAGGTAGCCGGGGACGAGCGGGAGGACGCACGGCGAGGCGAAGGCGAGGAAGCCCGCGGCGAGGGCGATGGGCAGGGCGAGCAGCAGGCTGCCGCTCAGGACGATCTCGCCGACCGGGTTGACCACCGGGGCTCAGCTCGCTTCGGCGAGCGCGTCGGTGATCATCGCGCGCAGCGTCGACGGCTCGGAGACGATGCCGGAGATGCGGGCGGCGACCCGGCCCTGAGCATCCACGACGAGGGTCGTCGGCACCGCCGTCGGCGCGACCTGGCCGGCGAAGGCGAGGCGCACCGAGCCGCCCTTCACGTCGAGGATCGAGGGGTAGGTGACGCCGAACTCCTCGGCGAAGGCGAGGGACTGGGCCGCCTCATCGCGGATGTTCACGCCGAGGAACGGCACGCCCGCGCCGCCCTGCTCGTCGCTGAACTCCTGGTAGAGCGCCTCGAGGTCGGGGGCCTCGACCCGGCACGGCGGGCAGCCGGCGTACCAGAAGTTGACGACGTAGACCTGGCCGGCGAGGTCGTCGGTCGAGATCGTGCCGCCCGCGTCGAGCGGGGCGTCGTCGAACGCGATGGGCGCCGAGCGCTCGTCGGCGGCGATGACCGTGTACGCGCCGTCGCCCGAGATGTACCCCTGGCCCGAGCCCGAGCGGTACTGCTCGGCGAGCGGGTCGCTCGAGCAGCCCGCGAGGGCGAGGGCGACCACGGCGAGCGCTGCGACGAGGCGCGCGGGGGGGCGCCGCGAGGGGCGCGGGCGAGGGCGGGTCACACTGCTCCCAGGTCGATGGACTGCGCGAGCAAGTCTGCCGCGGGATCCTGATAGCCGATCTCGGTGAACGCGCCGTCGCGCCACGCGAAGCTCGTGACGCTCGAGAGCGAGCAGCGGCGCTTGCGCGGGTCGTGCGCGAGCCGCTTGCCGGCGACGGCGCGGTGGGCCATCCAGATGGGCAGCTGATGGCTGACCATCACGACCTCGCCGAACTCGGTGCGCTCGTGGGCATCGCGCATCGCGGTGAGCATCCGGTTCGCGATCTCGACGAACGGCTCGCCCCACGTCGGAACGGACGGATCGCGCATGAGGTGCCAGTGCTTGGGGTGGGCGAGCGTGCGCTTGTTCATGCGCTTGCCCTCGAACCGGTTGGTCGGCTCGATGATGCGCTCCTCGGTGTGGATCGGGAGGCCGAACGCCTCGGCCCACGGTGCCGCGCTCTCCTGCGCGCGCTGCAGCGGGCTCGCGTAGAGGGCGGTGACCTCGTGGGCGGCGAGCGCCGTGACCGCGGAGGCGGCCATGCGGTGCCCGAGCTCGCTGAGTCCGAAGCCCTCGAGCCGCCCGTAGAGCACCCGCTTGGGATTGTGCACCTCGCCGTGACGCACGAGATGGACGATGTCGGCGGGCATGCCCCCAGTCTACGAGCGGGAATCTATGAGGAATCCCGCCGCCGGTAGGCTGTGCTCTCGTGACTCGCGCCCTCATCAAGAACCTCGCCCCCCTGCCCGACGGAACCGTGACCGTGGCCGGGTGGGTCGATACGGTGCGCGATCAGAAGAAGGTGCAGTTCGTCATCCTGCGCGACGAGTCGGGGGCGGTTCAGCTCGTGAACCCCGCGACCAGGGAGCTGACGGAGGACGCCGCCGACCCCGCCGCGCAGGCCGCGGCGCTCGCGCTCACCGAGACGATCTCGGGCCTCGCGCACGGTTCGATGGTGCGCGTCACGGGCGAGCTCAAGCACGACGAGCGCGTCAAGCTCGGTGGCATCGAGGTCAAGATCGCGTCGCTCGAGGTCGTGAGCGAGGCGCTGCCCGAGACGCCGATCGCCGACGACTCGAGCCTCGACAAGCGGCTCGACTGGCGGTTCCTCGACCTGCGCCGCCCCGAGGCGAACCTCATCTTCCGCGTGCAGACGACGTTCGAGCACGCGCTGCGCACGTGGTGGGTCGAGAACGACTTCGTCGAGATCCACACCCCGAAGCTCATGGCGAGCGCGTCGGAGTCGCGCGCCGAGCTCTTCGAGCTCGAGTACTTCGAGGGCAAGGCGTACCTGTCGCAGAGCCCCCAGTTCTTCAAGCAGATGGCGCAGCCCGCCGGCTTCGGCCGCGTTTTCGAGATCGCGCCCGCGTTCCGCGCTGACCCCTCGTTCACGTCGCGCCACGCGACCGAGTTCACGTCGATCGACGCCGAGATGAGTTGGGTCGACTCGCACGAGGACGTCATGGCGATGCACGAGCAGCTGCTCGTGGCCGGGTTCACGGCGGTCGTCGAGAAGCACGGCGCCGAGATCGAGGCGGCGTTCGGGGTCACGGTGGAGGTTCCTGCGGTGCCGTTCCCGCGCATCCCCCTCGCGGAGGCCCTCGAGCTCGTCAAGGCCCGCGGCTACGAGGTGCCCCGCACGGACGGCGACCTCGACCCGGAGGGCGAGCGCCAGCTGTCGGCCCACGTTCGCGAGGCGTTCGGCCACGACTTCGTGTTCGTGACCGACTACGCGAGCGGGATCCGGCCGTTCTACCACATGCGTCATGAGGGGGATGCGGGGCTCACGAACAGCTACGACCTCCTGTACAACGGCACCGAGATCTCCACAGGGGCCCAGCGCGAGCACCGGGTCGACGTGCTCATCGCGCAGGCGCAGGAGAAGGGCCTCGAGCCCGAGGAGCTCGAGTTCTACCTCGACTTCTTCCGCTACGGCGTGCCGCCGCACGGCGGGTTCGGCATGGGCCTCGCGCGCGTGCTCATGCTCATGCTGGGACTCGGGTCGATCCGCGAGACGACGTACCTGTTCCGCGGGCCGACGCGCCTGCTGCCGTAGGGGCCCTGGCGGGGCGGGACGCACGGGCCTGACCGCGAGTGGGCCCGAAAGTCGCACCTGACCGCGAATCTTCGGGCTCACGTGCAACTTTCGGGCGCAACCGTCGGGCCAGCCGGTGCGAGCGGCCCTACACCTCGAAATCGGGGCGGATGCTCCAGCCGGTGTAGGTCTCGAGCGCGGCCATGAGGCGCAGCGCCTCGAGCGCCGCGTGCTCGTGACTCACGGTCGAGTAGACGTCGATCGCGAGGGGCGGGGGCTCGCCGAACTTGGGGATCTCGATCTCCGCGCGGGCTCCGCCGGCGAGCTCGACATACGGTCGCATCGTGCGCGCCTCGCGGACGGGGCTGTCGACGGCGAGGGCAACGATCGCGAGGGCGTCGATCTTGGTCACGGGGCTGCGGACGACGATCGTCGCGCACCACTCGGGCTGCTCGGCGCCGGAGCGCCCGATGCGGGGCAGAAGGCGGCCGACGAGGTCGCGGACGGGCTCGATCACAGCGTCACGATAGGCGCGCTGGCTGTGCGGGCGCTCGGGGGCGCTCGGGAATATCCCTGGCATCTATGCGTTTGCATCGATATCATCGGCGCGACAACCATCAGGAGCTGACATGACCGCCACGACCCAGGGCCTGCACCACGTCACCGCGATCGCGGGCGACCCTCAGAAGAACATCGACTTCTACATCACCGGCCTCGGGCTGCGTCTCGTCAAGAAGACCGTCAACTTCGACGACCCCGGTACGTATCACCTCTACTACGGCGACGAGTCGGGCCGCCCCGGCACGCTCATGACCTTCTTCCCCTGGCGCGGCATCCAGCCCGGGCGCATCGGCGCCGGCCAGTCGACCTCGACCGCGTTCAGCGTCCCGGCGGGGAGCCTCGGCTGGTGGGTCGACCACTTCGCCTCGGTCGGCGCCGAGGCGCGCATCACCTCGACCTCCTCGAGCGAGGAGCGTCTGCTCGTCCACGACCCCGACGGCCTGCAGATCGAGCTCGTCGCGACCCACGAGCACGACCCGCGCGACCCGTGGGACTCCGCGAGCGTGCCGGCCGAGCACGCCATCCGCGGCCAGCACTCGAGCGTGCTCACGGTGCGCGACGCCGAGAGCACGATCGCGCTCATGACGAACGACCTGGGGATGCGCGTGGTCGAGCAGGAGGGCAACCGCACCCGCCTCGCCGCCGGCGACGGCATGCCCGGCGCCCTCGTCGACGTGCACGCCTCGTCCCTCGCCCCCGCCGGCCTCACCGCGGGCGGCACCGTGCACCACATCGCCTTCCGCGTGCCCGACCAGGCGACGCAGCAGCAGTGGCGCGACGAGCTCGCGAGCAAGGGGCACCGCGTCACCGAGATCCTCGACCGCCAGTACTTCACGAGCATCTACTTCCGCGAGCCGGGCGGCGTGCTGTTCGAGATCGCGACCGACACCCCCGGATTCGACATCGACGAGCCCCTCCTCGAGCTCGGCCGCGCGCTCAAGCTCCCGCCGTGGCTCGAGCCCACGCGCGAGGCGATCGAGGCCCGAGTGATCCCCGTCACGCTGCCCGAGGAGAACAACCCCGAGGTCGCCGCGTGAGC
The DNA here is from genome assembly GCF_030645145.1 of Microcella sp. Lineage (GTDB taxonomy): Bacteria > Actinomycetota > Actinomycetes > Actinomycetales > Microbacteriaceae > Microcella. The sequence continues at coordinate 15,218 of NZ_JAUSMI010000076.1, read as the reverse complement.
GGGGACGGGTCGGGCGCCGCGAGCGCGGGCGTCGATCTCGACGCGTGGCCGCACCTGTTCCAGCCCGGGAGGGAGGGCGCTCCCGTGCTCCTCACGCTGCACGGGACGGGCGGTGACGAGCGCGACATCGCGCAGATCGCGCCGCACCTGCTCGACGGGGCGGGCATCCTCTCGCCGCGCGGTCGCGTGAGCGAGCACGGCATGAACCGCTGGTTCCGCCGCCTGCGCGAGGGCGTCTTCGACGTCGACGACGTGATCGTTCGCGCCGGCGAGCTCGCCGCGTTCATCGCGCTCGCCCGCCAGCACTACGGCATCGAGGATGCCCGGCTCATCGCCGTCGGATTCTCGAACGGCGCCAACATGGCCCTCGCAACCGCGCTGCTGCATCCCGAGGCCATCGACCGGGTCATCGCGTTCAGCGGCATGTACCCGTTCGGCGATCGCGACCCGATCGGCGACGTCTCGGGCGTGAAGCTGCTGCTCGCGAACGGCGCGGCCGACCCGATGGCCCCGGCCGAGAGCGCCGCGCACCTCGCGCGGGTCGCGGCCGAGCACGGCGCGGAGGTCGAGCGGCACATCCGCGCGGGCGGCCACGGCATCGACGGCAGCGACATCGCGGCCGCGACGGCCTGGCTCGCGACCGCCTAGCCCCAGCCGCTAACGGATGCGGAGGTCGGCCTCGATCGCGACCGTCGCCCGCTGCAGGGCGGGGCGGACGCGTGCGAGCTCCGACTCGGGGTCGCCGCGCCGTGCCGTCGATACGTTGACCGCCGCGACGACGGCGCCCGACGCGTCGCGCACCGGCGCGGCGATCGAGCGCAGACCCTCCTCGAGCTCGCCATCGACCATCGCCCAGCCGGCGCGGCGCACGCGGTCGAGCTCGGCGAGCAGCGCCGAGCGCTCGACGAGCGTGGTGGGCGTGAACGGTCGCAGATCGGAGTGCGCGAGCACAGCATCCGCCGCATCGTCGGGAAGCGCCGCGAGAAGCACGCGACCCAGCGATGTCGCCCAGGCCGGGAATCGCGTGCCGATGGTGATGCTGACGCTCATGATCCGACGCGTCGGCACGCGTGCGACGTAGACGACGTCGGTGCCGTCAAGCACCGCGAGCGACGTCGACTCGTCGAGCTCGTGCGACAGCCCCTCGAGGTGGGGCTGCGCGACCTCGGGCAGCGACAGCGCGGAAAGGTAGCTGTAGCCCAGCTCGAGAACGCGCGGTGTGAGCGCGAACGCGCGGTCGCTCGTTCGCACATAGCCGAGCGAGACGAGCGTCGCGAGGAACCGGCGGGCGGCGGCACGCGGCATCTCGGCGCGCACCGCGACCTCGCTCAGCGTGAGCTCGGCGTGATCGGCGTCGAAAGCCCTGATCACCGCGAGGCCTCGCGCGAACGATTGGACGAAGTCGCCGCTCGGCTCGCTCCCTGTGCCGCTGCCCTCCTCATCGGCCGACGGGCGGTCGACGGGGTCGGCGGGCTCGGACGTCATGCGGTCATCTTTCCAGAACGACCGCGAGGCCCTGGCCGACGCCGATGCAGAGCGCGACGACCGCGACGCCGCCGCCGCGACGCTTCAGCTCGTGAGCGGCGTGGCCGATGATGCGGCCGCCCGAGGCCCCGAGCGGGTGGCCGATGGCGATCGCACCGCCGTGGATGTTGACGCGCTCGGGGTCGAGCTCGGGCCAGAGGCGGATGCACGCGAGCGACTGCGACGAGAAGGCCTCGTTGAGCTCGACGAGGTCGACATCGGCCCACGTGCGACCGGCCCGCGCAAGGGCCCGGTTGGCGGCCTCGACGGGGGCGACGCCGAACACGTCGGGGTCGTTGCCGAACGCGGCGCGGCCCGCGATGCGCGCGAGGGGCTCGGCATGGAGCGCACCCTCGCCGCCCAGCAGCACCGCCGACGCGCCGTCGTTGATCGATGAGGCGTTGCCCGCCGTCACGGTGCCATCGGCCGCGAAGAGGGCCTTAAGCCCCGCGAGGCGGTCGAGCGTAGTGTCGGCGCGGATCCCCTCATCGCGCGTCAGCTCGTGACCGGGCACCTGCACGATCTCGCCGTCGTAGGCGCCGGTCTCCCACGCCGCGGCCGCGAGGGCGTGGCTGCGCAGGGCGAAGGCGTCCTGGTCGTCGCGGCTGATGCCGTAGATCGTGGCGAGCTTCTCGGCGGACTCGCCGTTCGAGATGGTCCACTCCTTCGGCAGCGCACGGTTGATCATGCGCCAGCCGATCGCCGTGTTCCAGAGGGTCGGATTGCCGATCGCGGGGTACGGCTTCGGCGACTTCTCGAGCACGTACGGCGCTCGGCTCATCGACTCGACGCCGCCGGCGAGAATCACGTCGGCGTCACCCGACTCGATCGCGCGCGAGCCCTGGATGACCGCGTCGAGCGACGAGCCGCACAGCCGGTTGATCGTCGTGCCCGTGACCGAGGTCGGGAAGCCCGCGAGCAGCGCGCCGAACCGCGCGACGTTGCGGTTGTCCTCGCCTGCCTGGTTCGCGTCGCCGAAGACGACGTCGTCGATGCGAGCGGGGTCGAGGCCCGTCCGCTCGACGGAGGCGCGCATCACGGTCGCGGCGAGGTCGTCGGGGCGCACGTCCGCGAGCGCCCCTCCGGCCCGGCCGAACGGGGTGCGCACGGCGTCGTACACGAAGCTCGCGGTCATCGGGACTCCTCATCGGTGGTGGCCTCGTCGACCATGGTCAGGGTCAGCCCGGTGAGCTCGCGCAGCTCGTCGAGCGTCGTCGTGCCGAACAGCTCGCGCACGGCGAAGCCGTCGGGCGTCACGTCGAACACGGCTCGGTCTGTGTACACGCGCGTGACGCAGCCGACCCCGGTGAGCGGGTAGGTGCAGCTCTCGACGAGCTTCGACTCGCCGCCCCTGGTGAGAAGGTCGGTCATGACGTAGACGTCTTTCGCGCCGATCGCCAGATCCATCGCGCCGCCCACCGCGGGGATCGCGTCGGGCGCACCCGTCGACCAGTTGGCGAGGTCGCCCGTCTGAGACACCTGGAAGGCGCCGAGGATGCAGAGGTCGAGGTGCCCGCCGCGCATCATGCCGAACGAGTCGGCGTGGTGGAAGTACGCCGCCCCCGGCAGCTCGGTGACCGCGAGCTTGCCGGCGTTGATGAGATCGGGGTCGACGTCACCCGGCGCCGGCGCGGGGCCCATGCCGAGCATCCCATTCTCGGTGTGGAGGATGACCTCCGAGCCGGGCGGCAGGTGGTCGGCGACGAGCGTCGGCGCCCCGATGCCGAGGTTGACGTACGCGCCGTCGGGGATGTCCGCGGCGACGCGACGAGCGAGGGCGTCGCGATCGAGACGGTCGGTCATCGGTGTCCTCCCACGGTGTCGGCGGCGGCGGAGTCGGCTGCGGAGCCGGCGAGCGGCTCCCCCTGCAGGTCGACGCCGCCGACGAACTCGCCCGCGCGCAGCCAGCGCCGGCCGCCGACGGCGACGACGCGATCGACGAAGATGCCCGGCGTCACGATCGCCTCTGGGTCGAGGGCGCCGAGCGGCACGATCTCGTCGACCTGCACGACCGTGGTGCGCGCGGCGGTCGCCATGATGGGGCCGAAGTTGCGCGCAGTGCGGCGGTAGACCACGTTGCCCCAGCGGTCGGCGCGCAGTCCGCCGATGAGGGCGACGTCGGCGCGGAGGGGGTGCTCGAGCAGGTAGGTGCGGCCGTCGATCTCGCGGTGCTCCTTGCCCTCGGCGAGGGGCGTGCCGACCGCGGTCGGCGAGTAGAAGGCGCCGATGCCGGCTCCCGCGGCGCGGATGCGCTCGGCGAGGTTGCCCTGCGGCACGAGCTCGAGCTCGAGGCGGCCCTCGCGGTAGGCGCGGTCGAAGTGCCACGAGTCGGTCTGGCGCGGGAACGAGCAGACGACCTTGCGCACGCGGCCCTCGGCGATGAGTCGCGCGAGACCGAGGTCGCCGCCGCCCGCGTTGTTGCTGATGATCGTGAGCTCGCTCGCCCCCGCGTCGATGAGGGCGTCGATGAGCTCGACGGGCTGGCCGGCGCGACCGAAGCCGCCGACCATCACGGTCGCCCCATCGGCGATGCCGGCGACCGCCTCGCGGAGGTCGGCCACGGTCTTGTCGATCATCATCCCGTCCTGTGCTGGGTTCAACTTGTTCGTTCTGCGAACGAGTGTTCGCTCTGTGGAAAGCATAACGGGAGCGCCCCCCGAGCGGAAGATCACGACGGTCGCGACCCGACGGCAGAGAGCGGATGCTCGGCGCTAGCCGCGGCGCCGGTGCACCGATTGCGGCGTGAGGTACGCCTCGAGTCCTTCGATGCCGTACTCGACGCCCATGCCCGAGTCGTGGCGACCCCCGAAGGGTGCCGAGTGGTTCGAGGCGAAGAAGTTGATGCCGATCGAACCCGTGTCGACACGGCGCGCGACCTCGAGGGCCCGGTGCTCGTCGGCGCCGAACACGATGCCGCCGAGGCCGAAGGGCGTGTCGTTCGCGACCTCGATCGCGTGCTCGACATCGCGCACGGGGATGATCGTGATGACGGGGCCGAAGATCTCCTCCCGGGCGATCGTCATTTCGGGGGTCACGTCGGCGAAGACGGTCGGCACGACGAAGGTGCCGATGCCGGCCGGGTTCGGCAGCTCGCCGCCCGCGACGACGCGCGCGCCCTCCTCGACGCCGGAGCGGATGTACCCGCGCACGGTCGCCTCCTGCGCGGCCGTCGCCGTCGGGCCGAAGACCGTCGCCGGATCGAGCGGGTCGCCGAGCGGCGAGTGCGCGATCGTCTCTGCGACGAGATCGACGACGGCCGCCTCGTTCTCGGGCGTGACGAGGATGCGCGTGGAGATGTAGCAGGTCTGGCCCGTGTTGCGCAGGCAGCTGCGCACGAGCACCGACCGGAGGTGGTCGAGGTCGGCGTCGGGCAGCACGATCGCGGACGACTTCCCGCCGAGCTCGAGGGTGACCGGCCGCAGCAGCTCGCCGCACGCGGCGGCGATCTTGCGACCCACCGGGGTCGAGCCGGTGAAGGCGACCTTGGCGACATCCGGATGCCGTACGAGCAGGTCGCCCGCTGCGCCGTTGCCGGTCAGGAAGTTGACGACGCCCGGCGGGAAGCCCGCGGCCGCGGCCGCGTCGACGAGGAAGCGCGTCGACAGCGGCGTCGGCGACGCGGGCTTCATGACGACAGTGCAGCCGGCGAGCAGCGCGGGCGCGAGCTTGATGACGACGAGGTTGATGGGGAAGTTCCAGGGCGCGATGAGCGCGCAGACCCCGATCGGGTCGCGGTTCACGACCGTCTCGTTGACGCCGTCGGGGAAGGGTCGGATGTCGTCGCGCTCGAGGTGCGAGGCGAGGCCGGCGAAGTGGCGCAGGATCGACGCGGCGTTCGCGGCCGCCTTTGCCGTCTCCGCGACGGGCGAGCCGTTCTCGAGCGTGTTGGTGAGGCCGAGGGGAACGGCGCGCGCCTCCACCTCGTCGGCCATGCGGCGCAGCAGCTCGGCACGGTGCGCGGGAGCGGTCGCCCGCCAGTCGGCGAGCGCGGAGCGCGCGGCGGCGACGGCGGCATCCACATCGCGCTCGTCGGCGACCGGAACCGAGCCCCACGTCTCGCCCGTCGCCGGATCGACCACAGGAGAGGTCGCGGTGCTGTGCGAGGGTCGCCAGGCTCCGTCGATGAACTGGTCGGTGACGTGCCGGTAGGGCAGGCTCGCGGCCGCCTCGGCGTGCGCGCGGCGCAGCGCCTCGACGTCGATCGTCACGGTCGCGGCGGTCACGAGAGCAGGTCCGTCTTGAGCAGCGCCTCGGCGCGCGCGAGCTCGGCTTCGGCCATCTTCACGGCCGCGTCGGTCAGCAGCTCCGGGACGATCTCGGAGCGCAGGCGGCGCGAGTACTCCGCCGGGCTGAGCCCGAACCAGCCCGAGGCGAGCGCGATGCCCGTCGCCGTGAAGCGCCACAGCCGATCGGCGTCGCGCACGAGGCTGTCCTCGAGCGAGTGCGAGACCTGGCGCGTGTCGTGGCCGTCGATGATGGCCGTGACGCGCTCGATGAACGCGTCGTCGTAGCCGAGACCCGGCAGCACCTCGCGGGCGATGTCGCAGCCGAAGCGCTCGTGCTGGAAGCGGATGTCGGCCTTGCGCCAGTCGCCGCCGAAGCCCTCGGAGATGATCTTCGTCTCGTCGACGCGCGCCCAGCCGGTGTCGTGCAGGAGGGTCGTGACGCGCACGAGCAGGGCATCCGCCTCGGGGTACGCATCGCACAGGCGCTCGGCGTACGCGACCGAGATCGGCAGGTGGATGTCGTTCGAGCGGGTGCGCGACTCGGTCACGATCGCGCGCCAGAGCGGATCGAGGTCGGTGATCGAGGGATCGCCCTGGATGGGCGAGGTGTCGACGGCGAGAGCGGTGGGGAGAGGCATGGCGGGCTCCTGGATCAGACGAGCGAGGGCGCGGCCGGCTCGACCACGGACTTCTTGAGCGGGAGGGTGGTGTCGGCGGCCGCCTCGGGCGGGATCGTCGCGCCGCGGCCGAGAGCCGAGCGCACCGCCATGAAGTCGAGCGGCTGGTTGACGCAGTCGGCTGCGAGCAGCTGGCCGTCGCGGTAGTAGAGCACCGAGAACCTCTCGGTCTCGGGCTCGCCGCGCAGCACCGTCGCGTCGTAGCCGGTCGAGAGCCCGGCGATCTGCAGCTTGATGTCGGCCTGGTCCGACCAGAACCAGGGCGTCGTGCGGTACTCGTGCGGGTCGCCCATCAGGGTCGCCGCCGCGACCTTCGCCTGCTCGAGCGCGTTGTGCACGCTCTCGAGGCGCACGCGGGGCAGCGCGCCGCGCGCATAGGGGTTGGGCATGAGTGCGCAGTCGCCCGCCGCGACGATCGCCGGGTCGGAGGTGCGGCATGCCGCGTCGACGACGATGCCGCCGTCGACCTCGAGGCCCAGCTGCTCGGCGAGCTCCGTGCGGGGCACGACGCCGATGCCGACGAGCACGACGTCGGCGAGGATCACGGTGCCGTCATCGAGACGCACGCCGGTCGCGGCGTCGGCGCCCTCGATGCCGGCGATGCGGGCATCCAGCACCACATCGATGCCGCGGCGCCGGTGCGCGTCGAGGTAGAACGCGCTCGTCTGCTCCGAGACGACGCGGCCGACCAGGCGCGGGGCGGCCTCGAGCACGGTCACGGAGACGCCGCGCTTGCGGGCCGAGGCGGCGACCTCGAGGCCGATGAAGCCTCCGCCGATGACGACGAGCGAGCGAGCCGTGGCGAGGCCCTCGGCGATCGCGGCGGCGTCGTCGGCGGTGCGCAGGTAGTGCACGCCGGGCAGGTCGATGCCGGGCAGGTCGAGTCGGCGGGGCGCGGCTCCCGTCGTGAGCGCGAGGCGCGCGAAAGGGATGCGGCGGCCGGTCGCGGTGACCGCCTCGCCGCCGCCGAGGGCGTGTCTCTCGATCGCGGCGATGGTCTCGCCCGTGACGACCTCGACATCGTGCTGCGCGAACCAGTCGTCGGTGCGGAAGATGAGGTCGTCGCTCGTGGTCTCGCCCTGGAGGTACGCCTTCGACAGCGGCGGGCGCTGGTAGGGAGCGTGAGGCTCGTCGCCGACGAGCACGATGGGGCGCGTGTCGCCGAGCTCGCGGAGCGTCGCGGCGAGCTGCACGCCGGCTTGCGAGGCGCCGACGATCAGCGTCGCGTCGCTGTGGGGAGCCGCCATGTCACACCTGCTCGCTGGGCGTCGTGACGCGGTAGGTCTCGCCCTCGAGGAGCTTGATCTGGCACGAGAGTCGCGAGCAGTCCTCGCGGTCGACGGCCGTGCCGTCGAGCATCTCGTCCTCGAGCTCGCTCATCTCGCCGGCGATAGCGGCCGTCTCGTCCGAGACGAAGACGTGGCACGTGGCGCACGACATGCTGCCGCCGCACTCGCCCACGATGCCGGGCACGCCGTTGCGCAGCGCGGTCTCCATGACGGAGACGCCGGGCGTTCCCTCGACGATGGTCTCGGTGCCGTCGTAGGCGGTGTAGATGACGGTGGTCACGATTCCTCCTGGTGGTGTGAGTGGGCGGCGGGCGTCAGAGGTACTGACGGCCGCCGTCGACGACGAGGGTCTGCCCGGTGACCGAGCGGCTCGCCTCGTCGGCGAGGTACAGCACGGTGCCGACGATGTCGTCGGGCTGGATGGGGCGTCGCAGCGCGCTGCGCTCGACGCCGTACGTCTCGGCGCCCTCGATGAGAGCGTGGCTCGCCTCGGTGAGGGTGAAGCCCGGGGCCACGGTGTTCGCCGTGATGCCGCGCGGGCCGAGCTCGGTCGCCATGACGCGCGTGAGCCCGATGACGGCGGCCTTGCTCGCGACGTAGTGGGCCCAGTGGGCCGAGCCGCTCATGACCGTCGCCGACGAGATGTTGATGATGCGCGAGCCTTCGCCGAGGTGCGGCGAGCACGCCCGCACGACCTGCCAGGGCCCCTTGGCGTTCACGGCCATGACGCGATCCCACTCGGCCTCGGCGATCTGCTCGAGCGGCGAGCGCGTGAGCGTCGCGTAGATCGCGGCGTTGTTGACGATGACGTCGATGCGCCCGCCGCCGAGCTCGGCCGCGGCCGCCGCGAGGGCGTCGGTCGAGTCGGCGCGCGTCACGTCGACGCCGACGGCGATCGCCCCGTCGAGGCCCGCCGCGACGCGCGTCGCGGCGGGCTCATCGATGTCGGCGACGAGCACGCGGTCACCGAGGGTGGCGAACGCTTCGGCGAAGGCGCGGCCGAGGCCGCCTCCTGCCCCCGTCACGATCACCGTGCGCGGATTCCGCGTGGTCGTCATCATCGTCTCCTTGGATCTCTGCTGTCTGGTCCGGTGCGATCGCTCAGTCGAGGATCGTGACGGTGCCGGTGTTGCCGTCGACGCGGATCATCTGACCGGTGCGGATCTCGGTCGAGCCGGTGCCCGTTCCCGTGACGGCGGGCATGCCGTACTCGCGGCAGACGATCGCCGCGTGGCTCATCATTCCGCCGATGTCGGTCACGGTCGCGCGGATCTTGCCGAACACGGGCACCCAGCTCGGGGCGGTGACGGGAGCGACGAGGATGTCGCCGTCCTGCACCTCGCTCAGCTGACTCGCGCTCGAGATGACGCGCGCAGGGCCCTCGGCGATGCCGGGTGAGGCCGCCATGCCCTTGAGAGTGCCCTCGACCTGGTCGCCCTCGCCGAGCCAGTTCTGGATCTGCTCGGTCGTGATGCCCCACAGCATGAGCGTGAAGGGCTCGGTGATGACCTCCGGCGGGGTGTTGAGGGCGGGCTGCGGCCGGGCGGTCTCGAGCGCGGCGATGATGCCGCGGCGACGCTCGACCTCGGCGGGCCAGTAGTCGGGCCCGATCGCCGGTGCGCCGACCATCCACCCGTTGACGTAGTCGAAGAGAACCTCGCGCACCTCGTCGCGACGCAGGTAGAACATGTCGTTCGCCTGCGGCCAGAAGCCCTCGGCCTGCAGCACGCCCGAGAGCTGACGCATCTTGCGCCAGAACACGCCCATCGTCCAGTGCTCGATGTAGAAGTTGTGGTTCTCGACGTACGGGTACACCGTGCGCGCGAGACCGATCTTGCCGCGGAAGGTCTCGAGGGCCTCGCCGTCGAGCAGCTCGGCGTACTCCTCCGTGATGCGGTCGCGCTCGACGATGAGGTGCTGGATGTCGCGATCGATGTCGTGACCGGCGTGGATGCGATCGATGTAGCCCTTGATGAACGCGAGCGGCGTCGAGGGCACATCGCGCCAGTACTCGTCGTGGGCGTAGAAGCCGTTGCCTGTGGTGAAGTTGAACCACGGATCCTGCGACTCCTTCCACTGCGCGAGCCACTCGGCGCCGCCGCTGCGGCCGCCGATCGCCGCGAGGAGCGCGTCGGCGTCGGAGGTGTCGGCGAACACGTCGGTGAGGCCGTTCTTGACCGCGAGCTTCGCGAGCTTCTTCAGCTCGTCGTCGGGGCGGAAGAGCTCCATGTCGACGCCCTGCACCATCGTCGCGATCGCCTGGTCGGAGATCCGCGGGAACACCGACTTGCAGAACATGAACAGGTCGAGGTAGGCGACGTAGCCCAGGTTGAGGAATTCGAAGTGGTACTGCCAGGCGCGGTAAGCGAGCGCGATCATGCGGTCGTAGTCGCCGAGCAGCTCGGTGCCGGGGCCCGTGCCCTTGCCGCTGAGCACGTCGTCGAGCGCGATCTTCTCGGGGAGGGCCGAGAAGTCGATCGACTCCATCTCGTCGATCGTGGCGCGCAGCTTCACGTGCCAGTTCTGCAGCAGGCTCTCCCAGTTCTGGAAGTAGTGGCCGGCGCGCTCCATGAACTGCGGAACGCGCGCCTCGATCTGCTCCGGCGCGACCGCGACGGGCGACATGTAGAGGTAGCCGTTGTGCATGCGGTACTCGATGCCGTTCGCGGTCGGGATCAGCAGCTGCCGCGAGTTGTACTGGCCGAGGCAGCCGACGGCGAACTCGAAGCCGATCGTCTCGAACGGCTTCGTGACGGTGGGCCAGTGCTGGCTGTCGCAGAACCAGAACTTCGCCTCCTCGACCGCGCGGCGGTTGTCCTGGAAGACGAGGTTGTAGGCGTAGAGGTCCTTCCAGCCCTCGGCCCCGGCCGGCGGGGCCTGGTCGTAGGGGCTCGGGAACGACCGGGAGGCGGTCGACTCCCCCTCGAGCGAGGGGGCGGCAGTCGTCGTTGACATGCGGGTCCTTTCAGCAGGGCAGAGAGGTGGTGCGGGGTTGGGAAGGCGGTCGGCCGCGGTCAGCGGCCGACCCGGGTTCGACCGGTCAGCGCCCGATCTGGGTGAGAAGGGAGCGGGTGATGCTCTCGATGCCGAATCCCGACGTCGCCGTCGAGGGCTCGGTGGTCCTGATCGACCAGACGGTCTCGGGGCGCGACTGCAGCAGCAGGAGGTTCTCGCCCTCCGGCAGCCCGCGGTCGATCGCCCACTCGATGTCCTGCGGGCAGCCGAAGTGCTTCTCGGCCCGCTTCGCGATCGCGGCGATCGCGGCGACGTCGGCGTCGCTCAGGCAGCGCACGGTGCGACGCTCGGGCTCGACCTCGCGCTCGACGACGCCGCGCGCGGCGACATCGGGGACGAGCTCGATGTGCTTCGAGCCGATGATCTCCTCCGACACGATCTTCATGACCTTATCGACGCGGAGGTTGTCGGGCGTGACGGTGCCCGAGACGACGAGCTCGCCGAGGCCCCATGAGGCATCGATGACGATCGTCGACTTGTCGCCGTTCACCGGGTCGATCGTCATGGCGACGCCGGCGGTGCGGGCATCGACCATCTTCTGCACGGCGACCGCCATCGACAGGCCCTCGTTGGGGATGCCGTTCTTGAGGCGGTAGACGATCGCGCGCGACGTGTAGAGGGATGCCCAGCAGCGGCGCACGTGCGCGGAGACCTCGTCGCGGCCGATGAGCCACAGATAGGTGTCCTGCTGGCCGGCGAAGCTCGCGTCGGGCAGGTCCTCGGCGGTGGCCGACGACCGTACCGCGACGGGCGCGGGCGCCTCGAAGCGCGACTGCAGCGACTCGTACGCGACCGTGAAGGCGTCGTGGATCTCGGTCGGCACCGGGCGGCCGGTGATCTCGGCCCGGATCTGCTCGGACACCGCGTCGATGCTGTCGGTGTCGTCGGGATCGATCGTGCGGAGCATCCGGTGGATGTCATCGGCGATGCCGGCGGCGTGGATGAAGGCGTCGAAGGCGACCGTCGTGACGGCGAAGCCGGGAGGCACCGGCAGGCCGGCCTCGGTGAGGGCGACGAGCGAGGCGCACTTGCCGCCGAGGAGGTCGTGGGCGGCGGGCTCGCCGCCGTCGAAGAACTGGATGTACGCGGGCGCAGTCATGTCAGGCCTTCCAGGTGACGGGAACGGAGGTGGGGGCGCGGAAGGAGAGGTTCTCGCCGAAGGCGATCTCGGCGCCCTCGACCAGGCGGAGCTGCGGGGCGCGGGCGATCGTCTCCTCGAGCACGATCTTCGCCTGCAGCTTGGCGAGCTGATTGCCGAGGCAGTAGTGGATGCCGTAGCCGAACGACAGGTGGCTGCGAGCGTCCGGCCGCGTGATGTCGAACTCGTCCGGCTTGTCGAACACGGCCTCGTCACGGTTGGCCGAGCCCATGACGAGCAGGATGTCGGCGCCCTTCGGCACGGCGACGCCGCCGATCTCGGCATCCGTGAGCGCGCGGCGGCGCCAGGCGAGGATCGAGCCGCTGTAGCGCAGCACCTCGTCGATCGCGCCGGGGATGAGCTTCTGGTCCTCGAGCAGGCGCTCCCACTGCGCGCGGTGGCTCAGCAGCACGCGCGCCGAGTTCGCGATGAGGGTCGTCGTCGTCTCGTGGCCGGCGAACAGCAGGCTGTAGCAGAGCGAGGCGATCTCGTGGTCGCTGATCTCGGCGCCGCCCTCCTGGGAGCGCACGAGGTCGCTCACGAGGCTGTCGCCGCCGTCGCGGTGCGCCTTCACGACGAGCTGGATGCACTCCTGCCAGTACTCGACGAGGTTGCGAGCGTGCGGCAGCTGCTCGTCATCGGTCAGGTCGCCCCAGGTCATCGCGGCGCGCGAGTCGCTCCAGCGCTTGTACGTGGGCACCATGGCCGGGTCGACGCCGAGCAGCGTGAGGATCGTGATGGTGGGGATGTCGTACGCGACGTCGGTGAGGAAGTCGCCGGTGCCGTCGGGCGAGGCGAGCATGGCGTCGAGGGCCGCGATCGTGTTCTCGCGGATGGTCGGCTCGAGCACCTTGAAGCGACGCGGCGTGAACGCGCGCTGCGCGATGGCGCGGATGCGGGTGTGCTCCGGGGGAACGCGGGCCGAGAGACCCGAGTACGCGGTGAAGCCGCCCTCCTCCATGATCTTCTTCGCGCCCTCGCTCCGGGGGCGGATCGGCGCCTGGGCGTTCTCGCTCGAGAAGGTCTCCCAGTCGTCGAAGACGGCCTTGACGTCGTCGTAGCGCGTGACGACCCAGTAGCCGATCCGCTCGTCGAAGTGCACGGGGGCGTTCTTGCGCAGCCGCTCGTAGGAGGGGAACGGGTCCGTCATGTCGAACGGCTCGTACCCGTAGTGGTTCTCGGCGGTGTAGCCGCTCGCGTCGTGGCTCGCGGCGCCGAACTGCCCGTGGTCGACGGGGCAGCCGCCCGTCGAGGCGGGGGCGGTGGTGATGTCGGTGGCCATGACGACTCCTTCGTGGTCCGGCAGCGCGTCGGTGCGCTGGGTTCATTAGAGACCCGGGGCGGTCGCACCGATACGGCGACTTCCGCTCAGTGGAAGCGAGTTACGGGCGGGCGTTCGACGGGCGAATGCCGAGGCTGCGCAGCGGGAACGCGCCGACGCTCGCCTCGATGCGTCGCGCGATGCCGCGCATGGCGGGCAGGTGCCGCTCGAGCGCGTCGGCCTCGCCGCGCTCGTCGACGAGCCCGAGAGCCGCGCCGATGCCGCCGGTGCGCTGGAAGATCGGCACAGCGATCGACGCCGACCCCTCGCGAACCTCCTCGATCGCGACGGCGTAACCGCGCTCGAGGACGAGCTCGAGCTCCTTGCGCAGCGCCACGGGGTCGACGTGCGTGTGCGGGGTGCGGCTCTCGAGCGGCTGGGCGAGGATCGCCTCGCGCACCCACGGCTCATCGAACGCGAGCAGGACCTTGCCGACGGCGGTCGCGTGCAGCGGCAGCCTGCCTCCGACGCGCGAGGCCTGCGGCACGCGGCGGGTTCCGTAGACGCGATCGATGTAGAGCGCTTCGCCGTTCTCGCGGATGGCGATGTGCACGGTCCGCTGGGTGAGGCTGTACAGGTCCTGCAGCAGCGGGCGGGCGATGTCGCGCACCTGCCGGCCGGCGTGCTGGCCGAGCTCCCACAGGCGGAGTCCGATCTGGTAGCGGCCGTTGGGGTCGCGCTGCACGGCCCCCCACTCCTCGAGCTCGCCCACGAGTCGGTGCGTCGTGCTCAGCGCGAGACCCGTCTCGGCGCTGATCTCGGTGAGGCTTCGCGGTGCGAGGCTCTTCTCGAACACCGACAGGATCGACAGCACGCGACCGGTCACGCTCGCGGGCGGGGTCGCTCGCCCTGCGTCGTCAGCCATCGGGGCCTCCTTGCGGCCGGATGCTCGGCACTTCCGGTGAGCGGAAGCTTAGTTGTGCCGCTCGCGGCTCGGTGCGACGGTCGCAGTATGAGCTCACCGACGAGCACGCGATACCACCGTGACGTGCGCGGACACATCCCGCCGGCCGAGGCCGTGCCCGGCTATCTCACGCTCAGCGAGCGCGACGCCGCCATCTGGGAGCGAGCCCGCGCGCACCTGCGGGTGCGGAACAACGACACGCACACCCTCTACGCCTACGGCCTCGCGCGCGCGCTCGTCGCTCGCGTGCCAGGGGCGGATGAGAGCGTCGTCCTGCCGGCGATCCTGCTGCACGACACCGGATGGTCCACCGTGCCGGACGACCAGATCCTCGAGGCGATCGCGCCGGGTGGGGGGCGGCCCGACCTCGTGCGCCAGCATGAGACGGAGGGCGCGCGGATCGCGACGGAGATCCTCGGCGACCTCGGGCATCCCGCCGACGTCATCGCGCGCGTCGTGGCCATCATCGACGGGCACGACTCGCGCCTCGAGGCGCTCTCGGTCGACGACGCGTGCGTCAAGGACGCCGACAAGCTCTGGCGCGTGACCCCGCACGGGATCGAGATCGTGTGCGGCTGGTTCGGCCTCTCGCGCGACGAATCCTTGCGCATCACCTCGGCGCGAGTTCAGTCGAGCCTCTTCACCGACGAGGCGCGGGCCATGGGGCTCGCTCTCGCGGCGATCGGGTCGATCGATCTGCTGCCCGAGCGGCAGGGGCTCGTCTGAGCGCTGCCTGCGGGTGACGCAGGGCAGGATCAATCGGCCGCGCGCGCCGCGTCGAGGATCGGCCGCGCGAGACGGAACGCCGTATTGGCCGCCGGCACGCCCGCGTAGATCGCGCTCTGCAGGATCACCTCGATGATCTCGTCGGGAGCGAGGCCGTTGCGCAGCGCGGCGTGAACGTGCATCTCGAACTCCTCCTCGTGGCCGAGGGCGATCATCGAGCTGAGCACGGCGATCGAGCGCGAGCGGCGGTCGAGACCGGGGCGCGTCCAGATCTCGCCCCAGGCGTAGCGCGTGATGAGGTCCTGGAAGTCGGCCGTCGACGGCGTCGTGCCGGCGATCGCGCGGTCGACGTGCGCGTCGGAGAGCACCTCGCGGCGCACGCGCATGCCCTGGTCGTA
>NZ_JAUSMI010000072.1 GCF_030645145.1 Microcella sp. | reverse complement strand
GACGACGGATGCTCCCGCCGCGTCGCCCGCGGCCGACGGCTCGACGCCCGCGGCCAAGCGCCGTCGTCGTCGCCGTCGCTCGGGAGGCTCCGGCGGAGCCGGGCAGGGCGGCTCGGGCGAGGGCACGGCCGCCGCGCAGTCCTAGTCGTCGACCCGTCCGAGGGGAACTCGCTCTGCGGATTCCTCACGGACGGGAATGACGGAGGCCCGGAGTAGGTTGTGCTGTCGCGGCCACCGCCGCGCATCCCCTCGCTTCGCAGCCGACCGCCTCGGAGACCCGTGACTTCCTCCCCCTCCTCCCCCGCGACCACGCCGTCGACCGTCGAGTCGCCGGAGCACGCGCGCAACATGCTCGTGATCCGGCTCCTGCTGGTCTCGGCGTTCGTCGTGATCCTCAACGAGACGCTCATGGGCGTCGCGATCCCCGAGCTCATCGACGACCTCGGCATCACGGCCTCGGCGGCTCAGTGGCTCACGACCGCGTTCATGCTCACGCTCGCCGTCGTGATCCCGATCACCGGCTTCCTCATGGTGCGCTTCCCGACGCGGCGCATGTTCCTCGCGGCGATGACCCTCTTCACGATCGGCACCGCGATCGCGACCGTGGCGCCCGGCTTCGAGGTGCTGCTCATCGCGCGCATCGTGCAGGCGAGCGGCACGGCGATCATGATGCCGCTGCTGTTCACGACGGTGTTCGCGCTCGTGCCCGCCCACATGCGCGGCCGCGTCGTCGGCAACATCTCGATCGTGATCTCGGTCGCGCCCGCGCTCGGCCCGACCGTCTCGGGCATCATCCTCTCGGTCGCCGATTGGCGCTGGCTCTTCATCACGATGATGCCGTTCGCGATCGGCGCGCTCGCGCTCGGTGCCGCGCGCATCGTCAACGTCGGCGAGCAGCGCCCGGTCCGGCTCGACCTGCTCTCGGTCGCCCTGTCGATCCCGGGCTTCGGAGGCTTCGTCTACGGGCTGAGCCTGCTCGGCGAGCGCGGCGGCGCGCAGCTCGTGCCCGGCCTCATCGCCCTCGGCATCGGCGTCGTCGCGATCGGCCTGTTCGCCTGGCGGCAGGTCGTCCTGCAGCGCACGGACGGCGCCCTGCTCGACCTGCGCACCTTCGCCTCGCGCGAGTTCGCGCTCGCGATCGCGACCGTCACGATCGCGTCGATGGCGCTCTTCGGGGCGATCATCCTCATCCCGCTCTACGTCCAGGATGTCCTGGGCGCGGAGGCCGTCGTCTCGGGCCTCCTCATCCTGCCCGGCGGCCTGCTCATGGCGTTCGCCGCGCCGATCATCGGCCGCCGGTACGACCGCGTCGGCCCGCGCTCGCTCGTCATCCCCGGCGCGTTCGTGCTCTCGGGGTCGCTGTGGGGCATGACGCTCTTCACCGCGACGACGCCGCTCTGGCTCGTCACGGTCGCGAACCTCGGCACGAGCCTCGGGCTCGCGCTGCTGTTCACGCCGCTCATCACGAACGGCATGTCGTCGCTCACGCCGCAGCTCAGCTCGTACGGCAGCGCGATCGTCGGCACGATCCAGCAGGTCGCGGGCGCCGCGGGCATCGCACTGTTCATCTCCGTCTCGTCGGCCTTCGCGGGCCCCGGCGGCGCGACCACCGACTCGGTCACGGCCGAGGGCGTGCGCGCGGCCTTCGCGGTCGGCGCGATCATCGCCCTCGTGACGATCCCGCTCGTGCTCATGGTGCGACGAGCGACCCCGGCGGTGCCGGGCCCCGGCGCGCACGGCGCTCCGGGCGCGCCGGAATCGACGGGAGCGGACGACGCCCATCGCGCCGACGCGGCCAAGGCCGACGCCGATCACTCCGCCGAGAACTCGCCGGGAAGCACGACGTTGGCGGGCGCGCCGACGAAGAACGGCGCGACCTCCTCGGGGTCGTAGCCGGCGATCCCGGTACCGATCGGCGTGACGAGGAACCTCAGCTCGGGGTGATCGGTCGCGAACTCGAGCAGAGTCCGCACCTCCTCCTCGAGCACGCCGAGGCCGCTCATCGAGTCGACCGCGTACGAGCGGCCGTGCAGGCCGTGGCCCTCGCCCCACACGGCGCCGAAGCGGTCGAGCGCGGTCTTCGCGGCGCCTCCCGCGTGCCAGCCGTCGGGGTTGGAGCCGAAGACGAAGATCTCGTTCGGGCCCAGCTCGGTGATCACGCGGCATCGCCTCCCGGTCGTCGCGCCGAGCCGCTCGCCGGCGCCGGCAGGACACCGACGGTACGCCCCTCGCGCCGTCGCCCGCGCCGACCGCCCTCAGGCGCGAACGGGAGCGACGCCGCGCGACCGGGCGACGATCACCTCGAGCGCCTCGGGGTCCGTCGTGTTCTCGGCCAGTCGATTGGGCTTCCCGTCGCCGTGGTAATCGCTCGATCCGGTCATCACGAGGTCGTAGCGGCGCGCCCAGTCGCGCAGCGTCGCGCGGCCCGCGTCGGTGTTCTCCCGATGGTCGACCTCGAGGCCCACGAGACCGGCGTCGACGAGCTGCTCGAGCATCCCCTCATCGATGACGGCCTCGCGACCGCGCGTCGCCGGGTGAGCGATGACCGGCGCTCCGCCCGCGTTCGCGATGATGCGCACGCCGTCGAGAACGGTCGGGGCGGCGTGCGGCAGGTAGTACCCGGCCCGGAAGTGCAGGATCGACTCGAACGCCTCGCTGCGCGTGCGGACGATGCCGCGCGCGACGAGCGCGTCGGCGATGTGAGGGCGGCCGATCGACACCCCGCCCGACTGGGCGAGCACGTCGTCCCACGTGACGTCGTAGTCCTCGGAGATGCGCGACACCATGCGCTCGGCCCTCGTCAGGCGATCGTCGCGGATGCGGCCCGTCTCGGCGACGAGGTCGGCGTCGTGCGGGTCGAAGAGGTAGCCGAGCAGGTGCACGCTGCGCCACTCGTAGCGGGTCGAGAGCTCCATCCCGCGCACGATCTGCAGCCCGCTCCCGGCCGCCGCGGTGACCGCCTCGTCCCACCCGGCCGTCGAGTCGTGGTCGGTGATCGCGAGAGTGTCGAGCCCCGCGGCGATCGCCGCGCGCACGAGCTGCGTGGGGGTCTCCGTGCCGTCCGAGACGCTGCTGTGGCTGTGCAGGTCGATCGTGGGGCGCGGCATGCTCCTCATGCTACGCAGGGGAAGGTCGGGCTCGGCTCCGCGCGAGCCGGGCATCCGCGCTCGGGGGCGCGCGCGATCGCGCGGGATAGGCTCACGAGGTCATGATCCGCCGTTCCGCCGCCGCCGCCCTGCTGCTCGGCGTCGCCGCGGCGCTCCTCGTAGTCGCGTGGCCGAGCCTGTTCGGGCTCGCCGGGGCGCCGGTCATCGCCCAACTCGTCTCGCTGCGCGGGCTCAGCTCGCTCGTCGCCGTCCTCGTCGCGATCACGCTGCTGATCATCGCGGCCCTGTGGGCGGGCGCGCGGCGCTTCCTCGCCGGGCTCGCGGTCATCGCGATCGCCTTCGCGGCGATCAATCTCGCCGTGCTCTCCAGTCGCGGCTTCGGGGCGGATGCCCTGCCCCCGCCCGCCGACGACGAGCTCGTCGTCCTCGCCTGGAACACCCTCGGGGACGCGACCGGTCCTGGCGTGATCGCCGATCTCGCCGCGGCCGAGCAGGCCGATGTCATCGTCCTGCCCGAGACGACGGAGGAGACCGCGGTCGTCGTCGCCGAGATCCTGCGCGATGCCGGCCGCCCGATGTGGGTGCACACGCTCGAGTTCGACCCCGAGCTCGAGCTCAAGGCCCGTTCGACGAGCGTGCTCATCTCGGTCGAGGTGGGCGAGTACGCGCGCGATGACTCGGTCGGCTCGACGACCGTCCTGCCGAGCATCGTGCTGCGCCCGATCTCCGGTGTGGGGCCGACGATCATCGGCGTGCACCCGATCTCGCCCGTGCCGGGAGAGCTCGAGAACTGGCGGGCCGACCTCGCGTGGCTCGACGAGGTGTGCACGGGCGAGCGCGTCATCATGGCCGGCGACCTCAACGCCACGGCCGACCACTTCACGGCGACCGACGACGGCCCCGGGCTCGGCTCGTGCGTCGACGCCGCCCTCGTGACGGGCAACGGCGCGGTCGGCACGTGGCCGACGCGCCTGCCCGCTCTCCTGGGCGCGCCGATCGACCACGTGCTCGCGACGCCCGATCTCGAGATCCGCTCCTTCCGGGTCATCACGACGGTCGACGACGCGGGGAGCGACCACCGCCCCGTGGTCGCGCGGCTCGTCCCCTGATCGGGCGCGCACGCGAGCATCCCCTGCCCCCGCCCGGCCTGGGGTGGGAGGATGGGCGCATGGCTGAGACCGATCAGAAGGATGCCCCGCGCGCGACCGCGAACCGCTCGACGACGCCCGGCTCCGACGCCTTCAAGGAGTACATCTCGCAGGGCTGGGCCGAGCGCCCGAGCCGCGCGACCGGACCGCGCGAGCAGGCGGCCTTCGCCGCCGAGCGCCGCGCCCGCATCTCGGCGCTGCACCCGACCGCGCGCGTGGTGATCCCGGCCGGCCCCGCGAAGCAGCGCTCGAACGACACCGACTACCCGTACCGCGCCCACTCCGCCTTCGCGCACCTCACCGGCTGGGGCTCCGACACCGTGCCGGGCAGCGTGCTCGTCCTGGAGCCGCGATCGAGCGGTGCCGGCGAGCCCGACGGCCACGACGCCGTCCTCTACTTCCGCGAGGCCGCGGGCCGCGACTCGGACGAGTTCTACGCGAACCCCGAGATCGGCGAGTTCTGGACGGGCCCGCGCCCCACCGCCGATGACGTCGCCGCCGACCTCGCGCTCGCCACGCGCGGCCTCGGCGACCTCGAGTCCGTGCTCGACTCCCTCGACGCCGACACGATCCTGGTGCGCGAGGCCGACCCCGCCATCACCGAGCGGGTGGATGCTCAGCGCCTGCTCCTCGCGGGTCCGACCGCCGCCGACGCCGACGCCGACCCCGAAGCCGCGCTCGGCGAGCGCGTCGAGCGCGACGCCGACCTCGCGCGCGACCTGAGCGAGCTGCGCCTCGTGAAGGACGCGTTCGAGATCGAGCAGATGCGCCTCGCGGTCGCCGCGACCCGACAGGGCTTCGACGACGTCATCGCCGACCTGCCGGAGATCGTCGCGCACCCCCGCGGCGAGCGCCTCGTCGAGGGCTCCTTCGACCGCCGAGCGCGCGCCGAGGGCAACACCGTCGGCTACGACACGATCGCTGCGAGCGGGCCGCACGCGTGCATCCTGCACTGGACGCGCAACGACGGCCCCGTCCTCCCCGGCGACCTCATCCTCATCGACGCGGGCGTCGAGCTCGAGAGCTACTACACCGCCGACATCACCCGCACGCTCCCGGTGAGCGGCTCGTTCACGGAGGTGCAGCGCCGGGTGTACGAGGCCGTGCGCGAGGCCGCCGACGCGGCCTTCGCGATCGTGCGGCCGGGCATCCGGTTCCGCGAGATCCACGCCGCGGCGATGGAGGTCATCGCGCGCCGCACGGCCGAGTGGGGACTGCTCCCGGTGTCGGCCGAGGAGGCGCTGCAGCCCGACGGCGGCCAGCACCGGCGCTACATGGTGCACGGCACCTCGCACCACCTCGGACTCGACGTGCACGACTGCGCGCAGGCGCGGCGCGACCTCTACCTCGACGGCATCCTCGAGCCGGGCATGGTGTTCACGATCGAGCCGGGCCTCTACTTCCAGCCCGACGACCTCACCGTGCCCGAGGAGTACCGCGGCATCGGAGTGCGCATCGAGGACGACGTGCTCGTGACGGCCGACGGCTGCGAGAGCCTGTCGGCGGGCATCCCCCGCACGGCCGACGAGGTCGAGGCCTGGATGGCGCGCGGCGCGCGCTGAGCATCCGCGCCGCCGCGGGGCGACCGCCCCTGGTGCCTGCGCCGACGCAGGAGGATACTGGCGCCACCCAGCCCTCGTGATGGAGGAGGTCGCGCCATGATGACCGCACCCGCTGCTCGGCCGACGACCCGCTTTCGGACCGCTCCGCGCATCGCGATGGGCATGCTCGTCGCGCTGCTCGTGCTCGTCGGCCTCGCGCTCGCCGCCGCGGCCCTCGCGCCCCGACAGCTCGACCCGGTGCTCGGCCACCTGTCGCCCGCGACCGCGGTGCTGCTCGGCGCTGCCACCCTTCTCGGCCTCGCGCTCACGCCGTGGCTCGGCGCGATGGGGCGCATCGGCGCGGTCATGCTCGCCGTGCCGATCGTCATCCTCCTCGTGGCCAACGAGCTCCTCGGCAGCGACTACGCCGGAGCGCCCACGGGAACGCCCCTCGACATCCCCGTGCTGCTGCTCATCCCTGCCGGGCACCTGACCCTGCTGTTCGGGGCGCTGCGGTCGGCGGGGTGGGCGCGGCGCGGCGCCTGGGCGGTCTTCGCGCTCACGGCGGTGCTGTCGCTCGTGATCATGATCGTGCCGACGCCCCCGATCTCCGACTCCCTGCTCGCGAATCGCACGGTCTACGGCGCGCTCCTGGTCGCGGCGCTCATGACGGCCGCGATCGCCGTCCTCCTCGAGCGCGGGCGGCACGCTACGGGCACCGGTCTCGGCTGAGGGCTCGCGGCTCGCGGCTCGCGGCTCAGTCGTCGTCGTCGCGCGAGTCGCGGAAGTAGCGGACGGCCTGCCAGACGAGCACGGCGACCGTCGCGACGCCCATCGCGAGGAAGAGCGGGCCCGCGGCCGAGGCCGTGCCCGGGTCGGTCGGGATGGGGAAGGCGACCAGCCCGGTCACGCGTCGCCGTCGCGGAAGTCGTCGGGGGTGGGGAAGTCGTCGGTGTCGTCCCACGTGACCGCGAGCACCTCGATCGCGTCGTTGGCGAGCTCAATGAGCTGGCGCAGGAGCGTCTCGGCGTCCTCCGACCGCAGCAGCCTGACCTGATCGAGCGGGCCGAGCGGGGCGATGCCCGCGAGCTGCCACATCGCCTCGACGGGGTCCGCGCTCAGCTCGACGTCGGCGCCCCACTGCTGCTCGACGAACTCGCTCGCCTGGGCGAGCGCCCGGCGCACGGTGGATTCGGCCTCGTCGAAGAGCGGGCCGAGCGCGTCGTGCCACTCGAGCTCGGGCAGCTCGGTGACCCGGGCGCGCGGGTAGGGGTCGTCCTCGAGCCACTCCTCGACCTGGACGCGCACGGTGCCCTGCGCCACGAGCCCGATGAACCCCTCGCTCGCCTGCACCTGCGCGATGCGCGCGATCGTGCCGACGGGGAACCTCTGCTCGCCGCCCCCGACCTCCGAGCCGCGCTCGATGAGGACGATGCCGAACTCGGCGGGCTCCTCCTGCAGCACCGTGGAGAGCATCACGACGTAGCGCTCCTCGAAGATGCGCAGCGCCGTCGGCATCGACGGGAAGAGCACCGAGCCGAGCGGGAACATCGGCATGACGGTCATGCATCCACTGTCGCACCGGAACCTGGACGCGTCGACCCCGGCGCTCGACACGCGGGACGTTCGGCCCTGAACGATCGGCCGCGAAGCTCCTAGCCTGAGGGCAGCGCGCGCCGCGCATCCCCGCCCCGAAGGAGCAGCATGAAGATCACCGGCACCGTCCTCGCCGTCACCGGAGCCGGCAACGGCATGGGCAGGGAGGTGACGCTCCAGCTCGTCGCGAAGGGCGCGCGCGTCGCCGCCATCGACATCAGCGAGGCGGGGCTCGCCGAGACGGTGGCGCTCGCGGGCGCGCACGGCTCGGCGATCTCGACGCACGTCGTCAACATCGCCGACCGCGCCGAGGTCGACGCGCTCCCCGCGGCGATCATCGCCGCGCACGGCCAGGTCGACGGTCTGCTCAACATCGCGGGCATCATCCAGAAGTTCGTGCCCGTCAACGACCTCGCCTCCGACCAGATCGAGCGCGTGATCGCCGTCAATCTCTACGGCACGATCAACACGATCAAGGCCTTCCTCCCGGAGCTGCTGACGCGGCCCGAGGCGGCCATCCTCAACGTCTCGAGCATGGGCGCCTATGCGCCCGTCCCCGGCCAGTCGGTCTACGGAGCGACGAAGGCGGCCGTCGCGCAGCTCACGCGCGGCCTGCACTCCGAGCTCATGGCGACGAAGGTCCAGGTCACGGGTGTGTTCCCCGGCGGGATCGGCACCAACATCGCCCTCAACTCGGGCATCGCGACCGAGGCCGAGATGGCGGCGATGGCGGCGAAGGCCGGAGAGGGAAAGCCGCGCAGGACGACTCCGGCGCCCGAGGCGGCCCGCCAGATCATCGAGGCGCTCGAGAAGGGCAGCTACGAGATCTTCATCGGGCAGGATGCCCGCATCATGTCGCGCCTGAGCCGCCTGTCTCCGAAGCGCGCGGCCGCGCTCATCTACTCGCAGATGAAGGACCTGCTGGGCTGAGCCGCCCGCGCCGCGGCCCGCCGCGGCGCGCCCCTCACGTCCCGCTGACGGTGAAGGTCTTCGTATCGGTGCTCGCGACCGAGCCGTCCTTCATCGAGTACTCGGTGATGACGAGCGTGTACTCCCCCTCCGGGCGCGGGCCGAGATCGAGGCTCCACGGGGCGCGGGCCGGGCACGACTCGTCGCTCATCGCGAAGCCCTCCTCGAGAACCATCCCGTTCTGCAGGAGCTCCCACCCGAAGGTCGCCTCGAAGACGCACGCGACGCCGCTCGCCCGCAGTGGGCTCATGACCGTCGCGCCCTCGGCCGGGGCGTCGATCTGCAACGGGCTGAGGGTGCTCTCGGGCAGGCCGCGTGCGAACTCGCCCTGGGCATCCACATGCCCGCCGAGCGTCTCGACGACGTCTCCGTCGACCGTGAAGGTCAGAGCGCGGATGCCCGGCTCGATGCCCGTCGCCGTCCAGACCAGCTGCTCGATCGCGACGAACTCGGCCTCGGATCCGACGCCCTGGAGGAGCCCGCCGAGGTCGACGCGGAGCACGTCGCCGTCGCGCTCGATCCCTCGCAGCCGGACGTCGCGCCAGAGGTTCGCGTAGTCGGGGTCGGTCGGCGCGACCGCGCCCTCGGTGATCGCTGCGAGTGCGACGGCGAGGACATCGCCGTCGGGCTCGACCTCGAGCTCGTGGGTCTCGGGGATGAGGTCGATGTCGGTCGGGTGCGACACGGCGAAGTAGAGCTCGACCTCCTCCGACTCCGGCGGAGCGGCGGTCGGCGTGCTCGTCTCGCTCGGGCTCGCGGTCGGCGGAGCGCTCGAGCCGCTGGGCTCGGGTGCGGGGGTCGGCACGCAGCCGGCGAGCCCGAGGCCGATGACGGAGGCGAGCGCGAGGGGCGCTGTCGCGCGGGCGAGGATGTCGGCGCGGCTGGTGGGGCGTCGGCGGCTCATGGTGACCTCCCGGTGCGGCTCGAGGCCGCGTGGGGTCACGGTAGCCCCGCCGGTCTCGGCCCGGTCAGGGCCGAAAGTCCCGAGCCGGGCATCCGCTCGCTCGGATGGAAGCCCGGACATGCCGAGAGGCGGGCCGCTCTCGCGGCACCGCCTCTCGGGGTGCGGCGCCCGGGGGCGCCGTGATCCTGATCACATCGGGGGCTCAGGGCCTAGCCAAGCCCGATCAAGTGAAGATGCTGACGCCACCGGGGCCGACGAGCAGACCGAGAACGATCAGCACGATGCCCCACAGCATCTGACCGCGGACGAGCGTGACGATTCCCGCGATGACGAGGATGGCCGCGATGATCCAGAGAAGTGTTGCCATGGTGGTGCCTCCTTCCGGTCGCGGATCGCGCCCCGGCTCGTGCCGTGACCTCCGACGACCTGTCGGTATGGCCTGACGCTAACGGTCAGCGCGAGAGGGCGAGAAGGGGGTTGACGACGGCCCGAAGTGCTGACATGGATTCGCGGAGCAGCGCTCGGGTCAGGGGCGCTGCAGGCTGAGCCAGCGCTCCGTGACGCGGAAGCCGACGGCTCGGATCATCGCGAGACTGCGGGCGTTCTGCGAAGCCCCGCCCGCCGAGAAGGTGCGCTCGCCCGCCTCGATCGCCCCGAGCATCCATGCTGCGACGACGGCGACGCCGATGCCGCGACCGCGGTGGTCGGGGGCGACGACCACGAAGTCGTTGTCGCCGGCCGAGCCGACGCACAGGCCGACGAGCCGGTCGCCGTCGAGGGCGCCGAACGCGCGGCGGCCGCGCGAGGACCAGTCGCGCACGTCGGCCGCTGTCACGGGAGCGTGCACGGTCGCGGGCGTCGTGGGCACGTCAGCCCAGCTCTCGGCGTCGAGGGCCTCGATCGCCGCGGCATCGCGGGCGTCGAGCTCGCGGATCTCGAGCCCGGCACCGCGGGCCGTCTCGACGAACCCGCGCAGGCGATCGAGAGCGGCCGACGAGGCCGCGCCGCCGTCGAGCGCGAGCTCGGCCCCCCACGACTCGCCGACGACCTCGAACCCGTCGCCGAGGAGGTCGGGCAGGTCGGGGTCGGTGTCCTGCAGCACGTGGGTCTCGAGAAGCACGGAATCGAGACTATGTCGAACCTCGGACACCGCACAGGGGGCTTGCGCGTTTCGTGTCATCCGGCGTCATGCCGGGCGCATGGGCCGAGCGGTCGGATCCGCGTCAGCTGACGCCCTCGACGGGCGCGGGCAGGTTCTCGGCGAGCCACGCGTTCCACTCGCGGACGACGCGCCAGCCGGCGCGTACGCGGTCGACGAGCTCGGGGCCGGTCATCCAGTCGGCGGGGGCGTGCTCGGCGGCGATCGCCAGTCGCTTGAGCCTCAGCAGGGCGATCTTCGGGTGGTCGGCTCGGAAGCCGCGCGGGGCGGTGGCGAGGGCATCCGTCGTCATGATCGCGAAGCCGCGCTCGGCGGCCTCATCGATCGCGGCCTCGAGGTCGCCGACCAGGCGGTTGTCGTCGCAGATCTCGCGGAACCGCGCGAGCTGCTCGCGGCTCGGCTGGTACTCCCCGCCGGCGAGCATGAGGCCGTGCTGCGAGACCTGCAGGTAGTAGGTGCCGGCGGAGCGGTCGGCGCTCACGAGGCCCAGGTGGTCCTTGTAGGGGCGCTTGTCGGCGCTGAACCGCACATCCTTGTACGGCCGGAAGATCTTGAGGGGCCCGAACTCGCCCCCGAGCGCGTCGACGAGCCGCTGGACGGGGGCCCTCACGCGCTCGTCGTAGCGCGCCTTGTTCGCGAGCCACCAGTCGCGGTTCTGGTTCTGCTCGAGCTCGGCGTAGAAGGCGAAGACGTCGGGGTCGAGGCCCGTCGATTCGGTCACGGATGCTCGCTCTCGGTTCGGGCGGCGGCCAGGGCTCCCCGCGCGAGGTCGACGCGCTCGGCGAGGTAGGCCGCGAGGGGGCGCAGCGCGCTGTCGGGCGCGGACGGGACCCAGCGGATGAGGACCTCGACGTCGCCCGCGTCCGTCTCGCGCAGGACGAGCGGGCCTCGCTCGCCGCGCATCGCCTCCGGGTCGTCGAGCGGGATGGGTCGGGAGTCGAGCACGAGCGTCGCGCCCTCGTCGAAGCCGGAGTCGAGGGCGAGCTGCCGGAGGGCGCGGCGCTCCTGGGCGCTCGCCGACTGGTGGCCCGGCAGCACCTGCCGGCTCGCGCGCACGATGCGGCCGGGCTCGAACGCGTCTCCGGCCGGGGTGGCGAGGAGGGCGCCGAGGAGGAATCCCTCGCCGGTGCGGCGGAGCTTCTCGCGCACGGGGATGAACCCGAGGGCGCGGTGCGCGGCGACCGTGGCGGCGAGCTGCTCGGGGCGTGCACCCGCCGCGGCGAGCGCGGCCGCGGCCTCGACGAGGGCGGCTCGGGCGGCGGCGAGCGCGCGGGGAGCATCCACGCGATCATCGTGCCCGATGCGGCTGGGTGCGCGCACCCGGCGCGGGCGTAGTGCTCGAGCGCAATCCGTACTGTTCGGGGCAATCCGTGCGCCCGGGGGCGGACGAGTCGCCCCGAACAGTCCGGAACGCGCGCGACCTCAGCCGATGAGCCCGACGACCAGGCCCGCGAGCGTCAGCCCGACGACGTCGCCGCCGACCTCGATCGCCCACACCCGGAACCCGTCGCCGCCGAAGAGCCGGTGCGAGAGCGAGCTCGCCGCGACGAGCCCGATGCCGAGGAGGAGGCCGCCGAGCGCGCCGCCGAGCGGCCCGACCGGGTCGCCCGTCGCCTGAGCGACGAACCCGAGCACGATGGCGAGCGCGAGCACCTGCACGAGCGCGCCGAGCGCGGTCATGCCGAACACGACCGCCATGCCGTGCGAGCCCTGCGGCTCCGCGGGGTCGAGGCCCTTCGCGCGCATCCACGCCGGGTAGAAGGTCTTCGGCCCGAACCAGATCGCGCCGGTGACGAAGTAGACGACGAAGCCGGCGAGGACGGCCAGCCAGTTGAGCTCGGGGAGGGACATGCGCTGACCGTACTGCCGCGCGCGTCGGTCAGGGAAGAGGCGGCGCCGCCGGGTCGACCCGCCACCGCATGAGCACCTGGCCCGACTCCGGCCACGCGCGGCTCTCGAGCAGCTTCAGCGCGACCGGCGGCCGCGCGTCGACGAGGGGCACTCCCCCGCCGGCGATGAGCGGGAACGTCACGAGGTGCAGCTCGTCGACGAGGCCCGCGTGCATGAGGTCGTTCCAGAGGATGCGCCCGAGCAGGATCAGAATGCCAGGCCCGTCGAGCGTCTTCAGGCGGGCGACCTCGGCGCGAGCATCCGCCACCGCCACGATGCGGGTGTTCGGGTACGGGGCGAGGTCCGCCTCGGTGAGGGTGTCGGAGACCACGACCTTCTCGACGCGCTCGATCAGCTCGGCGAACTCGCGGCGGATCGCCGTCGCACTCGGGTCGCCGCGCACGCCGGCCCAGTAGCCGAGGTTGCCGAGCGCAGACCGCCGCCCCGACAGCAGGAGCGTGCCGGCCGCGCGCAGCAGCCCCGCGTTGTAGTGGTCGAAGGTGTCGGTGCCGGTGTAATCGGCGTGGTGGTGCTCGAACAGCGACGCGATGTCGTGATCGTCGTCCTCGTAGCGGCCGTCGATCGTGACGAAGTTGCAGACGGTGAGGGTGCGCATGATGGTGCGCTCAGCGCGGAAGGGTCCAGAAGAAGAAGCTGCCGAAGATCGAGACGATCATGCCCAGCCACGCGATGACGAACATGACGATGAGCGCGGTGAACACGCCGCCGACGATCGCGCCGGCCTTCGCGAGCCCCGCTCCCTGCTCGCCCGTGCGAGCGATCTCCCGCTGAGCGAGGATGCCCAGCACGAGCCCCGCAGGCGGCGCGACGAACGCGGCCACCAGCGACAGGATCGCCATGAGGTTGGTCGGGCGGTCGGGCGCCGCGTACGGAGCGGGGTTCGGCTGCGGCGTCGGCGAGGGCTCGGTCATGCGGAGATTGTGTCAGCTTCATGGCGCTCGTGCCGGGACCGTCGACGGGGCGGGGCGACCTAGGCTGGTCGCATGCTCCTGCGCCGCCTCGCTGCCCGCGCGTTCTGGACCGTCAGCCGGTGGCGTCTCGTGACCGAACCCGCGCCCGACCGCCCGACTTTGCTGATCGGCGCGCCGCACACGTCAAACTGGGACTTCGTCTTCATGCTCGCCATCACCTGGCGGCTCGACATCCACATCCGGTGGCTCGGAAAGAAGAGCCTCTTCACCGGCTGGCGCGGGCCGATCATGACGCGGCTCGGCGGCATCCGCGTCGATCGGGATGCACCGGGCCGCGTGGTCGCCGAGGTGGTCGAGCGCATTCGGTCGGGCGAGGTCTTCAGTCTCGTCGTCACGCCCGACGGCACGCGCTCGGGGCACACTCACTGGAAGTCGGGCTTCTACCGGATCGCGCGCGAGACCGGGATGCCCGTGACCCTCGGGTACGTCGACCGCACGACGATGACGACCGGGCTCGGCCCGACGTTCGAGCTCACGGGTGACGTGGCGGCCGACATGGATCGTATTCGCGCCTTCTACGCCGACAAGGCGGGGGTGCGGCCCGAGCACCGCGTCGAGCCCCGGCTGCGCGAGGAGCTCCCGGGCCGCTGACCCGGCCGGACGCTCGCACGGGCTCGATCAGCATGCGACGATGCCGGCCTCCTCTGGGGGAGACCGGCATCGTCCTGCGCTGGAGGACGAGTCCTAGAACTGGTTCATCGTGTTGTGCTCGCCGCCGGCCTTGAGGGCCGAGTCGCCGGCGAAGTACTCCTTGTGGTTGTCACCGATGTCGGATCCGGCCATGTTCTGGTGCTTCACCGTGGCGATCCCCTCGCGGATCTCGCGTCGCTGCACGCCCTTGACGTAGGCGAGCATGCCCTGGTCGGCGAAGTAGCCCTTGGCCAGGTCATCCGTCGACAGTGCGGCCGTGTGGTACGTGGGCAGCGTGATCAGGTGGTGGAAGATACCGGCCTGCGCCGAGCTGTCGCGCTGGAAGGTTCGGATTCTCTCGTCGGCGACCTTCGCCAGCTCGGTGTCGTCGTACTCGACGCTCATGAGCTTCGTGGGGTCGTACGCCGAGACGTCCTTGCCCTCCTGCACGAAGGCGTCGTAGGCCTGCTGGCGGAAGCTGGCGGTCCAGTTGAACGACGGGCTGTTGTTGTAGACCAGCTTGGCGTTCGGGATGACCTTGCGGACCTCGTTCATCATGCCGGCGATCTGGCCGATGTGCGGCTTCTCCGTCTCGATCCACAGCAGGTCGGCGCCGTTCTGCAACGACGTGATGCTGTCGAGCACGCAGCGCTCGGCACCGGTTCCTTCGCGGAACTGGTAGAGGTTGCTGGGGAGGCGCTTGGGGCGCACGAGCCGGCCGTCGCGCTTGATGACGACGTCGCCGTCGCTGAGCCCCGACTCGGGGATCTCCTCGACATCGAGGAACGAGTTGTACTGGTCGCCGAGATCGCCGGGCGCGCGGCTCACGGCGAGCTTCTGCGTGAGGCCGGCGCCGAGCGAATCGGTGCGCGCGACGATCACGCCGTTGTCGATGCCGAGCTCGAGGAACGCGTAGCGCACCGCGTTGATCTTGGCGATGAAGTCCGCGTGGGGGACGGTGACCTTGCCATCCTGGTGGCCGCACTGCTTCTCGTCCGAGACCTGGTTCTCGATCTGCAGTGCGCAGGCGCCCGCCTCGATCATCTTCTTGGCCAGCAGGTCCGTGGCCTCCGGGTTGCCGAAGCCGGCGTCGATGTCGGCGATGATCGGCACGACGTGGGTCTCGTAGTTGTCAATCTGCGTCTGGATGAGCTCGATCGAGGTCTCGTCTCCAGCGGCACGGGCGGCATCGAGCTGCGTGAAGAGCAGGTCGAGCTCACGAGCGTCGGCCTGACGGAGGAAGGTGTAGAGCTCCTCGATGAGGGCCGGCACGGCCGTCTTCTCGTGCATGGACTGGTCGGGGAGCGGCCCGAACTCCGAACGCAGCGCGGCGACCATCCAGCCCGAGAGGTACAGGTAGCGCTTGTTCGTGGTCTTCAGGTGCTTTTTGATCGAGATGAGCTTCTGCTGGCCGATGAAGCCGTGCCAGACGCCGAGCGACTGGGTGTACACCGACGAGTCGGCGTCATACTCGGCCATGTCCTTGCGCATGATGTCCGCGGTGTACTGGGCGATCTCGAGGCCCGTGCGGAAGCGGTTCTGGGCGCGCATCCGGGCGACCGACTCCGCATTGATCGCATCCCAGCTGCTGCCGACTTCCTGCTTGAGCGCTTCGATCGCGTCGATGTCGTCTTGGTAGGCGTTCATGTCATGTCCTTCGTTGTGAGTGGTTCTGTGCCGGGTCGTCTTCCGCGCTGAGACCACACTGAACGAAGAACGGTGATTCATCAGGCGCGTCCTACGCAGAACTTTTTGCATTTTTCTGTCGTGCCGAAGAATGAGATCCGGGCCGTTACGGTCGCCCGCCACGGGTCGCCCGCCGCGGTCTACCGTCGGATGCGACGCAGGCCGCCCTGCGCCATGGATGACCGCGAGGGTGGCTCAACGAGGAACGGGATGACATGACGACGACTGCTGACCTGTATGACGAACTCGGCGAGCGGCTCCAGTCGCTCCCGCTCCAGCTGCAGCTCTTCGGCGCTCACGCGAGGTTCGAGGGGCCAATTCGGACGGTGAGATGCTTCGAGGACAACGCGCTGCTCAAGTCGGTGGTCTCCACTCCCGGCGGAGGCGCCGTGCTCGTCGTCGACGGAGGGGGCTCCCTCGAACGGGCACTGATGGGCGACATGATCGCGAAGATCGCCGCAGACAACGGCTGGGCCGGGGCGGTGATCAACGGGGCTATCCGCGACCGCGTCGCGATCTCGGAGATCCCGATCGGCATCAAAGCTCTCGGCACTAACCCGAGGAAGAGCAGCAAGACCGGAGAAGGCGAGGCGGATGCCCCTCTCGAGTTCGGCGGAGTGACCTTTCGGCCGGGCGCCATGCTCTACAGCGACGAGGACGGCATCCTCGTCGAACGGTGACTGCCGTCACCCAGGGGACGCACCCCTGCGACCTACACGTTGAAGCGGAACTCCACCACGTCGCCGTCCTGCATGACGTAGTCCTTGCCCTCGATGCGGGCCTTGCCCTTCGAGCGCGCTTCGGCGACTGAGCCGCACGAGACGAGGTCGTCGAACGAGATGACCTCCGCCTTGATGAAGCCCTTCTCGAAGTCGGTGTGGATCACGCCGGCGGCCTGCGGGGCCTTCCAGCCCTTGCCGATCGTCCAGGCGCGCGACTCCTTGGGGCCGGCGGTGAGGTAGGTCTGCAGGCCGAGCGTGTCGAAGCCGATGCGGGCGAGCTGGTGCAGGCCGCTCTCGGTCTGACCCGTCGAGGCGAGAAGCTCGGCAGCGTCCTCCGCGTCG
This sequence comes from Microcella sp., assembly GCF_030645145.1. GTDB lineage: Bacteria > Actinomycetota > Actinomycetes > Actinomycetales > Microbacteriaceae > Microcella. Next base: position 19,841 of record NZ_JAUSMI010000072.1, on the reverse strand, counting down.
AGCCCGATGAGCTCGCTCTCGATCTTCGCGTCGAGGAAGACGGCCTTCGCCGGCGCGACGAGCGCAGCGAGCTCGTCCATTCGCGCAGCGTCGCCGAGCACGCCCTCGTCGACGTTGAAGACGTAGATGAAGGGCTTGGCCGAGAGCAGGCCGAGCTCGCGGATGGGCGACGCGTCGAAACCGGCGGCCGAGAGGGTGGTGCCCGCGGAGAGCAGCGCGTGAGCATCCGTCGCCGCCTGCAGCACCGAGGGGTCGAGCTTCTTGCCCTTGACCTCCTTCTCGTAGCGCGGGATGGCCTTCTCGAGCGTCTGCAGGTCGGCGAGCATGAGCTCGGTGTTGATGATCTCCATGTCGCCGGCGGGGTCGACCTTGCCGCCGACGTGCACGACGTCGTCGTCGGTGAAGGCGCGCACGACCTGCGCGATCGCATCCGACTCGCGGATGTTCGCGAGGAACTGGTTGCCGAGCCCCTCGCCCTCGCTCGCGCCCCTCACGATGCCGGCGATGTCGACGAACGACACGGTCGCGGGCAGGATGCGCTCGCTGCCGAAGATGCCGGCGAGCACCTGCAGGCGCTCATCGGGCAGCTCGACGATGCCGACGTTGGGCTCGATCGTCGCGAACGGGTAGTTCGCCGCGAGCACGTCGTTCTCGGTGAGCGCGTTGAACAGGGTGGACTTGCCGACGTTGGGCAGGCCGACGATGCCGATAGTGAGAGCCACGATCCACCAGCCTACCGGCGGGGCGCGGCGCGCCCGCCGTCGCAGCATTCGATGAGGGATGCCCGGGCTAGCCTCGAAGGATGACCACCGTCGACGCTGGCTCCCCCTTCACCCCCGCCCCGACCGATCGCACGCGCCCCGAGCTGCGCGGCACCTTCGGCATGGCCGCGAGCACGCACTGGCTCGCCACCGCGACCGCCCAGTCGGTGCTCGAGCGCGGCGGCACCGCGATCGACGCCGCCGTCGCGTGCGCGTTCGTGCTGCACGTCGTCGAGCCGCACCTCAACGGGCCGGGCGGCGACCTGACCGGGCTCGTCGCTCCGGTCGGCGAGGCGCCGGTCGTGCTCGCCGGGCAGGGCGCGGCACCCGCTGCCGCGACGATCGCGCATTACACGGGGCTCGGGCTGACCGAGGTGCCCGGCGCGGGCCCGCTCGCGGCCGCCGTCCCGGGTTCGGTCGTCACGTGGCTCACCCTCCTCGCCGAGCGCGGCACCTGGGAGCTGCGCGACGTGCTCTCCCCCGCCCTCCGCTACGCCGCTGAGGGCCACCCCGTGCACGAGAACGTGGCGCGCACGATCCGTGCGGTCGCTCCGCTGTTCGACGAGCACTGGCCGACCTCGAAGGCGCAGTGGATGCCCGGCGGCGAGGTGCCCGAGGCGGGCGACATGATCCGCAACGAGGCGTGGGCCGGGGTTCTGAGGCGACTGATCGCGGCCGGCGAGTCGACCGGCTCGCGTGAAGACCGCATCCATGCCGCGATCGGAATGTGGCAGCACGGCTTCGTCGTCGAGGCGATCGAGGAGTTCGTGCAGACCCCCGTGCGGCACTCGACGGGGGGCGATCACGCGGGCGTCATCACGGCGGCCGACGTCGCGGCGTTCGCGCCGGCGGAGGAGGAGCCGGTCGTCCTGACCTTCCGCGGGGTCGACGTCGTGAAGGCCGGGGCGTGGACGCAGGGGCCCGCCCTGCTCATGGCGCTGGGCATCCTCGAGGCGCGCGCCGCGACGCACGGAGACGGCGTGCTCGACCCCTCGACCGAGCTCGGCGTACACACGATCGTCGAGGCGCTCAAGCTCGCCCTCGCCGACCGCGACGCGTGGTTCGCTGACCCGGCGGCGGTCGAGGTGCCGCTCTCAGACCTTCTGTCGTCGTCGTACCTGGCGTCGCGGGCCGAGCTGATCGGCGACGAGGCGTCGCGCGAAGTGCGACCCGGCAGCCCCGGCGGCCGCTCGCCGTGGATGCCCCCGGTCGTCGACCACGCCGCCGCCGTCGCGGGCGGCGCGGCCTCGTCGGCGGGCGCGGGCGAGCCGACGATCGACCGCAGCGGCCGCTCCCGCGGCGACACGTGCCACCTCGACGTCGTCGACCAGTGGGGCACGCTCGTGTCGGTGACCCCCTCGGGCGGATGGCTGCAGTCCTCCCCCACGATCCCCAGCCTCGGCTTCTGCCTCGGCACGCGCGCCCAGATGATGTGGCTCGACCCCGCGTCGCCCTCGGCGCTGACGCCGGGCGTGCGGCCGCGCTCGACGCTCTCGCCGACGATGCTCGCGCGCGACGGCGTGCCGTTCGAGGCGCTCGGCACTCCCGGCGGCGACCAGCAGGACCAGTGGCAGCTGCTCTACCTGCTGCGCCGCATCGTCGGCGGGTACGAGCCGCAGCAGGCGATCGATGCGCCGATGTTCCACACCGATGCGATGGTGGCGTCGTTCCAGCCGCGCACGGTGCAGGTCGCGTCGCTCACGGTCGAGTCGCGGCTCGGCGAGTCGGTGATCGAGGGGCTGCGGGCGCGCGGGCACGACGTGAAGGTCGTCGGGCCGTGGACGCTCGGGCGCATGAGCTGCGTCGGCATCGACCGCGAGCGCGGCTGGATGTACGCGGCGTCGAACTCGCGCGGGGCGCAGGGGTACGCGGCCGGGCGGTAGCGCGCCTCGGTCGCGCCGACAGTGCGCTACTTCGGTGAGAGTGCGGCACATCGATGTGCCGCACTCTCGCCGAACTGGCGCATCAGCCCACCGCTCAGCGGTGCACGGTGCACGGTGCGGGTCAGCGCGGCGTCGGCACGAGCTCGACGCTGCGCACGGCACCGTCGGCCACCTCGAGCGTCATGACCGTGCCGACGGGCTGCCGGCGCCGATCGGTCGGCGAGCCCGGGTTGAGGAGGCGCACGCCGCCGGGGGTCGTCGAATCCCACGGGATGTGCGAGTGCCCGAAGACGAGCACGTCGGCCGGGGCATCCGATGCCGGACCGAAGCGGGCGTCGCACCGCGCCTCGCGACCCGCCGCCGCACCCGTCTCGTGGATGACCGCGATGCGCACGCCCTCGACCTCGACGCGCGCGACCTCGCCGAGCCGCGCCCAGAGCTCGGAGCCGTCGTTGTTGCCCTCGACGCCGACGAGTCGCTGAGCGCGCGACGCCAGGGCGTCGAGCGTCGCGACGTCGACCCAGTCGCCCGCGTGGATGACGAGGTCGGCCTCGTCGACGAGCCGCCACACCTGATCCTGCAGGGCCTTCGCCCGCACGGGCAGGTGGGTGTCGCTCAGCAGCAGGAGCCTCACGCGAGCACCCTAGGCGAGCATCCGCCCGCTACGCGAGCGACGGCACCGCCGCTCGCACCGCCGGCATGACGTCGCGCGCGAGCGCGGCGAGGATGCGCGCATTGAAGTCCACGCCGAGCTGGTTCGGCACCGTCACGAGCAGCGTGTCGGCGGCGAGCACGGCCGCATCGCGCGAGAGCTCCTCGGCCAGGCGGTCGGGCGTGCCGATGTACTGGCGGCCGAAGCGCGAGCGCGACCCGTCGAGGATGCCGACCTGGTCGCGCTGCTCGGCCTGCGCGTGGAGCCCGAAGTAGTACTCGGTCTCGTCGTCGATGAGCGGGATGATGCTGCGGCTCACCGACACCCGCGGCACGCGCTGCCAGCCGGCGGCGGCCCACGTCGACCGGAACAGCGCGATCTGCTCGGCCTGCAGCTCGTCGAACGGCACGCCCGTGTCCTCCGTGAGCAGCGTCGAGCTCATGAGGTTCATGCCCTGCTCGGCGGCCCAGACGGCGGTCGCGCGCGTGCCGGCTCCCCACCAGATGCGGTCGGCGAGGCCCGGCGACTGCGGGGTCACGGGCAGGCGGCCGGTCGTGACGACCATCTGCGGGTTCGCGGGGGCCATGCCGGCTCCGGTGAGCGCCTCGCGGAAGACGGCCGTGTGCCGGCGCGCCATGTCGGCGTCGCTCTCGTCGGCGCGCACGTCGCCCACCGAGCCCTCGCCGGGCACGTGCCCGAAGCACCGGTACCCGGCGATCGACGTCTCGGGCGACCCCCGGCTGATGCCGAGGTGCAGGCGCCCGCCGCTGATGAGGTCGGTCGCGGCGGCGTTCTCGGCCATCGCGAGCGGGTTCTCGTAGCGCATGTCGATGACGCCCGTTCCGAGCTCGATCCGCGACGTTCGGGCAGCCGCGGCGGCGAGCATCGGGTAGGGCGACGAGTAGTTCTTCGCGAAGTGGTGCACGCGGTAGTAGGCGCCGTCGACGCCGGCCTCCTCGGCCGCGACCGCGAGCTCGATGCCCTGCAGGATCGCCTCGCCGCCGGTGCGCGTGAGCGAGCCGGGGACGTTGCTCCAGTTGCCGAACGAGAGGAAGCCGAGTCGCGTCATGCTCATGCGAACGCATGGAGCGCGATCGCTATTCCGCGCGGTCCCGGCCCCGGGCATCCCCCGAATCGATCGCGGCGGCGTCATCGTCAGGCGACGGATGCCCGTGGCCGATGATCTCGATCGGCGCGGTGTGCGCGGCCCCCGGCTCGCCGGCGCCGTCGGCGTAGAGCGGCGGGTCGGCCGCGACGCGCGGCGGCCGCGTGGCGAGGTAGACGCCGACGAGGACGATGAGGCCGCCGACGATCTGCCAGATCGTGACGACGTCGCCGAGGGCGATCGCGATGATCGTCGTGAAGACGGGAAGGAGGTTGAGGAAGACGCCCGTCTTCGAGGGGCCGAGGGTCGCGGCGGCGATGTTCCACAGCAGGTACGCGAGGGCGCTCGGGAAGACGATGATCCAGGCGAGGCCGAACCAGCCGGCGTCGGTGGGCTGCGCGGGCGCCCCGGTGAGAAGCAGCAGGGGCAGCAGCACGACGACACTCAGGGCGACCTGCACCGTCGTCGCCGTGATCGGCGGGGTCGTGAGGCGGCGCGAGACGATGACGTAGGCCGTCCACGACAGGACGGAGAGAACCAGCAGCAGGTCGCCGACCGACACGGAGAAGCCGGCCGCGGCATCCCCCTGCCCCGCGAGGACGACGAGGAGCACGCCGACGATCGACAGCGCGATGCCGACGACGCCGATGCGGGTGACGCGCTCGCCGAGCAGGATGACCGCCGCGATCGTGATCGTCGCGGGGCTCATGGCGCTGATGACGGCGGCATTGACCGACGAGCTCGTGTCGAGCGCCGCGTAGAGCAGAAGGGTGTAGCCGACCATGCCGAGCATCGCCTGCAGCAGGTGCCACTTCCACTCGGCCCATGCGGCGCGCCAGTCGGGGCGCTCGAGCCACCAGGCGATGACGAGCAGAAGCGGCAGCGCGCCGAGCCAGCGGTAGGTCGTCAGCTCGACGGGCGTGAACTCGTCGATGAGGCGGGCGCCGAAGATGAAGTTCGTCGCCCAGAACAGCTGCGCGAGGACGGGCGGCGCGAACCGGCGGAGGGAGTGCACGTCACCAGGCTAGAACCGTGCGGGGCCGAACGATGACACCGGGGCGGCGTCACGCGCCGCGAGCCTCGGCCGCCGCCTGCCGCCTGCCTCGGATCACTCCGACCTCGTAGGCGGTCACGACGATGAGCGTGACGCCGACGAGCGGGAGCACGAACCACAGCATCACGTCGGTCACGCCCTCGAGCGCGTCGTGCTGCGTCGCGGAGAGGACGAGGTAGACCGTGTAGGCGATGTAGAGCGCGACGAACAGGCCGCCCTCCCACCGGGCGACGATGAAGCCCGTGAACGCGATCGGCAGCAGCGCGATCGCGGCGGCGAGCATGAGCGGCAGGTCGAGCGCGATCGCGGCGGCCGGCACCGGGATGCCCTCGCCGAAGAGGATCGCCGGGAGCCCGAGCACCATGCCGATGTTGAAGATGTTGCTGCCGACGATGTTGCCGACGGCCATGTCGCGCTCGCCGCGCCGCACGGCGATGATCGAGGTCGCGAGCTCGGGCAGCGAGGTGCCGACCGCGACCACGGTGAGGCCGATGACGAGACTGCTCACGCCGAGCTCGGTCGCGATGCTGACGGCGCCGTTGACCAGCAGCTGCGCGCCGAGCACGAGCAGACCGATGCCGCTGAGAAGGAGGATCGCCGCGAGCCACAGCGGCACCGGGGCGGCTCCGGGGGCAGGACGATCGGGCTCCTCGTCCTCGGCCCGCACCTCGCGTCTTCCGACGACGATGCTGACGATGGTGTGCGCGATGAGGCCGGCGAGCAGCAGCACGCCGTCGAGCCGCCCGATCTGCCCGTCGAGGCTGACGACGAGCAGCAGAATCGAGATTCCCACCATGACCGGCAGGTCGAAGCGCACGATCTGCCGCTTGATCAGCAGGGGCAGGAAAAGGGCCGAGACGCCGAGGATCAGCAGGATGTTGACGATGTTGCTGCCGACGACGTTGCCGAGCGCGAGGTCGGGCTCACCCCGCAGCACGGCGTCGACGGTGACGGCGAGCTCGGGTGCCGAGGTCGCGGCCGACACGACCACTAGGCCGATGATGAGCGGCGAGAGACCCACCTTCGCGGCGAGCGTCGATGCGCCGCGGACGAGGGCCTCACCGCCCGCGACGAGCAGCGCCAGGCCGGCGATCACGAAGACGATGTCGAGCAGCACACCGCCAGCCTAGGAGTCCGGGAGGAACCTGCTCGCCTCGCGCGTGATGAGCCGCGACCGGCGGGCCTCGACGGCGCCGTCGGAGGCCCGTGCGACCCTGGAGGGGTGCCGCTGAACTTCACCGCCATCGACTTCGAGACCGCCAACAACCACGCGGCCTCGGCCTGCTCGGTGGGGCTCGTGAAGGTCGCCGACGGCCGCGTCGTCGACAAGACGGGCTGGCTGATCCGCCCGCCGCTCGGCTTCGACCACATGCTGGAGTGGAACACGCGCATCCACGGCATCACCGCTGACGACATCGTCGACGCCGTCGTCTGGGCCGATCAGCTGGATGCCCTGCTCGAGTTCGTCGACGGCGACGCCCTCGTGGCCCACAACGCAGGGTTCGACATGGGCGTGCTGCGCGCCGCGACCGAGGCGAGCGGACTCGAGGTGCCGAGCCTGCGGTACGCCTGCAGCCTTCGGGTGGCCCGTCGCACCTACCACCTCGACTCGTACCGGCTGCCCGTCGCGGCGATGGCCGCGGGCTTCGAGGACTTCGCGCACCACGACGCGCTCGCCGACGCCGAGGCGTGCGCGGCGATCATGGTGCACGCCGCGAAGCGGCACGACGCCGCCGACCTCGACGAGCTCGCGCGCATCACGGGCACGACGATCGGCGCGATCGGAGCGGCCGCAGCCGAAGCCGCGGCCGAGCGACGCCCGGCCGCGCTCGCCTAGCCCCCGGGTCGGAGGCTCGCCTCAGCGGCGAGGCTCGTCGTCGAGGCGGATGCCCTCGTGCTGCGCGTCATCGCGACGGACGTCGTCGTGACGCACGTCGTCGTGGCGGGCATCGTCATGACGAACGTCGTCGTGACGCGCATCGTCGTGGCGAACGTCGTCGTGCCGAGCATCCGAACGCCCGTCGACGTGACCGTCGTTGCCGACGATCGTCGCCGCCTCGCGGCTGCGCTCATCGGCCCGCGCACGGACCTCCTGCGCCGAGCTCGCGTGCTCCTCGGCGGCCTGACGAGCCTTTGCGGCGTCGGCCTCGGCTCGGCGGGCCTCCGCCTCGGCCTCGGCGGCACGGGCCTCGCGATCGGCGGCCGTGATGCGGTCGCGCTCGGCCTGCGCCTGCAGCTCCTGGGCGCGCCGGCGCTCCTGCTCGGCGTGCTGCTCCTTGCGCTTGCGCGAGACGACCACGGCGACGACGACCGCGAGGGCCACGACGACGATGAGGACGATGACGAGGGTGATGATCTGTGACTGATCCATGCGCCGAACGCTAGGGTGCGCATCCGCTCGCCGTGACCCCGTTGACAGATGGCCCTCAGGCCTGTCCGTCAGCCCTTGCGCACGACCGCGCTCACGGGCGTCGGGTTCGCGAAGAGGTCGAGCACGGGGCAGTGCGCGTCGACCGCGGCCCGCAGCTCGTCGTAGCGCTCGAGCGTCTCGGGCCCGGTGATCGTGATCACGAGCCGGATGTCGCTGAAGCCGGCCCGCACGCTCTCGTCGATGCCGAACAGGCGGCGCGCATCCAGGTCGCCCTCGGCCGCGATGTCGATCTCGTCGACGCGGATCCCGAGCGCCTGCGCGTACAGGCGGTAGACGACGACCTGGCACGAGATGAGCGCCCCGAGCGCGTACTCGACGGGGCTCGCCGCGACGTCGTCGCCCGCGAGGGCGCCCGGCTCGTCGACCACGAACTCGTGCTTCCCGGCGCGGATGCGCGTGGCGACCGACCCTTCACCCTCGCCCGAGACGCGGTAGGTGAGCTGCGCGGAGGCGGGCGACGCCTCGATGCGGTCGGCCCATGTGGCGCCGGCGTCCAGAAGGCGCGCGGCGCGGTCGTCGGCGGTCGAGGTCGGAACGGAGGGTGCGGTGAAAATCGTCATGCGGGCACGCTAGGCGGATGCCCGCCGCGCGTCACGCGCGTCCGTCACGCGGCGTCGCGCGCCGTCATGAACCGCAACCGAGCGTCATCGGAGGACACGAGAACGGGGCCCGCGCGTCAGCGCGAGCCCCGCATCCGCCCCGCCGCCCCCTGCCCCGTTTCGGAGGCGAGAAGGCGACGGCGGGAGTCAGCCGTTCTGGGGGAAGCCCAGGTTGATGCCTCCGTGGCTCGGGTCGAGCCAGCGCGAGGTGATCGCCTTCTCGCGCGTGAAGAAGTGGATCGCCTGCGTGCCGTAGGCCTTCGTGTCGCCGAACAGCGAGTCCTTCCAGCCGCCGAACGAGAAGTAGCCGACCGGGACGGGGATGGGCACGTTGATGCCGATCATGCCGACCGTGACCTCGCTCTGGAAGCGGCGCGCGGCCCCGCCGTCGTTGGTGAAGATCGCCGTGCCGTTGCCGTACTGCGAGCCGTTGATGAGCGCGAGGCCCTCGTCGTAGCTCTGCACGCGCACGATCGAGAGGACGGGGCCGAAGATCTCCTCGGTGTAGACGCGCGACGAGGTCGGCACCTTGTCGATGAGGGTCGGGCCGAGCCAGAAGCCGTTCGCGTCGCCGTCGATGTCGATGCCGCGGCCGTCGACGACGATCGAGGCGCCGTCGGTCTCGGCGACGTCGAGGTAGCTGGCGACCTTGTCGCGGTGCTCCTTCGTGATGAGCGGGCCCATGTCGCAGTTGCGCGTGCCGTCGCCGACCTTGAGCGTGCCCATGCGCTCGCTGATCTTGGCGATGAGCTCGTCGGCGACGGGCTCGACGGCGACGACGACCGAGATCGCCATGCAGCGCTCGCCCGCAGAGCCGAAGCCCGCGTTGACGGCGGAGTCGGCGACGAGGTCGAGGTCGGCGTCGGGCAGGACGAGCATGTGGTTCTTCGCCCCGCCGAGGGCCTGCACGCGCTTGCCGTTCGCGGTGCCGCGCTCGTAGATGTACTTCGCGATCGGCGTCGAGCCGACGAAGCTGATGGCCGCGACGTCGGGGTTGTCGAGGAGGGCGTCGACGCTCTCCTTGTCTCCGTTGACGACGTTGAGCACGCCGTTCGGCAGACCGCACTCGGTCAGGAGCTCGGCGAGCCAGATCGAGGCCGACGGGTCCTTCTCGCTCGGCTTGAGCACGACGGTGTTGCCCGCCGCGATCGCGAGCGGGAAGAACCACAGTGGCACCATCGCGGGGAAGTTGAAGGGGCTGATGATGCCGACGACGCCGACGGGCTGCTTGATCGAGTAGACGTCGACGCCGGTCGAGACCTGCTCGGCGTACTCGCCCTTCATGAGCTGCGGGATCGAGCACGCGAGCTCGACGACCTCGAGGCCGCGCGCGATCTCGCCGAGCGCGTCGGAGGTGACCTTGCCGTGCTCGGCGGTGAGGATCGCCGCGAGCTCCTCCTTGCGGGCGTTGAGCTTCTCGCGGAAGGAGAACATGATCTGCTGGCGCTTGCCGACGGGCGTCGTGGACCAGCCGGGCAGGGCGGCCTTCGCCGAGGCGACCGCGGCGTCGAGGTCGGCCTTCGTGGCGAGCGACACCTCGCGGGCGACGCTGCCCAGGGCGGGGTTGTACACGGGAGCGGTGCGGGTGGAGGAGCCGGCGAACGCGGCTCCGTCGACCCAGTGCTGGACGGTGGTCATGAGGATGCTCCTGACAGCGAAGAGGGAGGGATTCGTGCCCAGTCTGCGCCCCCTGCGATCTGCACTCAAGCGGTGAAGGTGCACAGTCGATGTGCAGATCTGCAGATGCGCCTCAGCGGGGCGGGACGAGCTCGTCCCGTCGGCGCGCGACCTCGGCGCGCAGGGCCTCGCGCACGATCGCGACGGCGTCGACCGCGGGGCTCTCCGGGCGGGTCGAGAGGGTGAACTCGAGCCGGAAGTCGACGAGGTCGGGCAGCACGGGCACGAGCCGGGCATCCGTCTCGCCCATGAACGCGTGGAGCAGGCCGATGCCGGCGCCCGCGCGCGTGGCCTCCACCTGCGCGAACACGCTCGTCGAGCCGACGCCGAGCCGCATGCCGCCGAGCACGGGCGCGAGGTCGAGCTCGCGCACCGTCAGGAGCGCGTCGACGTAGAAGACGAGATCGTGCCCCTCGAGGTCGGCGAGCGCGCGCACGGGCGGGCGCCCGACGAGGTACTCGGGCGAGGCGTAGAGGCGCAGCGCGTACTCGGCGAGCGGCTCGGACTGCACCCGGGCCGCGCGCGCGGCGCCGATCGTCACGGCGAGGTCGAAGCCCGAGCCGCGAAGGCTCAGCGGGCGCGTCGAGGTCACGAGCTCGAGCGCGATGCCCGGGTGCTCGGCCCGCACGGCGGCGAGCGCCGGCGCGACGAACATCGCGCCGAACCCGTCGGGGGCGGCGACCCGAACCGTGCCGCGCACGGCCCCGTCGCCCGAGGCGGCCGCGACGACCTGCTCGACGATGCCCTCGAGGGCGGATGCCCGGTCCACGACCTCGCGGCCGATCGCGGTGAGCTCCCATCCGTCGGCGCCGCGATCGAGCAGCCGGGCGCCGAGCGCGGCCTCGAGCCGGTCGATGCGACGACGGACGGTCGTGTGGTCGACGCCGAGGAGCGTCCCCGCCGAGGTCATGCGGCCGACGCGCGCGACGGCGACGAGGTACCGCACGTCGTCGGTCGAGACGTCCTGCGGGCGCGGAGCGGGGGGCATGCGCTCACCCTACGGCGCGGCGCGCGGGCGCCGTCGCGCTCGGCGTGCGGGCGCAGTCTCGCTCGGCGTGCGGGCGCCGCCGATGTCGGATGCCCCTGCCACACTCCACGCATGGACTTTCTGCTCCCCCTCCTCATCGGCGCGCTCCTCGGCGTCCTGCTCGGCATCGCGGTCGGTCTGCTCGTCGCGCGGCGCACCCGACCGGCGGCGGAGGACCCGGCGATCGTCGAGGCGCGGCACCAGGCGCTCATCGTGCAGATCCGCAGCGAGGAGGCCGAGCATCGCGCCGCGCTGACCGCCGAGCTCTCGGGGCTCCAGGCGACCGCCGCGGGCCTGCGCGAGCAGGTGGCGCAGGCGCAGGATGCTCACCGCGAGTTCGTCGAGCGCACCCACGCCGAGCAGCGCGCGCGCGAGGAGCGCGAGCGCGGCGAGAGCAGGGTGCTGCAGGCCCTCACTCCGGTGCAGGAGACCCTGCGGACGATGCAGGCCAAGGTCGCCGAGCTCGAGACGCAGCGCAGCGTGCAGCACGGCGAGCTCGCGCAGCAGCTCAAGTCGGCGACGGAGTCGGAGGAGCGCCTGCGCGCGACCGCCGAGTCGCTCGCGAGCGCCCTGCGGTCGAACAGCGTGCGCGGCGTCTGGGGCGAGACCCAGCTGCGCAACGTCGTGGAGGCCGCAGGTCTCATCGAGCGCGTCGACTTCGACGTCCAGTCGAGCATCTCCTCCGACGCGGGCGCGGGCCGGCCCGACATGGTCATCCACCTCCCCGGCGGGAAGAACATCGCCGTCGACGCCAAGGTGCCGTTCGCCGCCTACCTCGAGGCGAGCCAGATCGCGATCACCGCGAGCGGCGAGGAGGGCGCGCGACGCGAGGCCCTCATGAAGCAGCACGTCAAGGCGGTGCGCGCCCACATCGACACCCTCGCGAGCAAGGCCTACTGGGCCGGGCTCGAGGCCTCCCCCGAGCTCGTCATCGCGTTCATCCCGAGCGAGTCGCTCGTCTCGAGCGCCATGGAGGCCGACCCCGCGATCATGGACTACGCCTTCGGCAAGCGCGTCGCCCTCGCCTCGCCGGTCACTCTCTGGTCGGTGCTCAAGACCGTCGCGTTCTCGTGGCAGCAGGACGTCCTGACGGAGGACGCCAAGCTGCTGTTCGACCTGAGCCGCGAGCTGTACGGCCGTCTCGGCACGCTCGCCGGCCACATCGAGAAGCTCGGCCGCTCGATCGAGGGCACGGTGCGCAACTACAACGGATTCGTCGGCTCGATGGAGCGCCAGGTGCTGCCGAGCGCCCGCAAGCTCCAGCGCCTCGACGAGTCGAGCGTGCTGGGCCCGCTCCTCCCCATCGAGGACGGCCCGCGCGAGATCACGGCGATGGAGCTCATCGAGGGCCTCGAATCGCTCGACGCCGCGACCGCTCCGGAGTAGCCTCCCCCGCATGCTGACGCTCACCTTCGCCTTCAGCGGCTTCGCGGTGCCCGACATCGACGCAGCCCGCACCTTCTACCGCGACGTGCTCGGGCTCACCGTGACCGACGAGATGATGGGCCAGCTCTCGCTCGAGCTGCCCGGCGGCGGGTGGGTGCTCGTCTACCCCAAGGCCGACCACGAGCCGGCGACGTACACCGTGCTGAACCTCGAGGTCGACGACATCGACCGAGCGGTCGACGAGCTCGAGGCCGCGGGCGTCGAGCTCCTCCGCTACGAGGGCTTCGGGCAGGATGCCCGGGGCATCGCTCGCGGGATCGCCGCCGATCGCGGCCCCGACATCGCCTGGTTCACCGACCCCGCGGGCAACATCATCTCGGTACTGCAGAACCCGCCGCGCGACGACGCCGCTCCGCTCTGATCGAATCGGCGATCGCCCGCCGAAAACCCACCGCTGTCAGCGCTGTGCGCGCTCCCACCATGCCGATATCATCAGCCGCAGGCCCCCCGTCAACGACGACGAGGCGGTGACCCCTTCGGCGAGAGATCGATGATGACCCAACGCCCCTGGCTGGCCCACTACCCGAGCGATGTCGAGCACGAGCTCGTTCCGCCGCCCTTCGACACGCTGCCCGGGCTCGTGGCGGCCTCGGTGGCCGACTACGCCGACACCGTCGCCTTCACCCAGTGCATGCCGAACGGCATGAACGGCTCGCTGACCTATCGCGAGGTCGACGAGCTTTCCGACTCGTTCGCCGCGTACCTGCGCGAGGAGGTCGGCCTGCGCGCCGGCGACCGCGTCGCCGTGCAGATGCCGAACTGCCTGAGCTACCCCGTCGTCGCGTTCGGCGTGCTCAAGGCCGGCTGCGTGCTCGTCAACACGAACCCGCTCTACACCGCGAGCGAGATGACGCATCAGTTCAGCGACTCGGGCGCGACGGTCCTCGTGATCATCGACATGTTCGCCGACCGGCTCCCCGAGGTGCTGCCCGCGACGAGCATCGAGACGGTCGTCACGGTGCGCATCACCGAGTTCTTCCCGCCCGTCGTCGCCGGCGTCATCCGGATGGTCCAGAAGATCTGGAACCGCTCGCTGCCGCCCGTCACCGTGCCGCACACGACCCTGCAGTCGGCGCTCGCACGAGGGAAGCAGAACCTCGGGAAGAGCGCCGCGTACCTCGAGGGCGTCAGCGCCGACACGCTCGCCGCCCTCCAGTACACGGGTGGCACCACGGGCGTCGCGAAGGGCGCGATGCTCACGCACGGCAACCTCGTGTCGAACACGATGCAGATGATGCAGATGCTCGGCACGCACATCCGCCCCGGCAAGGAGGTCGTGCTGACGGCCCTGCCGCTGTACCACATCTTCGCCTTCACGGTGAATCTGGTCGGGTTCTTCCAGAAGGGCGCGCGCAACATCCTCGTGCCGTCGCCGCGGCCGCCGAGCAACCTCAAGCGGGCGTTCGAGAACTACCGGATCACCTGGATGACGGGCGTCAACACGCTCTTCAACGCCCTGCTCAACGAGCGCTGGTTCGTCGAGAGCCCGCCCAAGCACCTCGTCGCCTCGGCTGCCGGCGGCATGTCGCTGCACGAGTCGGTCGCGCAGGAGTGGCGCCGCGTCACGGGGACTCCGATCGTCGAGGGCTACGGCCTGACCGAGACCGCCCCGTGCCTCACCTTCAACCCGCTCGGCGGGGCGGGCAAGGACGGCACGATCGGGATCCCCGTGCCGTCCACGATCGTCCGCTGCGTCGACGAGAGCGGCGTCGACGTGCCGCACGGCGAGCCCGGCGAGATCGTCGCCCGCGGCCCGCAGATCACCCCCGGCTACTGGCAGCGCCCCGCCGACACGGCGGCGTCGATGATCGACGGCTGGTTCCGCACCGGCGACATCGCGCAGATGGATGCCGACGGCTACTTCACGATCGTCGACCGCAAGAAGGACATGGTCATCGTGAGCGGCTTCAACGTCTACCCGAACGAGGTCGAGGAGCGCATCGCCTCGATGCCGGGCGTGCTCGAGGTCGGCGTCATCGGCCTGCCCGACTCCAAGACGGGCGAGGCCGTGCGCGCCTATATCGTGCCGACGCAGAACCCGCCCACCGAGGAGCAGGTGATCGCCCACTGCCGCGAGACGCTCGCCGCGTACAAGGTGCCCAAGTCGGTGCGCTTCGTCGACGAGCTGCCCAAGAGCCCGATCGGCAAGATCCTCCGACGCGAGCTGCGCGCGATCGGCGTCACCTCGAGCACGGCCAGTATCGAGACCCAGGGAAGGGAGCTCTCGTGATCGCGCCCCTCGCCATCGCGACGCAGGCCGTCGTCAACGAGCAGGACGTCGTCACGCCGTTCGAGCAGAACCTGCTCGTCGGTCTCGTCTTCGTCATCATGTTCGGCCTCGGCGCGGGCCTCACGCCGCGCGACTTCAAGCTCGCGCTCAAGCGCCCCTCCGGTCTCATCATCGGCTTCATCACGCAGTTCGGCATCATGCCCGTCCTCGCCTACGTGCTGTGCCTCGCCTTCCTCTTCCAGCTCGCCCCCGAGTACGCTCTCCCCGTCGCCGTCGGCGCCCTGCTCATGGGCGCCGTGCCCGCCGGAACGACGTCGAACATGTTCACCTACTTCTCGAAGGGCAACCTCGCGCTGAGCGTCATGATGACGACGAACTCGACGCTCTGGGCCATCCTCATGACGCCGCTCGCGCTCGCGATCTTCGGCAATCTGCTCTTCTCCGAGACCTCCGAGTTCCAGATCCCCATCACGAACATCGTGGTGACGCTCGCCATCCTGCTGATCCCGGTCGTGCTCGGGATGCTGATCCGCCGCTACAGTGCGAACATCGGCGCGGTGCTCGAGCTGCTCGGCGGGTTCTTCGGCCTGTTCTTCATCGTGTTCCTCGTCCTCACCTGGGTACCGCGGAACTGGGCTCTGCTCTCCTCGACGCCGTGGCAGACCTACGTCGTGGCGATCGGCCTCGGGCTGTTCGGCATCCTGGTCGCTTTCGGCATCTCCAAGGCGATCCGGCTGCACCCCGCGAACGCACGGACGGTGGCGCTCGAGACGGGCATCCAGAACGGCCCGCTCGCGATCGCGATCATCCTGCTCACGTTCCAGGGCAGCCCCGACATCGGATTGATCCTGATCGTGCCGGCGCTCTACTCGCTGTTCATCGTGCTCATCGCGACCGTCGTCACGTTCGTCTTCCGGCGCGCGAACACGGCAGCCGAGCAGAAGATCCCGAACCTGCTGTAGTCGGAGGCTCTAGAAGTCGAGCCACTTCGAGGCGAGGTGGTCGGCCACCACGCGGCGCACGGTGCCCGACCGCGAGCGCAGCACGATCGACTCGGTCGTGATGATGTCGCCCTGGCGACGGACGCCCCGGACCAGCTCGCCGTCGGTCACGCCCGTGGCGACGAAGAAGGTGTTGTCGCTGCGGACGAGCTCGTTCGCCTCGTAGACGTGGTCGAACTTGAGCCCCGCGGCAAGACCCTTGTCGATCTCCTCCTGCGAGCCGGGCGCGAGGCGGCCCTGGATGAAGCCGCCGAGCGCGCGGATCGCGCACGCCGTCGCGACGCCCTCGGGGCTGCCGCCCGTGCCGATCGCCATGTCGATGCGCGAGTCGTGGCGGGCGGCGTTGATGCCCGCGGCGACGTCGCCGTCGAGGATGATGCGCGTGCCGGCGCCCGCGCTGCGGATCTCCTCGATGAGCTGCTCGTGGCGAGGACGGTCGAGCACGGCGATGCGCATCTCCTCCACCGGCTTGTTCTTGGCCTTCGCGAGCGCGCGGATGTTCTCGCCGACCGACTGGCGGATGTCGACGACGCCGATGCCCTCGTGCCCCGTGACGATCTTCTCCATGTAGAACACGCTCGAGGCGTCGAGCATCGAGCCACGATCGGCGACCGCGAGCATCGAGATGGCGTGCGAGCGGCCCGCGGCCGTGAGCGAGGTGCCGTCGATCGGGTCGACGGCGATGTCGCACGCGGGCCCCTGGCCGTTGCCGACCTCCTCGCCGTTGTAGAGCATCGGCGCCTTGTCCTTCTCGCCCTCTCCGATGACGACGACGCCGGCGAAGTTGACCGTCCCCAGGAACTTGCGCATCGCATCCACCGCAGCCCCGTCGGCGGCGTTCTTGTCGCCCTTGCCGATGAAGGGGGTGGCGCGGATCGCCGCCGCCTCCGTGGAGCGCACGAGCTCCATCGCGAGGTTGCGGTCGGGCTGGAGGTAGAGGGATCCGGTCTGCGTGGTCACCATGAGTGGCGTCCTCTCGAGTCGTGACGTGCCTGAAGGAGGGACGCGCCGGGTGGTAGCACAGCGCTGCGGCAACCCTACCGCGGGGCCGCTGACGGCGCTGAGCCCCGTGGCTAGACTGGCGTCGAAATCCACCACCACTGCGCCGCTGAAGGAGCCCCATGCCGATCGCCACCCCCGAGCAGTACGCCGAGATGCTCGACAAGGCCAAGAAGGGCGGGTTCGCCTACCCCGCGATCAACGTGTCGTCGTCGCAGACGATCAACGCCGTGCTGCAGGGCCTCACCGAGGCGGGCTCCGACGGCATCATCCAGGTCACCACGGGCGGCGCCGACTACTTCGCCGGCCAGAGCGTCAAGGCGCGCGCCTCGGGCGCCCTCGCCTTCGCCGCGTTCGCGACCGAGGTCGCCAAGAACTACCCCATCACGGTCGCGCTCCACACCGACCACTGCCCGAAGGATGCGCTCGACGGCTTCGTCATGCCGCTCATCGAGGCGAGCGAGGCCGAGGTCAAGGCCGGCCGCAACCCGATCTTCCAGTCGCACATGTGGGACGGCTCGGCCGTGCCGCTGCAGGAGAACATCGAGATCGCGCGCGAGCTCCTCCCCCGCATGAAGAACATCAACGCCATCCTCGAGGTCGAGATCGGCGTGGTCGGCGGCGAGGAGGACGGCGTGCAGCACGAGGGCTCGAACGAGGCCCTCTACACGACGCTCGGCGACGTCACGCAGGCCGTCGAGGCCCTCGGCCTCGGCGAGAACGGCCGCTACATGGCCGCCCTGACCTTCGGCAACGTGCACGGCGTCTACAAGCCGGGCAACGTCAAGCTCCGCCCCGAGCTGCTCGCCGAGATCCAGGCCGGCATTGCCGCGAAGTACGGCACGGATGCCCTGCCCCTCGACCTCGTCTTCCACGGCGGCTCCGGCTCGACCGACGCCGAGATCGCCGAGGCTGTGCGCAACGGCGTCATCAAGATGAACATCGACACCGACACGCAGTACGCCTTCAGCCGCTCGATCGCCGACACCGTGCTGAAGAACTACGACGGCTTCCTCAAGGTCGACGGCGAGGTCGGCAACAAGAAGATCTACGACCCGCGGGCGTGGGGCAAGATCGCCGAGAAGGCGATGGCCGAGCGCGTCGTCGACGCCACGCGTCAGCTCGGGTCGGCCGGGCACTCCGGGAAGTAGCGGCTCACATCGCCTGAGGGCGCGCGGGCGGCGGCGCGGGCGAGCGCTGCACGACCGCCCGCGGCACCGCCTCGCTCACGGGCACCTCGAAGTCGACCTCGAGCGTCGTCCCGTTCCGCCAGCGGATGTCGTCGACCGCCGCCTGCAGCGTGACGTAGTACGGCGCGAGGAAGGTCACGCGCCGCCCCTCGGGCAGGGTGCTGAGTATGCGCAGGGCGACGGCGACCGTGCCCTGATCGGCGGCCTTGAGCTCCACGCGCCCCGCGATGAACCCGGAGTCGGGT
This sequence comes from Microcella sp., assembly GCF_030645145.1. Lineage (GTDB taxonomy): Bacteria > Actinomycetota > Actinomycetes > Actinomycetales > Microbacteriaceae > Microcella. The sequence goes on along the minus strand of NZ_JAUSMI010000072.1, from coordinate 1,541 downwards.
CGGGCGAGCAGCGCATCGAGCATGGCCCGCAGCGCGGTCCGCTGCGGCAGGCTCAGCCGTTCGGCGAGCCGGTCGGCGTCGTCGACCTCGATCGGCCGTCCGCGCACAAGTCGCTCGAGCCAGGTCTCCTCCGCCTCGGCGATGAGCTCGGCGCGCAGGGCGGCGGCGAGCGCGCGCGCCCGCTCGCGGTCCTGCTCCGTCACGGCGCCGCGCTCGAGCACCTCGCGCACGAAGCGCAGCGGGGCGGCGAGGCGCGCCGACATGTCGGCGTCGATCCGATCGATGAGGGCGGTGCCCGTGGCGGATGCCTCGGCCATGCGCTCGCGGTCGCTCGCGTCGCCCGACTCGCCGTCGACCCCCAGGGGCCGCTCGTTCCAGGTCTCGAACAGCCGCGTGACGACGGAGACGAAGACGATGCAGCCGACGGCGGCGAGCACGATCTGCAGCACGACGAGGAACACCGCCACCGGGAGCGGCCAGCCGAGCTCCACCTGCGCCGCGAGCGAGATCGCCGCAAGCGCGGCAGCGGCGAACGAGACGACACCGTAGCGCGCGAGCTGCAGTCCGGTCGAGAACGGCGTGAGCGCGATGAGCATGAGCGACACGCTCACGGGCGCCCACCACAGCTCGATGCGGAACACCGACCCCCCGTATCCCGCGGCCGAGAGCGCGAGCGCGACGAGCACGAGCCCGATGGCCGCCCAGGCGACGGGCTCGCGCAGGGGGCCCCGGTGCGGCCGGGTCGCGACGTGCACGAGGAGGAAGGCGGAGACGCCGAGCACGGCCGCGGCCGCCTGGACGAACGGGCGGTCCCCCGCCTGCCCGAGCAGCAGGAGCATGACGAGCGACTGGACGCCGGCGTAGGCGGCGCAGGCGAGAGCGAGCCAGTCGGTCGCGAGCCAGCTCAGCGGGTCGGCGCTCCACGGCGAGCTCGCTCGCGCGCCGCGCCCGCTCATGCGGGTGCTTCCCCACCGACCGGCACCGAGAGCATGACGGTCGTGCCCTCGTCGCCCGACCACACGCGCGCCGAGCCGCCCACCTCGCGCACCCGGGCGTCGATCGACGAGCGCACGCCGAGCCGATCGGCGTCGACCCGCGTGGAGGAGAAGCCGACGCCGTCATCGACGATGAGCACCGAGAGGGTGCCGTCGCGCTCGCCCACGACGAGCTCGGCCCGGTCGGTCGCGGCGTGCCGCACGACGTTGTCGAGCGCGGCCCGCGTGGCCCCGAGGACGGCCGCGCGCACGGCCTCGTCGACCGCGACCACGAGCGTGTCGCAGCCGGAGACGTCGACGGTCACGCCGCTCCACTGGTACTCGCGGACGAGCTCGAGCAGGTCATCCGCGATCGGCGATCGTTCGGGCGTCGAGAGCGAATCGGGGTCGATCGCGACCGTGCCGGCGAGGGCGAGGGCGAGGTCGCGCTCGAGGCGCGCCCGGGCGCCGGGGTCGAGAGGTCCGGGGCGCGCGGCGATGATGGCGAGGTCGGCGAGCACGGTGTCGTGCGCGACGCGCGCCGCGCGGCGCTCGAGCTCGCGCTCG
>NZ_JAUSMI010000067.1 GCF_030645145.1 Microcella sp. | reverse complement strand
GCTCCGGGCGGCGGTTTCAGCGGACCTCGCCCCGGTGGCGGCGGTCGCGGTCGCGGCCCCGGCGGCGGCACGGCCGGCGCGTTCGGCCGCGGTGGCGGCAAGAGCAAGGCGCGCAAGTCGAAGCGGACGAAGCGGCAAGAGTTCGAGATGCGGGAGGCCCCGTCGGTCGGCGGCGTCAGCGTTCCCCGCGGCGACGGCAAGACGGTCGTCCGCCTGCGCCAGGGCGCCTCGATCACCGACTTCGCCGACAAGCTCGAGACGATCAGCGGCATGAACTGCCCTCCGGGCAACCTCGTGACCGTGCTGTTCCACCTCGGTGAGATGGCGACGGCGACCGAGTCGCTCGACGGCGCGACCTTCGAGGTCCTCGGCGCCGAGCTCGGCTGGCGCATCGAGATCGTCTCGCCCGAGGACGAGGACAAGGAGCTCCTCGAGGGCTTCGACATCGACCTCGACGAGGTCGACGACGAGGAGGACCTCGTCATCCGCCCGCCCGTCGTGACCGTCATGGGCCACGTCGACCACGGAAAGACCAAGCTGCTCGACGCGATCCGCGAGGCGAACGTCGTCGCGGGCGAGGCCGGCGGCATCACGCAGCACATCGGTGCGTACCAGGTCTGGACGGAGCACGAGGAGATCGAGCGCGCGATCACCTTCATCGACACCCCGGGTCACGAGGCGTTCACCGCCATGCGCGCCCGTGGTGCGCAGGTGACCGACGTCGCGATCCTCGTGGTCGCGGCCGACGACGGCATCATGCCGCAGACGGTCGAGGCGCTCAACCACGCCCAGGCCGCCGGCGTGCCGATCGTCGTCGCGGTCAACAAGGTCGATAAGGACGGGGCCAACCCCGCCAAGGTCCGCCAGCAGCTCACCGAGTTCGGCCTCGTCGCCGAGGAGTACGGCGGCGACACGATGTTCGTCGACGTCTCGGCGCTGCAGAAGAAGGGCATCACCGAGCTCCTCGACGCCGTCCTCTTGACGGCGGACGCCGGGCTCGACCTGCGCGCCAACCCGGCCCGCGACGCCCGCGGCGTCGCGATCGAGGCTCGCCTCGACAAGGGTCGCGGCTCGGTGGCCACGGTGCTCATCCAGGCGGGAACGCTGCGCGTCGGCGACCCGATCGTCGCCGGCACGGCCTACGGCCGCGTGCGCGCGATGACGGACGAGAACGGCGAGAAGGTCGAGGAGGCCCACCCGTCGCGTCCCGTCCAGGTGCAGGGTCTGTCGAGCGTTCCGCGCGCCGGCGACACCTTCATCGTCACGGACGACGACCGCACGGCCCGTCAGATCGCCGAGAAGCGCGAGGCCGCCGAGCGCAACGCGTCGCTCGCGAAGGCGCGCAAGCGCATCAGCCTCGAGGACTTCACGAAGGCCCTGGAGGACGGCAAGGTCGAGTCGCTCAACCTCATCATCAAGGGTGACGTGTCGGGTGCCGTCGAGGCGCTCGAGGAGTCGCTCATGAAGATCGAGGTGGACGACAGCGTGCAGCTGCGCATCATCCACCGCGGTGTGGGTGCCGTCACCGAGAGCGACGTCAACCTCGCGACGATCGACAACGCGATCATCGTGGGCTTCAACGTGCGCCCCGACACGAAGGCGCGCGAGCGCGCTCAGCGCGAGGGCGTCGACATCCGCTTCTACTCGGTGATCTACGCCGCGCTGGAGGAGATCGAGAGCTCGCTCAAGGGCATGCTCAAGCCGGAGTTCGAAGAAGTCCAGTCGGGCGTCGCCGAGATCCGCGAGATCTTCCGCTCGTCGAAGTTCGGCAACATCGCCGGTGTCATCGTCCGCTCCGGCACGATCACGCGCAACGCCAAGGCGCGCGTCATCCGTGACGGCGTCGTGGTCGGCGACAACCTCGCGATCGAGTCGCTGCGACGGTTCAAGGACGACGTCACCGAGGTCCGCACGGACTTCGAGGCCGGTATCGGCCTGGGCAAGTTCAACGACATCCAGATCGGCGACGAGATCGAGACGATCGAGATGAAGGAGAAGCCGCGCGTCTGATGACGCCGGCCACGGGCCCCCGCCTCCTCACGAGGCGGGGGCCCGTCCCACTACCCGCACCACCAGCAAGGGGAAGAAGTCATGGGTGAGAGCCCCCGCGTCCGCAAGGTCGCCGATCGCATTCACGAGGTCATCGCCAAGCGGCTCGAGCGCGGCATCCGCGACCCCCGCATGGGCTTCGCGACCATCACGGCCGTGCAGGTGACGGGCGACCTCCAGCACGCGAGCGTGTTCTACACCGTCTACGGCACCGACGAGGAGCGCGCTGACACCGCCGCGGCCCTCAAGGCGGCGACGGGGATGCTCCGCACGGAGGTCGGGCGCAACCTGAACACCCGGCTCACGCCGTCGCTCGAGTTCATCCTCGACGGGGTCCCCGAGAACGCCGCCGCCATCGAGGCGCTGCTGCGCGAGGCGCGCGAGCGGGATGCCCGGACCGAGGCCGAGGCGGCCGCCGCCGAGTACGCCGGCGACCCCGACCCCTACGTCAAGCCGCGCGAGTTCGATGAGGACGCGGACGACGACGAGGACGACGACCTCGACGAGGAGCCCGCGGCGCGCTGAGCCGGCCTACTCGGGGATCTCGAGCGCGTTGCCGCCGAGCACGAGCGAGGTGACCATCACCACGAGCGAGCCGCCGACGATGAGCGCGCCCATGATGCCGAGCACGCCCAGGAGCGCGCCCTCGAGCTTGCCGATCCTCTCCGTCGACTCGGACGGGCGGGGGTTGCCGGGCAGCGTCATCGCGGACTCCTCGTGCGGTGCGGCCCTCGAGCGCGAGGGCGGGGTGGTCGGGGGAGCGGCGAGCCGCTCACGAGCATCCTGATCATTGTCGCTGATGATCGCCTGCGCGACGCGCCCGGCGCGGGTCAGGCCGCGGTCGTCGCGTGCTCGTCGGCCGAGTCCGGCAGGCGCCGCATGCGCAGGAGCGGCGAGAGGACGACGAAGCCCGAGCCGAGCAGCATGCCGACGAGCGCGATCTGCAGCGTCGTCGCGATGCCGAGCTGCGCGGCGAGGACGCCCGAGAGGACTCCCGCGATCGGCATGACGCCCCACACGACGAACCGGATCGACGCGTTCATGCGCCCGAGCAGCGGCAGCGGGCAGATGCGCTGCCGGAAGCTCACCTGCGCGATGTTGTAGACGAGCACGGCGATCGCGCTGAGCGCCTGCCCGAGCATGAGCAGCGGGATCGCCGCGGCCGGCAGGAGCGGCATGAGGACGATCGGGATGAGCCCGACGACGCCGAGGAGCGCGGCGACGGGGATGATCGTGCCCTCGCCGACGATCGCGCTCAGCCGCGCGGCGACGATCGCGCCGACGATGCCGCCGATCGCGCCGACCGCGGTGGCGATGCCGAAGATCTCGGGGCCGAGGCCGAGGTCGCGCAGCACGAGCAGCGGCAGCATCGTGAGCCCGATCGTGGCGAAGAAGTTGGTCGAGGCGGTGCAGAGCGTGATCGCCCGCAGCAGCCTGTTGCCGAACACGAAGCGCAGACCCTCGGCGATCTCGATGCGCAGCGGCCGGCGGTCCTCCTTGGCGCGGGCGACCTCGTCGTCGCGCACGGTCGCGAGCATGACGAACGAGCCGAGGTAGGTCGCGGCGGTCGCGACGAGCAGCACGGGCGCCTGCACGATCGTGAGCAGCAGGCCGCCGAGCGCGGGGCCGCCGACGCCCGCGAGCTGGGCGGTCGACTCGAGCTTGCCGTTCGCGTCGGCGATGCGGTCGCGCGGCACGAGCACGGGGATGTAGCTCTGGTACGCGATGTCGAAGAACACCGTCGCGACGCCGACCACGACGGCGAAGAGGATGAGGTGCCAGACCTCGAGAACGCCCGCCCACCACAGCAGGGGCACGGCGGCGAAGGCGAGCACGCGCACGGCGTTCGCGCGCATCATGATGGGGCGCTTGCGGGCGCGGTCGATCCACGCGCCGGCGGGGAGGCCCACGACGAGGAACGCGAGGGTGCCGGCCGCGCCGAGCAGGCCGACCTCGACCTCATCGGCGCCGAGGAGCACGATCGCGAGCACGGGCATCGCGAGGAACCCGAGCTCGCTGCCGAGCTGCGCACCCGCTTCGCCGCCCCAGAAGCGCAGGAAGTTCGGGCGGCGCCACAGCGTCGGCCCCGCGTCACGCGCGGCGGGAGGAGCGGGAGTGGTCGCAGGGGTGTCGGTGCTCACGGCGGTCAGTCTGCCGTTACTGATTGAGAAGTGTCAATCACTTCTTCCCGCGCGCCCGCCGACCGGCTACCGTGGTCGGCATGACGAGCGAGGATGCCCGCGAGCGCGCCGCGAGGCGCGCCCTGTCGTCGCCGCTGCGGCTCCGCATCCTCCGCTACTGCCTGTACGAGTCCCACTCGAACCGCGAGATCGCCGTCCAGTTCGGGCTCAACCCGGGCACGAGCCTGCACCACGTGCGCACGCTCGTCGACTCGGGCTTCCTCGCCGCCGAGGAGGGGCGCCCCGGGCGGCGCGGCAGCGTGGAGATCCCGTACCGCGCGACCGGCAAGTCGTGGGACTCGCCCACCGACGGCGGGGGCGATCTGCTCATCCGGACGTTCCTCGAGGAGATCGAGGGGCGCGACCTCGACGAGCTGTTCATGGTGCGCATGGGGTTCAAGCTGCGCCCCGAGCGGCAGGAGGAGCTCCAGCGGCGGCTCGTCGACCTCGTGCTCGAGTTCCACGGCTCGCCCGACGACGACGGCGAGCTGTCGAGCCTGTTCATCGCCGGGCATCCGGAGGAGCTGCCGGAGGAGGGGCGGGAGCCGGCGTCGCGGCCCGAGCGCCGTCAGGAGCCGGGGAGCCCGTAGCCCGACTCGCGCGAGCCGGTCGCGAGGCCGTCGGCGAGCAGGCCGGCCAGCGCGCGCTCGCGCTGCACGGCATCCGCCCACACGCCGTCGATGATCTCGGCCGGCACCGGGCCGTCCGCGTGGCGCAGCTCGCGCATGATGAGACCGCGCACCTGCCGGTCGCTGCCCTCGAAGCGGGCCTGCCGCGGCGCGCGCGGGCCGTCGTAGTCGGGGTATCCGGCGGCGCGCCAGGCGCACAGCGCGGCGAGGGGGCACGCGTCGCAGCGGGGCGTGCGGGCGACGCACACGACCTGGCCGAGCTCCATGAGTCCGGCGTTCATGAGGCGGGCATCCGCCGCGTCGTCGGGGAGGAGGGCCTCCATGTCGGCGAGATCCGCGCGGGTGCGGGCCGGGCCCGCCGCCCCGCGACCGTGGACGGCGCGAGCGATGACGCGGCGCGTGTTGACGTCGACGACGGGCGCCCTGACTCCGAACGCGAAGCTCGCGACCGCGCGCGCGGTGTAGTCGCCGATGCCGGGGAGGGCGAGCAGGGCATCCAAGTCGGAGGGGACCTCGCCGCCGTGGCGCTCGCTGATCGCGACGGCCGCAGCGTGCAGGTTGAGGGCGCGGCGGGGGTAGCCGAGGCGATCCCACGCGCGCACCGCCTCGGCGGGGGAGTCGCTCGCGAGGGCGTCGGGCGACGGCCAGCGGGCGAGCCACTGCTCGAGCCGCGGGATCACGCGCGTGACCGGGGTCTGCTGCAGCATGATCTCGCTCACGAGCACGCCCCACGGCGAGAATCCCGGCGCGCGCCACGGCAGCGGGCGGGCGGTCGCGAGGAACCACGGGATGACGCGCGCGCTGGGGGAGGACTCGGCGGCCGTCACGGGGCAAGCCTAGGCTGGCGCGATGGACGACTCCCGCCATGCCCTGCTGGAGCAGCTCTCCGATGATCTGCTCGCCGCCCACCCGCGCGGTCGCGCGCTCGTCGCGATCGACGGCGTCGACGGCGCGGGCAAGACGACCTTCGCCGACGCGTGGGCGGGCGTTCTCCGGGCCCGCGGCGTGCACGTGCTGCGCGCGACGGTCGACGACTTCCTGCGGCCGAAGGTCGAACGGTACGCGCGGGGCCGCGACTCGGCGGAGGGGTACTACCGCGACTCGATCGACGTCGCCGCGCTCCGGGCGGCGCTCGTGGAGCCCTTCCGGTCGGGGGCGGACTCGGTCGCGCTCGGCGTGTTCGACCACGAGCACGACGCTCCCCTCGAGGTGCGCGAGCGGAGCATCCCCGCCGATGCCGTTCTTCTGATCGACGGCATCTTCCTGCACCAGCCCGAGCTGCGCGGCCTCTGGAACCGGTCGATCTGGCTCGACGTGCCGCCCGAGGTGCGCGATGCGCGGCTCATCGCGCGCGACGGAGAGGGCACCCTCGCGCCGAGGTACAGCGAGGGGCAGTACCTGTACCAGAAGGAGGCGAACCCGCGTCGAGCGGCGACGATCGTGATCGACAACAGCGATGCCGCGCACCCGCGCCAGGTCTTCGACGACTTCTGCTGAGGTTCAGCCTCGCCGCCTAGCGTGAGCGCATGCGCGTACTCGTCACCGGAGCGACCGGCTATATCGGCGGGCGTCTCGTGCCCCGACTGCTCGAGGCGGGCCACGACGTCCGCCTCTTCGTGCGCGACCCCGAGCGGCTGCGAGACGTGCCGTGGGGCGACGAGGTCGAGGTCGCGACGGGCGACCTGCAGCGCGCGAGCGACGTGCGCGCGGCTGCGCAGGGCATCGACGTCCTCTACTACCTCGTGCACTCGATGGCGAGCTCGGGCGACTTCGAGGAGACCGAGAAGCGCATCGCGCGCACCGTCGCGACCGAAGCGAAAGCGGCGGGCGTCTCGCGCATCGTCTACCTCGGCGGCCTTCACCCCGACGGCCCCCTCTCGCGCCACCTGCGCAGCCGCAAGGAGGTCGGCAACATCCTGCTCGCGAGCGGCGTGCCGACGATCGCGCTGCAGGCGGGCGTCGTCATCGGGTCGGGCTCGGCGAGCTTCGAGATGATCCGCCACCTGACCGAGGTGCTGCCGTACATGCCGGCGCCGAAGTGGGTGCGCAACTTCATCCAGCCGATCGCCGTGCGCGACGTGCTGCACTACCTGATCGAGTCGGCGACGCTCCCGACGAGCGTCAACCGCGCCTTCGACATCGGCGGGCCCGACGTGCTGCGCTACGGCCAGATGATGAACGGCTACGCGGTCGAGGCGGGCCTCAAGCAGCGGCCGATCGCGAGCCTCCCGGTGCTCACGCCGTACCTCGCGAGCCAGTGGGTCAACCTCGTCACGCCCATCCCGCGCGCGCTCGCCGTGCCGATCATCTCGAGCCTGCAGTACGACGCCGTCATGCGCGAGCACGACATCGACGCCGTCATCCCGCCGCCGCCCGGGGGTCTCACCGGCTACCGGCTCGCGGTGCGGTACGCGCTCGCGAAGATGCGCGAGGGCGAGGTCGAGACGAGCTGGCGCAATGCCGCCGTCCAGGGCGCCCCGAGCGACCTGCTGCCGAGCGACCCCGACTGGAGCGGCCACACCGTCTACACCGACCTCCGCGAGCTCGACACGCCGGCGCCGCCCGAGGCGCTGTGGGAGGTCGTCGAGGGCATCGGCGGCGACAACGGCTGGTACTCGCTGCCGGTCGCGTGGGCCGCCCGCGGCTGGCTCGACAAGCTCGTCGGAGGAGTGGGCCTGCGCCGCGGGCGCCGCGACCCGCACCGCCTCGCGCCGGGTGACGCGCTCGACTTCTGGCGCGTCGAGCAGATCGACCGGGGCCGCTTCCTGCGCCTCCGCGCCGAGATGAAGGTGCCGGGGCGCGCGTGGCTCGAATTCACGATCCTGCCCCGCTCGGGCGGTGGCTCGACGCTCCGCCAGCGGGCGATCTTCTTCCCGTCGGGCCTCGGCGGGCGCCTGTACTGGTTCGCGATCGCGCCGTTCCACGACGTGATCTTCGCGGGCATGGCATCCTCGATGGCGAAGACCGCCGTCTCGGGCCGCCCGGTTCGTCGCTGACGCGATCGCGAGGGGGGCTCGCCGTGCGACAGGTGACGATTACGGGGGCGGATGCTCCGCGCACGCGCCCCGTCGTCCTCGTCGCCCTCGCCCTCCTGGTCGGGCTGCTCGGCTCGCTGATCTCGGCGCCGCAGGCCGCCCGCGCCGACGAGAGCGGGGTGATCTTCTCGCTGCTGAACCAGGCGCGCAACGGCGAGGGCCGCTCCTCGCTCGAGCGGATGGCCGCGCTCGACGCCGTCGCACTCGAGTGGGCGAAGGCGATGGCGGCGTCGGGCACGCTGTCGCACAACCAGTCGCTGAGCAGTCAGATCCCCGGCGGATGGAGTTTCATCGGCGAGAACGTCGCGCGCGGCTACCCGAGCGGGTCGGCCATGCACGAGGGCTGGTGGAACTCCTCCGGCCATCGCGCCAACATGCTCGGCGACTTCACCGACGTCGGCATCGCCTTCCTCTCCGCGGGCGGCTCGACGTGGGGCGTCCAGGTGTTCGCGCGGTACGGCGCGTCGCTGCCGCCGTACTCGGCGCCCGCACCGGCCCCTGCTCAGCCCGCCCCGGCCCCTGCTCCGGCGCAGCCCGCGCCGGCGCCCGCGCAGCCCGCGCCCGCGGCCGCGGCATCGCCCGACCCGCAGCCGAGCGTCATCGACCCCGAGCCCTCGCGGGCGCCCACCCTCCTGCCGTCG
>NZ_JAUSMI010000060.1 GCF_030645145.1 Microcella sp. | reverse complement strand
CCCGTGGCTGACGAGATCACCGTCGACGAGCTCGCGCAGCACCACGCGCAGGGCCCGATCGCCCTCATCGACGTGCGCGAGCTGGACGAGTACACGGCGGCGCACGTCCCGGGAGCGCGGCTCGTCCCGCTCGGGACGGTCCCCGATGCCGTCGAGACGCTTCCGGCCGACGAGCGCCTCTACGTCATCTGCCACTCCGGCGCGCGCAGCCAGCGCGCCGCCGACTATCTGCTCGCGCGCGGCTTCGATGCCGTCTCGGTCGCGGGCGGGACGTCCGCCTGGGTCCAGCGCGGGCTCGACTACGAGACGGGGGAGCGACCGTGACGACCATTCCGGCGGCCGAGGCGAAGAAGATCACCAACCGGCTCCGCCGCGCGCAGGGGCAGCTGACGGCCGTCCTCTCGATGATCGACGAGGGCCGCGACTGCCGCGACATCGTCACGCAGCTCTCGGCCGCTTCGAGCGCGATCGACCGCGCGGGCTTCGCGATCATCGCTTCGGCGATGAAGGAGTGCCTGCGCGACGACACGGGCTCCGACAGCGACGTCGAGGTCGCCGACCTCGAGAAGCTCTTCCTCAGCCTCTCCTGACGCTCAGCCTCTCCCGACCTCCGCGGGTCGCGTCACGCGCTCGGCAGGAGCGGCTTGCCGAGCCAGCGCGTCGCGTTCGGGTTGTCGTTGAACGGCTCGATGTCGACGAAGCCGAGCGCGGCGTACAGCGCGCCCGCGGCGGTCTGCGCGTCGTGCGTGTCGAGGACGAGCTCGCGAGCGCCGCTCTCGCGGGCGCGCCGCTCGAGCTCGAGCATGAGCGCACGACCCGCGCCGATGCGCCGCGCGTGCGGCTGCACCCACACGTGCTTGACCTCGCGGCGCGGCCCGAGGCGGCCGTCGGGGATCGTCCGGATGCCCCCGCAGCCCACGTCCGCGGGCTCGCCCGCGAGGTTCTCGCCCTCGACGAGCAGGAACGCCCCGCTCGACGGCGCGAACTGCGCAGCGTCCACCGTCGGGCGCCGGTACTCGCGACCGTCGGGGAAGCCCTCCGCTCGCGCGGCGAAGTACTGGTCGAGCAGGGCGGCAGCGATCGGGTCGGTCGGCGTCGCGTCGCGGAAGGTCACCATCCCGCCAGCCTACGAGCGACGGGAGGCGGACGCTCGGGATCCCGACAGTAGGCTGAGCCCATGGTCATCCGGGTCGCCGTCGTAGGCGCGAGCGGGCGTCTGGGCTCCGTCGCGTGCCGCGTCATCGAGCAGCAGCCAGATCTCGAGCTCGTCGCGCGCCTCACATCGCGCAGCTCCCTCGACGACATGCTCGGCGCCGACGTCGTGCTCGACGTCACCCACCCGGGCGTCTCGCCGACCGTCGTCGACCACGCCGTGCGCGCGGGCCTGGCGGTCGTCGTCGGCACGAGCGGCTGGAGCGAGGACCGCGTGCGCACCCTGCGCACCCTTCTCGCCGGTCGAGAGGATGCCGCGGTCGTCATCATCCCGAACTTCTCGGTCGGGTCGGTGCTCGCGACGCACTTCGCGACCATCGCCGCGCAGTTCTACGAGTCGGTCGAGATCGTCGAGGCGCACCACGCCGCGAAGGTCGATTCGCCGAGCGGCACGGCCGTCCGCACCGCCGAGCTCATCGGCCACGCACGGGCCGAGCTCGGGCCCGTGGTCGCACCGCACGTCGATCAGCGCGCGCGCGGTCAGCAGGTCGCGAGCGTGCCCATCCACTCGCTGCGACTGCAGGGCGTCGTCGCGAAGCAGGACGTCCACTTCGGCGGCACCGGCGAGGTCCTGACGCTCTCGCACGAGACCCTCTCGCCGGCGGCCTACGAGCAGGGCATCGCGCTCGCGATCCGCGCGGCCGCGCAGGTCCGCGGGCTCGTCGTCGGTCTCGACCGGCTCATCGGGCTCGGCGCTCCCGGCGCGGCGTCCGGCGCGTCGGCGTCCGATTCGTCCGGGACCTCGGCGCCGACGGACGACGCCGCGTGAGGAATCGCACCCGCTGGGGCGCGCTCGCGATGGGCGCCCTCCTCGCGCTCTACCTCGCCTTCACGATCTTCTACGCCATCCAGCTCGTGACCGGCGCGCAGCCCGTCGCGCGCGCGATCGGCTGGGCGCTCATCGTCCTTCCGCTCATCGGGGCGTGGTTCGCCGCGGCGGAGTTCGTCTTCGGCTTCCGCACCGAGCGGCTCGCCCGACGGCTCGAGGAGGAGGGCGGCGTGCCCGACGACGCCCTGCCCGCGCGGTCGAGCGGCCGTGTCGAGCGCGCCGCCGCCGATGAGATCTTCGCGCGCTACGCCGCCGAGGCGGAGGCGAACCCCGACTCGTGGGCGCACTGGTTCCGGCTCTCGCTCGCGTACGACGGCGCGCGCGATCGTCGCCGGGCGCGCTGGGCGATGCGCGAGTCCATCCGGCTCGCCCGCGTCGACGGCGTGCTCTAGGCGGCCGACTCGCGCTCGGTCGGCCCGGCGGCCGCGGAACCGCTGGCGGGCCGTTCCTCCGGGTGCACGAGCTCGGCGATCGCCTGCTCGATCGTCTCGTGACGGAAGCGGAATCCGTCGGCGAGCAGCTTCGCCGGCACCATCTTCTGGCTCGCGAGCAGCAGCTCGCGGCCGGCCTCGCCCATGCCGAGGGCGATGAGGCGCTCGGGCAGCACGAAGGCGTGCGGCCGGTTCATCGCCTCGGCGAGAGCTCGCGAGACGCGGTCGCTCGTCGCGGGCGTCGGGCCGGCGAGGTTGACCGGTCCGCGGATCCGCGAGGTCAGCAGATGCACGATCGCGGCGGCCTCGTCATGCAGGCTGATCCACGGCCAGTGCTGGCCGCCCGAGGCGACGCGCGCCGCCAGGCCGAAACGCGTGAGCAGTCGCAGCGGCGCCGTCGCGCCGCCGGGTCCGATGACGAGGCCGGTGCGGACCATGACGGTGCGCGTGCGCTCGGGAGCGAGCTGCGCGGCCTGCTCCCAGGCCTCGACGACGTCGGCGAGGAAGCCCTCGCCCTTGCTCGACTCCTCCGTGAGCCGCACCGCGGGGCGGTCGCCGTAGTAGCCGACGGCGGATCCGCTGATGAAGGTCGCGGGCGGCCGCTCGGCCATGCCCATCGCCTCGGCGAGCGCGCGCGTCGCGCCGATGCGCGAGTTGAGGATCTGCTTCTTCCACCCCGACGTCCACGGGATGCGGCTGATCGAGGCGCCCGACAGATTGACGACCGCATCCACCTCGTCGAGGATGCGCGCGTCGAGCACGCGCGATTCCGGCGACCACGCGAACTCGGTCTCCGATCGCGGCGGCCGTCGCACGAGGGTGCGCACGGCGTGCCCCTGCGCGCGCAGCTGGCGCTGCAGCTCCGAGCCGATCATGCCGGAGGCGCCCGCGATGAGCACCGTCTGCGATGCCGAGGGCTTCCCGGCGCTCGCGCCGCGACCCGCGCGAGGTGCGGCCGCCACTAGGCGAGCGAGGCTTCGAGCGTGATCTGCACGCCCGCGAGGGCGGCCGACACGGGGCAGTTCTTCTTCGCGTCCTCGGCGAAGCTCGCGAACTCCTCGGCCGAGATGCCGGGGATCTTCGCACTCACGAGCAGGTGGCTGCCGGTGATGCCCTCGCCGGGCACGAACGTCACGGCGGCGGTGACCTGCAGGCTCTCGGGCGCGTGCCCCGCGCCGGCGAGCGCGTGCGAGAGGGCCATCGAGTAGCACGCCGAGTGCGCCGCGCCGAGCAGCTCCTCCGGGTTGGTCTGGCCGGCGACGCCCTCGCTGCGGGCGGCCCACGTGACGGGGAACTCCGCCGCGTCGGACGAGTCGAGCGATGTCGTGCCGTGCCCCTCCGTGAGGGATCCGAACCAGAGGGTGGTGGCTTCGCTCGTGACGGCCATGAGGGTCTCCTTCGTCCTGACGGGAGCTTCAGCCTACGGAAGCGATCCCACAGGCGCGAGAGGCCTCCGCACAGGCGCGTGGGCTATCGCGACGACCAGGGGGGACGGCCAGGCGGATCGGCCAGGCGGATCGGCTAGGCGCGTCGCGGGCGGATCGCGCCGGCGCGAACGAGCAGCACGTACAGCTGGCAGCCGAGGCAGTAGTCGAAGACGGCGTTGAGGAAGGCCGCGATGAACGCCATCGACGCGGCGACGACGAGCGCGCCCGGTACGCCGAGCAGGTGCAGCACGAGTCCGGCGCCCGTGATCAGGAAGCCGACGAGCTGCGCGAAGGTCGGCGCCGCCGGGTCCTCCCGGTGCGCGGGAGGAGCGAGGCGCGGAGCGACGAGCCGCGCGTCCAGCCGACCCCACGGGTGGCGGCGGATGCCCGCGAACGCCCCCCAGGCGAAGATCGCGACGAGCGCCGCGAGGGTCGCGG
>NZ_JAUSMI010000014.1 GCF_030645145.1 Microcella sp. | reverse complement strand
GCGCACCGGGCCGAGTCGGCGCGCGCCCTCCTCGCGGGCACGGCGCTGCCGGTCGCCGAGGTCGCGTTCGCGGCGGGCTTCGCGAGTCTGCGGCAGTTCAACGACACGATCCAGGAGGTCTACGGCCTCGCGCCGACGGCGCTGCGCGCGCTCGCGCGGTCGGGTCGCCACGGCGTGCGCGCGACGACGGGCGTGCCCGCGGCGGACGGGTCGACGGCCGTGACCGTCCGGCTCGCCGCGCGGCCCCCGTTCGACGGGCCCGGCCTCGTCCGGTACGTCGCCGACCACGCGATCCCGGGCGTCGAGGAGGTCGACGCCGACGGCGCGGTCCGCCGCCGCATCCCCCTCCCCCACGGCGGCGCCCTCGTCACGGTGCGCCTCGACCACGACCGCCCCGGGGTGATCTGCACGGCCGAGCTCGCCGCGATCGCCGATCTGGCCCCGCTCGTCGCGCGCATCCGCCGCTGGTTCGATCTGGACGCCGACGCCGCCGCGATCGACGAGACCCTGGGGCGGGATGCCCTGCTCGGGCAGCTCGTCGCGCAGCAGCCGGGCATCCGCATCCCCGGCGCGGTCGATGCGGCCGAGACGCTCCTGCGCACGATCGTGGGGCAGCAGATCTCGCTCCCCGCCGCGCGCACCGTGCTCGGGCGCCTCGCCGCCGACCTCGACGCGATCGCCGGGATCGAGCCGCGGGAGGGGCTGCGCGACTTCCCCGGCGCGGCCGCGATCGCCGAGCACGGGCACGCCGTGCTGCGCGGCCCCGCGCGGCGCGTGGCGACGATCATCGGCGTCGCCGAGGAGCTCGCGACCGGTCGGCTCGCGATCGACGTCGGCATGCCGGCGGCCGAGCTGCGGGCGCGCCTCGAGGCGCTGCCGGGGATCGGGCCGTGGACGGCCGGATACGTGGCGATGCGCGTGCTCGGCGCTCCGGACATCCTGCTCGCGGACGACCTCGTGCTGCTGCGGTCGCTGCGCGCCGCCGGTGCCGCCGCGACGGCGCGGGAGGCGCACGCGCTCGGCGAGCGCTGGGCGCCCTGGCGCAGCTACGCGACGCTGCACCTGTGGAGAAGCGCTCCCCCCGCGGTGCGGCGGGCGCGGGAGGATGGAGTGCGCACCGCGCACCGACGGAGGGAGCGAGCATGACCCCGAACGAGCACGACCCCCGGAACCACGAGCCCCGCAGCGGCGACGACGAGCTCGTCGACCGCGAGCTGCTGGCGAGCGACATCGACCACGACGGCGAGCGACCCGTCGACGTCGACGACGCCGTCGACGAGGCGCTTCCGCCGCCGACGATCGACCCCGACGAGCGCGTCGAGGTCGAGCCCGACCCCGACGTCGCCCTCGACGACGAGCGCCCCGCCGGCTGAGCCCGCGCGCGGTCGGTGTGGCGGGCATGAGGACGGGTCGCACGCAACCCCGTCGCCGCCGCTCAGGGACGCCGCTAGCGTGCGGGCATGGTCATGCACTATCGCGGCGCGCGCACCGAGGGCTCCTTCTGGCAGCGGCACAGCCTGTCGATCGTCCTCGCGACGATCCTGCTCGTCCAGACCGTCCTCGCGATGCTCGCCGGTCGCCACGTCTGGGTCGGCGAGCAGGAGCACATGGGCGCGCCGCTCGACGCCGGCGAGTTCTGGATCTGGTTCTTCTGGGAGTACAACATCAGCCTCGTCGCCGACACCTTCGGCGTCATCCTGATCGTCCTGCTCTCCAAGCGCCTCGTCGAGAAGGGCAGCGCCGAGTCGAAGGAGAACGCCGACTCGACGGAGTGACGCGCCTGTCAACCCCGTGACGAGGGCCGCTCCCCGGTCGTACCGTGGCCCCCGCGACCGCGCCGGCGGTCGCCGAAGGGAGCGACATGAGCGCATCGACCACCGACCCGACGACCCTCCACCGCAGCGAGGGCTTCCCCGAGCAGGAGCAGTCGCAGCCCGGCCTCACCGACGCGACGACCCCGACGCCCGACCACGGCGAGGAGAGCTACCGCGGAGCCGACCGCCTGCGCGACCGCCGCGCCCTCATCACCGGCGGCGACAGCGGCATCGGCCGCGCCGTCGCGATCGCGTTCGCGCGCGAGGGCGCCGACGTCGCGATCTCCTACCTCCCCGACGAGGACGAGGACGCGCGCGAGACCGCCCGCTGGGTGGCGGATGCGGGGCGCGAGTGCGCGCTCCTGCCTGGCGACGTGCGCGACGAGCAGCACGCCGCGGCCATCGTCGAGGGCACCGTCGAGTCGCTCGGCGGGCTCGATCTGCTCGTGCTCAACGCCGCCTACCAGGAGAAGCGCGACGGCCTCGAGTCGCTGCCGATGGACGACTTCGACCGCGTCATGCGCACGAACCTCTACGGGCTCGTCGCGACGGCGCGCGCGGCGATCCCCCACCTCCCGGCGGGGGCGTCGATCATCGTGACGTCGTCGATCCAGGCCTTCCACCCCTCGCCGACGCTCATCGACTACGCCATGACGAAGGCGGCCCAGGTCGCGTTCGTGCGGGCTCTCGCCGCCGAGCTGGGCGAGCGGGGCATCCGCGTCAACGCCGTCGCCCCCGGGCCGATCTGGACGCCGCTCATCCCCGCGACGAGCTGGCCGGAGACCCTGCCCGACTTCGGGCAGGACACCCCGCTCGGCCGCGCCGGGCAGCCCGCCGAGGTCGCGCCCGCCTACGTCTACCTCGCGAGCGACGCCGCGAGCTACGTCTCGGGAGCGGTGCTGCCCGTGACCGGCGGGAAGAGCCTCTGATGGCGCCGACGGGGAAGAGTCAGGACGAGGAGCGCCCGAGCCTCAAGGACCCGGAGCTCTACGACGCGCTCACCGGCGACGGGATGAGCGCGAGCAAGGCGGCGCGCATCAGCAACGCCGCCGCGCGCGACGGCCGATCGTCGGTCGGCCGTCGCGGCGGGCACGCGGAGGACTACGAGTCGCGCACGGTCGGCGAGCTGCGCGAGCGCGCGAAGGAGCTCGGGCTCACCGGGTACTCGCGACTGCGCAAGGGCGAGCTCATCGAGCGGCTGCGCGAGCACTGACCTCCGCGAGCACTGACCGGCGAGCGGTCGTCCTGCCGCGGCGTCAGTCCTCGACGGGCACCATCGGCAGGGCGATCGCCCCCGTCATCGGCACGGCGCCCGACAGCCGCTCGGGCGAGAGCACGCGCTCGACGTCCTCCGCCGACATGAGGCCGCGCTCGACGACGATCTGCCGGATCGACAGGGGCGAGTTGAGCGCCTCGTAGGCGAGCTTCGCCGAGGCCTGGTAGCCGATGTAGGGCGTGAGGGCCGTGACGACGCCCACGCTCAGGTCGACCATCTCGCTCAGCCGCTCGACGTTCGCGGTGATGCCGTCGACGCAGTTGAGGCGCAGCGTGCGGCACGCGTTGGTCATCCACGCGAGCGACTGCATGATGCTCGTCGCGATGACCGGCTCGAAGGCGTTGAGCTGCAGCTGCCCCGCCTCGGCGGCGGCCGTGACGGTCGCATCCGCGCCGATGATCGAGAACGCGACCTGGTTCACGACCTCGGGGATCACCGGGTTGACCTTGCCCGGCATGATCGACGAGCCCGCCTGGCGCGGCGGAAGGTTGATCTCGCCGAAGCCCGCCTGCGGGCCGCTCGAGAGCAGGCGCAGGTCGTTGCAGATCTTCGAGAGCTTCACGGCGGCGCGCTTGAGCGTGCCGGAGAGCGTCATGAAGATGCCCGCGTCGCTCGTGGCCTCGATGAGGTCGGGCGCGGTCTCCATCTCGTAGCCCGAGACCTCGCTCAGGTGACGGCGCACGCTCTCGGCGTAGCGCGGGTCGGCCGTGATGCCCGTGCCGATCGCGGTCGCCCCGAGGTTGATCTCGTTGAGCCACGGGATGACCTCGGAGAGCCGGTCGTGGTCCTCGCGCATCGTCGTCGCGAAGCCGCGGAACTCCTGCCCGAGGGTCATCGGAACGGCGTCCTGGAGCTGCGTGCGGCCGACCTTGAGGATGTGCGCGAACTCGCGCCCCTTCTTCGCGAAGGACTCGCTGAGCAGCTCGTGCTCCTCGAGGAGCGTGCGGAGGCTCAGGACCATCGCGAGCTTGATCGCCGTCGGGTAGACGTCGTTCGTCGACTGGCTGCGGTTGACGTCGTCGATCGGATGCAGGTGCTCGTACTCGCCCTTGGCGTGGCCGAGCAGCTCGAGGCCTCGGTTGGCGATGATCTCGTTCGTCGACATGTTGGTGCTCGTGCCCGCGCCGCCCTGCAGCACGCCGAGCACGAACTGGTCGTGCAGCTCGCCGTCGATGATCTCCTGGCAGGCGCGATCGATGACGCCCGCCTTCTCGGGGTCGAGCACGCCGATCTCGGCGTTCGCGCGCGCCGCGGCCTGCTTGACGAACGCGAGGGCGATGACGAGGTTGGGGTGGTTTGAGAGTGCACGGCGCGTGATCGGAAAGTTCTCGAGCGCGCGGGCGGTGTGGATGCCCCAGTACGCGTCGGCGGGGATGGGCATCGAGCCGAGCGAGTCGTGCTCCATGCGCATCTCGCGCGGGGCCTCGCCGGCTTCGCGGAGGCCGGGTCGATAGATGGGGATTCCGTCGTCACTCGTGGTGAAGCTCGGAGCTGGGCCAGTGGTGCGCACCATGAATGGATGCCTCTTCCTTATGGGGTCCGACAGCAGTGGCGGTGGCGGCATGAGTCTAGTGGGGAGCGCGCGACTAGGCTGTCGCGGTGCACGACTCCCCCTCGCCCGATGCCGCCTCGCCCGGATCCGCCCTCGATCGCGCCATCTCCCTCGCCGCGCGCAACGTCGCCGAGGGCGGAGGACCGTTCGGAGCCATCGTCGTGACCCCTGACGGCCGGGAATTCACGGGCGTCAATCGCGTGACGCGCGACAACGACCCGACGGCGCACGCGGAGGTCGTCGCGATCCGCGTCGCGGCGCGCGAGCTCGGCACGTTCGACCTCACCGGATGCGTGCTCTACGCCAGCTGCGAGCCGTGCCCGCTGTGCCTGAGCGCCGCGCTGTGGGCGCGCCTCGACCGCGTCGTTTTCGCCGCCGATCGTCACGATGCCGCCCGGGCGGGCTTCGACGACGCGGTCTTCTACGACCTCTTCGACACGCCCCGCGACGAGTGGCCGACGCGCGTCGAGCAGGCGCCGTCGACGACCGCCGCCGCGCCGTTCGACGCCTGGCGCGAGAACATCGAGCGCGTCGAGTACTGACCTCGTCACGGACGAGCGCCGTCGCGCTCAGCGGGCGGGCTCGATGCGCACGCGCCCCGTCACGAGCCGATCGGGAACGGGCGCGTGCGAGATCACGAGCACCGCGCGCTCGGGCCCCGCCGCCGCGCCGAGCAGCTCCTCCAGGAGCGCCTCCGCACGATCGTGGTCGACGTTCGCCGTCGGCTCGTCGAGCACGAGCACGGGCGCCTCGCTCAGCAGCGCCCGGGCGAGCGCGATGCGCTGCGCCTGACCGCCGGAGACGAGCCGGCCCCGCTCGCCGACGGGGGCGTCGAGACCGCCGCGCTCGACGACCCACTCCCCCAGCCCGACCCGGTCGAGCACGGCGAGCAGCTCGTCGTCGCTCGCGGTGTCGCGCGCGAAGATCAGATTCTGGCGGATGCTCTCATCGAACAGGTGCGGCTGCTGCTCGAGCAGCACGACCCGGCGCCGCACCTCGTCGGGGTCGAGCTCGCGCACGTCCACGCCGCCGAGCTCGAAGCGGCCCTCGTGCTCGAGGAACCGCACGAGCACGTGCGCGAGGGTCGTCTTGCCCGCGCCGCTCGGCCCGTGCACGACGACGCGGTCGCCGGGATGCAGCTCGAGATCGAGCGGGGCGAGCGCGAGCCGGGCATCCCCCGGCCAGCGCGCCGCGACGCCCGAGAGCCGTACCGCGGAGGCCCCCGGCGATCCGAGCGGCGCGGCGGCGCGCGGGTGGGCGGGGGCGAGCGGGATCTCCGCGGGCGCGCGCTCGGGCACGACGGTCGCGATGCGCTCGGCGCTCGCGCGAACGCGCCACCACGCGCCCACCGCTGCCGGAAGCGCGCCGACGACCTCCACGACGGCGAGCGGAAGCAGGACGAGCATCGCGAGCTGCGGCCCCGTGAGGGCGCCGCTCGCGAGCTCGGGCTGCACGGCGAGGAGGGTCGCGATGAGGATCGCGCCGCCGCCGAGCGTCACGAGCGCGGCGACCGCTCCGGCGGCGGTCGACTGGCGCGACTGCGCACGGCGCAGGCGGGCGTCGAGGGCGAGGACGGCGTCGCGACGGTCGACGTCGGCGCCGAAGGCGCGCAGGGTCTCCCACCGCGC
>NZ_JAUSMI010000035.1 GCF_030645145.1 Microcella sp. | reverse complement strand
GCGCGACCTCGCGCTGCTCGCCGCCGCCGAATCGGCCGGCGCCCTCGCCGCGGTCGAGATGCAGCGCACAGGGCTTCCGTGGAGCGCCGAGACCCATGACGCGCTCCTCACCGATCTCCTCGGGCCGCGCCCCGACACCCCCGGCCAGCGCCCCGAGCGCCTCGCCGCACTCGGCGCCGAGGTCGAGACTCTCCTCGGCGCGACGCCGGGCAGCATCCCGCTCGACTCGCCGCCCGAGCTCGTGAAGGCGCTGCGTCGCGCCGGCCTCGAGGTCTCGAGCGCCCGCTCGTGGGAGCTCCGCCGGCTCGACCACCCCGCGATCGAGCCGCTGCTGCGCTACAAGAAGCTCAGCCGCCTCCTCACCGCCAACGGCTGGAGCTGGCTCGACGCCCACGTGCACGACGGCCGCTTCCGTCCGAGCTACGTCCCCGGCGCCGTGGTCACGGGCCGCTGGGGCTCCGACGGCGGCGGCGCGCTGCAGCTGCCCAAGCAGATCCGCGGCGCCGTCGTGGCCGACCCGGGCTGGGTGCTCGTGGTCGCCGACGCGGCGCAGCTCGAGCCGCGCATCCTCGCCGCCCTCTCGCGCGACGCCGCGATGGCGCGCGCCGGCGCGGGGGAGGACCTCTACGCGGGCATCGTCGCGAGCGGCGCGGTCGAGTCGCGCGAGCACGCCAAGCTCGGGATGCTCGGGGCCATGTACGGCGGGACGACCGGCCAGAGCGCGCGCGTCCTCCCGCGACTCCAGCGCGCCTTCCCCGACGCGATCCGGTTCGTCGAGGAGGCCGCGCGGGCGGGGGAGCGCGGCGAGCGCGTGCGCACCCGGCTGGGCCGTACCTCGCCGTCGCCGGGCGAGGTATGGCGCGAGCGCCAGCTCATCGCCGCCTCCGACGCGGCGACGGCCGCGCAGCGCGAGGATGCCAGGTCGGCCGCGCGCTCGTGGGGTCGCTTCACCCGCAACTTCGTGGTGCAGGGCAGCGCGGCCGAATGGGCGCTGTCGTGGATGGCCGGGGTGCGCCGCCGTCTCTGGTCACCGGAGGGCGGGCCGCTGGCCTCGCAGCCGCACCTCGTGTTCTTCCTCCACGACGAGCTCATCGTGCACGCTCCGCGCGAGCGCGCGGCCGAGGTCGAGGAGGTCATGCGCGCCGCCGCCGTCGACGCCGGGCGCCTGCTCTTCCCCGGCAGTCCGGTGAGCTTTCCCGTCACGGTCGCGACGGTCGAGCGCTACAGCGACGCGAAGTAGCTGCGCGGCTCCGAGGTCAGCCCGCCGTGCGCGGTCGTCAGCGCGTCGTTCCGCGGCGCGACCCGCGCGCCGGAGCGCCGGGCGCGTCGGCGGAGGCATCCGTCGCGGCGCCGCCGCCATCGGGACCGACGGCATCAGCGGCTCGGCGGCCCCGGCGGCGACGATCGGTGCGGAGCGGCCACGGGTCGATCGCGGGGAGCGAGTCGAGCCACGCGAGCGCCGCGGAGCGGAGGAGGCGCTGCGCGTGGGCGGCCGAGGCCTGCGCCGCGCCGCCGGAGGGATCGGCGATCTCGGCGGAGGCGCCCTCGCGGGGCGCCCACAGCATCCGATAGTTGGCCAGCAGCGTGTCGAGGTGGTTGCCCGGCAGTGACATCGCGAGCAGGACGCGCTCGACCATCTCGTGCCAGTCGGCGAGGTCGGGCTCGGTCAGGTGCATGCGCGCCTCGATCGTGCCGGCGTCGGTGAGCTGGTACAGCGGGAGGTTGTCGGGGGTCGAGCCCGCGTCCTCGACGAGCCCGTCGCGACGGAGACGGTCGAGCGTCGAGTAGACCTGCCCGACGTTGAGGGGCGCGTCGCGCCGCGTGCGCTCCACGACCTCGGCGTGCAGCTGGTAGCCGTAGGCGGGGCCGAGGGTGAGGACGGAGAGGAGGGAATGACGCAGCGTCATGCCTCCACACTATGCGGCGTATGCAATGCGCGGGAAATCCGGCGACCTCGCGTGACGGCCGGGCGAGGGCCCGGGCGACGACACGTGAGGAGATCGAACGACACGCTTGTGATTCGGGGCCGTCGTGGGCGATAATGCACATACGGCGAGCAATCGCCACAACTGAACACGCTGTCACTCCGCACCAGGTCGATGGGGAAGTCGTACCTGAAGAAACGGAGTGAACAGTGGCAACAGCAACGGCTCGCGGAGTGCTCTACGTGCACTCCGCTCCTCGCGCGCTCTGCCCGCACATCGAGTGGGCGGCAGGTCGCGCCATCGATCGTGCTGTGAGCTTCGACTGGGTCGACCAGCCGGTCATGAAGGGCTCGCAGCGCACCGAGTTCGTCTGGGAGGGGGACCGCGGCTCGGGCGCGCGCATCGCGAGCGCCCTGCGCGGCTGGGAGCACCTCCGCTTCGAGGTCACCGAGGAGGCCGGCTTCGGCACCGACGGCGGCCGATGGATGCACACCCCCGACCTCGGCATCTTCTACGCGCAGACCGACGTCGCCGGGAACATGGTCATCCCGGAGGACCGGGTCCGCTACGCGATGGAGGTCGCGGGCTCGAACACGCTCGAGCTGCATCGCGAGCTGCGCCTCGCCCTCGGCCAGGCCTGGGACGACGAGCTCGAGGCCTTCCGCCACGCCGGCGACGGCCAGCGCGTCGTCTGGCTGCACCGCGCCGGCTGACCGCCCCCGCGCCCCCGCGTCACCGACTCAGGACGACCCGACCCCCGCACTCGTCAACAACTCAGGACAGCAGGTGCCACGAGCACCGGGTGATCGCTCCCCGGACCCGCACGACACCGCTCGTCTTGAGTTGTTGACGTGCACTGCGGCGAGGCCGCCGTCGAGACGGGTGATGCGCCGCCCGCGCTCTACCCGTCGTACGAGCGGAACGCGATGACCGAGTTGTGCCCGCCGAACCCGAACGAGTTCGAGATCGCGAGCTGCGGGCCGTCGCCGAGCGGGCGCGGCGCGGTGACGACGTCGAGAGGGATGCGCTCGTCCTGGTTGTCGAGGTTGATGGTGGGCGGCGCGGTGCGCTCGTGCAGCGCGAGGATCGTGAAGACCGCCTCGAGCGCGCCCGTGCCGCCGAGCAGGTGCCCGGTGGAGGCCTTGGTCGCCGAGACCGGGATCGATCCGACGCGATCGCCGAAGACGCGCTTGAGCGCCTCGAACTCGGCGACGTCGCCGACGGGCGTCGAGGTCGCGTGCGCGTTGATGTGCGTGACCTCGTCGGGCGTCGCGCCCGCCTGCTCGAGCGCCGCGAGAACGGCGCGTGCAGCGCCCGAGCCCTCGGGGTCGGGCGCGGTGATGTGGAACGAGTCGGAGGTCACCGAGCCGCCGGCGAGCTCGGCGTAGATGCGCGCGCCGCGGGCGAGCGCGTGCTCCTTGGTCTCGAGCACGATCGCGGCCGCGCCCTCGCCGAGCACGAACCCGTCGCGGTCGACGTCGTAGGGGCGCGAGGCGGCGGCGGGGTCGTCGTTGCGCTTCGAGAGGGCCTGCATCGATGCGAAGGCGGCGATGGGCAGCGGATGCACGACCGCCTCGGTGCCGCCGGCGACGACGATGTCGGCGAGGCCCTGCTGGAGGTGCTCGTAGGCGTTGGCGATCGCCTCGGTGCCCGAGGCGCACGCGGAGACCACGGTGCGGGCGCCGGCGCGCGCGCCGAGGCCCATGCTGATCGCGGCGGCGGCGGCGTTGGGCATGAGCATCGGAATCGTCATGGGGAGGACCCGGCGCGGGCCCTTCTCCTTCAGGACGTCCCACGCGTCGAGGAGCGTCCAGAGACCGCCGATGCCCGTCGCGTAGTCGACGAGGATGCGCTCGGGCGCGATCTCGGGCGTCCCCGCGTCGGCCCAGGCCTCGCGCGCGGCGATGAGCGCGAACTGCGCGGAGGGGTCGAGGCGCTTGATCTCCTGGCGCTCGAGAACCTCTTCGGGGCGCACCTTGGCCTGCGCGGCGAACGTCACGGGCAGCTCGTGCTCGGCGACCCACGGCTGCTCGAGGGTGCGGGCGCCGGACTCGCCGGCGAGGAGGGCGGACCAGCTTTCGCGGGCGGTCCCGCCGATGGGCGAAGTGGCACCGATTCCGGTGACGACGATGGTGGTCATAGCGTCAGCTCTTCTCTCAGGGGTGGGAGGCGTCGCGGGGGCCGGGGCCGCGCTCGCGCGTCGGCCCCGGCATCCGCGCGGGGGCTAGCCCTGCGCGTTGACGATGAAGGTGACGGCATCGCCGACGGTCTTGAGGTTCTTGACCTCTTCGTCGGGGATCTTCACGTCAAACTTCTCCTCGGCGTTGACGACGATCGTCATCATCGAGATCGAGTCGATGTCGAGGTCGTCCGTGAACGACTTGTCGAGAGCGACCGAGTCGGTCGCGATGCCGGTCTCGTCGTTGATGAGCTCGGCCAGGCCGGCGAGAACTTCTTCGGTGGACAGTGCCATTGTTCTTCTCCTCAGGGGTGTCGGTATGACCGCCCTCAATCCTAGGGCGGCGGTGCGCCCGGGCGGGGAGGCCGCGGGCTCGGTGGTCGCGCCCTAGGGGAGCCGCACCACCTGGGCGCCGAACACGAGTCCGGCGCCGAAGCCGATCTGCAGGGCGAGGCCGCCGCTGAGCTCCGGATGCTCGGCGAGCAGCCGATGCGTCGCAAGCGGGATCGAGGCCGCCGAGGTGTTCCCGGTCGTCGCGATGTCGCGCGCGATGACGACGCTCTCGGGCAGCTTGAGCTGCTTGGCGAACTCGTCGATGATGCGCATGTTCGCCTGGTGGGGGATGAACGCCGCGAGCTGATCGGCCGTCACACCGGCGGCCTCGAGGGCGCGCTGGGCGACCTTCGCCATCTCCCACACCGCCCAGCGGAAGACCGTCTGACCCTCCTGGCGGAGCGTCGGGAAGACGCCCGCCTCCACGCCCTCGGCGATCGTGTGGTCCATCCCGATCGTCTCCCACTTCGAGCCGTCGGAGCCCCACACGCTCGCGCCGATCCCCGGGGATTCGGCGGGCCCGACGATCGCGGCGCCCGCGCCGTCGCCGAGCAGGAACGAGATCGTGCGATCTGTGGGCTTGGCGAAGTCGCTGAGCTTCTCGGCGCCGACCACGAGCACGAACTCGGCAGCACCGGCCCGGATGAGGGCATCCGCCTGCGCGATGCCGTAGGTGTAGCCGGCGCACGCGGCCGAGACGTCGTAGGCGGGCGCGGGGTTCGCGCCGACGCGCTCGGCGAGCAGCGCCGCGAGCGAGGGGGTCTGCACGGGGTTCGAGATCGTCGAGACGATCACGGCGCCGATGCGGCTCGGGTCGATCCCCGCCTTCGCGATGGCCTCCATCGACGCCGCCTCCGCGAGGTCGACCGCGGTGACGGAGTCGGAGGCCCGCATGCGCGTGATGACGCCCGTGCGCTGACGGATCCACTCGTCGGAGGAGTCGATCGGCCCGACGATGTCGTCATTCGGCACCGTGAGGTCGCCGCGCGCGGCGCCGACCGACCAGATGCGCGTGAACGGCACGCCGACCGACTGCTTCAGGACGGGCTGCTCGCTCATGCGCTCTCCAGCATCTCGATCGCGGCGGGGAGGTCGTCGGGCGTCCTCACCGCGACGGTGGGAACGCCCTTGAGCCCGCGCTTGGCGAGTCCGACGAGCGCGCCCGCGGGCAGCAGCTCGATGACGCCCGTCACGCCGTCGGCGGCCATCGACTCCATGCAGAGGTCCCACCGCACGGGCGACGAGATCTGCCCGACGAGCAGATCGACGAAGCCCGCGCCCGACGTCACGACGGCGCCGTCGCGATTCGTGTAGAGGCGGATGCTCGGGTCGGCGGTCCGAACCGTCGCGGCGGCGGCGCGCACGCGCTCGACCGCCGACCCCATGTAGCTCGTGTGGAACGCGCCGGCGACCTGCAGCGGGATGACCCGCGTGCCGGGCACGGGGTCGCTCGCGAGCGCGTCGAGGTTGCGCAGCTCGCCCGCGACGACGGTCTGGCCGCCGCCGTTGACGTTGGCGGCCTCGAGGCCGAGCTCGACGAGTCGCTCGGCGAGAGCATCCGGATCGCCGCCGAGAACGGCCGCCATGCCGGTCGGGACGGCCGCGGCGGCCTCGGCCATCGCGAGCCCGCGCTCGCGGACGAGGCGCATCGCGTCGCCCTCCTCGAGCACTCCGGCGATCGCGGCGGCCGCGAACTCGCCCACCGAGTGCCCGGCGACGGCGCCGACGCGGTCGCGACGACCGTCGAGCAGCGCTCCAGCGCTCAGCAGAGACGCGGCGACGATGAGCGGCTGTGCGATCGCGGTGTCGCGGATGGTGTCGGCATCAGACACCGTGCCGTGCGCGACGAGGTCGACTCCCGCGGCCTCGCCGAGCGCCTCGAGACGCGCGCGGTGCGCGGGGTCGGCGAGCCACGGCTCGAGGAAGCCCGGGGTTTGGGACCCCTGGCCGGGGGCGACGACGACGATCATTGCTTCATCCTCCCAAGTGCGGGTGACGGGGGCGGTGGTGGTCAGGGCGCAAGAAAGCCA
The DNA here is from genome assembly GCF_030645145.1 of Microcella sp. Lineage (GTDB taxonomy): Bacteria > Actinomycetota > Actinomycetes > Actinomycetales > Microbacteriaceae > Microcella. Next base: position 496 of record NZ_JAUSMI010000035.1, on the reverse strand, counting down.
CGAGACCTTGTGAGGACCGTACAGGCAGAGGGATGCCCGTGGCGGCATGCGCGCGCAGCCTCACCGCCGCGGCGGCTCCGGCTCCGAGATGGACCCGACGATGAGCGCGCACTGCAGGATGATCGCCTCGCGCGCCCCCGTGGCGTCCCACCCGATGACCTCGCTGATGCGCTTGAGGCGATAGCGGACGGTGTTCGGGTGCACGTAGAGCTCGCGCGCCGTCGCCTCGAGGCTACGACCGTTGTCGAGGTACGCCCACAGGGTCGTCAGCAGCTCGGTGTTGTGCTGCTTGAGGGGCTTGTAGATGCGGTTGATGAGCGTCGCGCGGGCGATCGGGTCGCCCGCGAGGGCGCGCTCGGGCAGGAGGTCGTCGGCGAGCGTCGGCCGCGGGGCGTTGCGCCACGAGCGGGCGACGGCGAAGCCCGCGAGCGCGGCCTTCGCGCTCTTGCCCGCGTCGACGACGTCAGGCACCTCGGGGCCGAGCACGAGGTGCCCG
>NZ_JAUSMI010000034.1 GCF_030645145.1 Microcella sp. | reverse complement strand
GGAGGCGCCCGCTCCCGCCCCGGCGCAGCCGGCCCCGCCGGCACTCGCACCGAGCGCGCCCGTGAGCGGGAGCATCCAGCCCCTCAACGCGGAGGGCCGCGCTCACGCCGCCACGATCATCCAGGTCGGCCGCTCCCTCGGCGTCCCCGACTACGGCATCGTCATCGCCCTCGCGACCGCCATGCAGGAGTCGTCGATGCGCAACCTTTCGTGGGGCGACCGCGATTCGGTCGGCCTCTTCCAGCAGCGACCGAGCCAGGGCTGGGGCACGCCCGAGCAGCTGCAGGACACGGCCTACGCGTCGCGCCTGTTCTACGTCGGCAACGAGGGCTACACGCGAGGCCTCCTGGATATCCGCGGCTGGCAGTCCATGACCGTCACGCAGGCGGCGCAGGCCGTCCAGATCTCGGCCTACCCCGACCACTACGCCAAGTGGGAGACCTCCGCCTGGGCCTGGCTCTACGAACTGACCTAGGCCGTGTGGCGCCCGGCTCCGAGCGGGCTCGCGACCTAGACTGGGGCGGGTGAGCCCCTCGACGACCGACCCCATGATCGGGCGGCTCATCGACGGTCGCTACCACGTCCGATCGCGCATCGCGCGGGGCGGCATGGCCACGGTCTACCTCGCCACCGACCAGCGGCTCGAGCGCCTCGTCGCGGTCAAGATCATGCACGGCCACCTCGCCGACGACAGCCAGTTCACGGCTCGCTTCATCCAGGAGGCTCGGTCGGCCGCGCGGCTCGCGCACCCGAACGTCGTCAACGTCTTCGACCAGGGGCAGGACGCCGACTCGGCGTATCTCGTCATGGAGTACCTGCCCGGTATCACGCTGCGCGAGCTGCTCCAGGAGTACGGCGCGCTCACGCCGCAGCAGACGCTCGACATCGTCGAGGCGATCCTCTCTGGGCTGTCTGCTGCGCACAAGGCGGGCATCGTCCACCGCGACCTCAAGCCCGAGAACGTGCTCCTCGCCGACGACGGCCGCATCAAGATCGGCGACTTCGGCCTCGCGCGCGCCGCCTCGGCGGCGACCGCCGCGGGGGCGGCGCTGCTCGGCACGATCGCCTACCTCTCCCCCGAGCTCGTGACGCGCGGCGTCGCCGACACCCGCAGCGACATCTACGCGGTCGGCATCATGATGTTCGAGATGCTGACGGGCGAGCAGCCCTTCAAGGGCGAGCAGCCGATGCAGATCGCCTTCCAGCACGCGAACGACACGGTGCCCGCGCCGAGCGCGACGAACCCGAGCGTGCCCGCCGAGCTCGACGAGCTCGTCCTGTGGGCGACGGCGCGCGACCCCGAGCACCGACCGGCGGATGCCCGCGCCCTCCTCGAGCAGGTGGTCGAGACCGCGCGATCCCTCGAGACCTCGCTCTCGGCGACGGGCCCGCAGAAGACCATGGTGTTCACGACCCCGCTCGTGCCGCCGACGATCACCGCCGAGACGCAGGTGATCGGCTCGCTCGCGACCGCCGGCGCAGCCGGGGCGGCCGGAGCCACCACCGTCATCGGGCACTCGGCGACGGGCGAGCTCGCGCGCGCGACCGGCCGGCGACGCAAGCGGGGCTGGATCGCGTTCGCCCTCGTGCTGCTCCTCGCCCTCGCCGCGGGCGGTGCGGGCTGGTGGTTCGCGGCCGGCCCCGGCGCCCAGGTGACGATCGCGGATGTCCGAGGCCAGTCGCCCGAGGCGGCCGGTGCCGCACTGCTCGAGCAGGGGCTCCTGGTCGGCGCGGAGCCCGCGACTGCCCACGATCTCGAGATTCCGGCCGGGGCGGTGCTCGGCACTGATCCGCCCGCGGGCGAGGTGGTCCCGCGCGACTCGACCGTGACGCTCGTGGTCTCCCTCGGCCCGGAGCCGACGACCGTCCCCGCCATCGCGGGGCTCCCCGAGGCAGACGCGCGGACCCTCCTCGACGACGCGGGGTTCGTCGTCGCCGAGGAGGCCATCACCCAGGTCGACGGCGGCATCGCGCAGGGATCGGCGATCGGAATCGTCTCGATCGGCGAGGACGGCGCCGAGACGGGAATCGCCGAGGGCGCCGAGTCGTTCCGCGGCACCCCCGTGAGCCTCGTCGTCTCGCTCGGCCCGCTGCCCGATGTCGTCGGCGTCGAGCCGGGGACGGCGAGCGCGGCGTTCGAGGCGCTCGGCCTCACGGCGACCGTCGGGGGCGACTCCGAGTTCAACAACGACATCGCGGAGGGGCTCGTCCTGCGCGCGGTTCCCTCCGTCGACGAGCCCTTCCGGCCGGGCGACGCCTTCACCCTCATCGTCTCGCGCGGGCCGGATCTGGTCGAGGTGCCGTCCGTCGCCGGACTGACCATCCGCGAGGCCGTGGACACCCTCCAGGCCGCGGAGTTCGGCGTCGATGTCCGCACAGTGATCCCCGAGGATCAGTGGGACAACGGTCTGGCGATCGTGACGGGGACGGACCCGGACGGCGGCACGTTGCAGATCCGCGGCACCACGATCGTCGTCTTCGCCGTCTTCTAGCGACGGCGACGGCGACCGCGCGTCGGGCTCAGGCGCGCTGCGCCCTGCTGAGCTCCTCGGCGACGAGGAACGCGAGCTCGAGCGACTGCATGTGGTTCAGGCGCGGGTCGCACAGCGATTCGTAGCGCGTCGCGAGCGTCGCCTCGTCGATCATCTCCGAGCCGCCGAGGCACTCGGTGACGTCGTCGCCCGTGAGCTCGACGTGGATTCCGCCGGGGTGCGTGCCCGCCTCGCGGTGCGCCTCGAAGAAGCCCGTGACCTCGTCGACGACGTCGTCGAAGCGCCGGGTCTTGTAGCCGGTCGGCGTCGTGAGGCCGTTACCGTGCATCGGGTCGGTGACCCAGAGAGGCGTGGCGTCGAAGGACTTGATCGCCTCGAGCAGCGGCGGCAGGGCATCCCGGATCGTGCCGGCGCCCATGCGCGTGATGAAGGTGAGTCGACCCGGTTCGCGATCGGGGTCGAGGACGTCGATCAGGCGCTCCATGGTCTCGGGCGTCGTGGACGGGCCGAGCTTCACGCCGATGGGGTTGCGGATGCGGCGGAAGAAGTCGACGTGCGCACCGTCGAGCTCGCGCGTGCGCTCGCCGATCCAGAGGAAGTGGGCGCTCGTGTTGTACGGCGTGCCCGTGCGCGAGTCGATGCGCGTCATGGGCCGCTCGTAGTCCATGAGGAGTCCCTCGTGGCTCGAGTAGAACTCGACGCGCTTGAGCTCGTCGAAGTCGGCGCCCGCGGCCTCCATGAAGCGGATGGCGCGGTCGATCTCGCTCGCGAGGCCCTCGTAGCGCTGGTTGGCGGGGTTCGAGGCGAAGCCCTTGTTCCAGCTGTGGACCATGCGCAGGTCGGCGAAGCCACCCTGCGTGAAGGCGCGGATGAGATTGAGCGTCGAGGCGCTCGTGTGGTACCCCTTCACGAGCCGCGCGGGGTCGGCCTCCCGCGACTCGGGGGTGAAGTCGTAGCCGTTGACGATGTCGCCGCGGTAGGCGGGCAGCGTCACCTCGCCGCGGGTCTCGGTGTCGCTCGAGCGCGGCTTCGCGAACTGGCCGGCCATGCGGCCCATCTTGATGACGGGCATCGAGGCGCCGTACGTGAGCACGACCGCCATCTGCAGGATCGTCTTGACGCGATTGCGGATCTGGTCGGCGGTCGCGCCCGCGAAGGTCTCGGCGCAATCGCCGCCCTGCAGCAGGAAGGCGTCGCCGCGCGCGGCGCGCGCGAGTCGCTCGCGCAGCTGATCGACCTCGCCGGCGAAGACGAGCGGGGGCATCGAGGCGATCTCGGCCGAGGCCGCCGCGACGGCGGCCGGGTCGGGCCAGGCGGGCTGCTGCTTGATCGGGAGGGTGCGCCAATGGTCGAGCCCCGCGATGACGGCGGGATCGGCGGAGATGACGGGCTCGGTCGCATCGACCACGGTGGAACATCCTTCACAGCGACAGGAATCAGGGCAGGGGGCGGCTCCCTTGCCGCTGCTCCGAGCCTAGCCGAGCGCGAAGCCCGCTCAGCGCGCGGCCTGACGCGCCCGGACGGGCGCGGACGACCTCAGCGCACGTGCGCCGGGCGCTTGTCCTTCACGGTCGTCGCGTACACGTCGTGGTACTCCTGGCCGCTCAGCCGGTTGAGCTCGTACATGATCTCGTCGGTGATCGAGCGGAGCACGAACCGGTCGGACTCGAGCCCCGCGAACCGCGAGAAGTCGAGGGGCTCGCCGAAGACGACGCCGGGGCGCATGACCTTGGGGATGCGCACGCCGATCGGCATGACCTTCTCGGTGTCGATCATCGCGACCGGCACGACGGTCGCCCCCGACTCGAGGATCATGCGCGCGACGCCCGTGCGCCCTCGGTACATGACGCCGTCGGGGCTGCGGGTCCCCTCCGGGTAGATGCCGAGAGCGAACCCCTCGGAGAGCACGCGGAGGCCGGTGTTGAGCGAGGCCTCGCTTGCCTTGCCGCCCGAGCGGTCGATCGGCAGCTGCCCGCTCGCCTCGAAGAAGACGCGCGTGAGCCAGCCCTTGATGCCCTTGCCCGTGAAGTAGTCGCTCTTGGCCAGGAAGACGACGCGGCGATCGAGGACGAGCGGCAGGAAGATCGAGTCGACGAACGAGAGGTGATTGCTCGCGAGGATGACGGGGCCGGTGCGCGGGACGTTCTCGATGCCGCGCACCCACGGCCGGAAGACCGTGAGCAGGATGGGCCCGATGACGAGGTTCTTCATCAGCCAGTAGAACATCGTCGTCCCTCCCCGGTCGCCGTCGCGGTCGTATCCGACCACCCTAGCCCGCGGGCGACGCGCCGATGCTCGCGGCGTGGATGCGCGCGAGGTCGGCCGCGCCGACGACGCCGGCGTCGTTGACGAGCTCGGCCGTGACGAAGACCGGTTCGGGGTGGTAGCCGCGCGCCGGGAGGTGGGCGAGGTACGCCTCGCGGACGGGGTCGAGCAGCAGGTCGCCCGCGATCGAGACTCCCCCGCCGAACACGAACATCTCGGGGTCGAGCACCGCGGAGAGGCTCGCGCACGCCTGCCCGAGCCAGCGCCCGAGCTGCGAGAGTGCGTGCAGGGCGCCCGGGTCGCGCTCGGTGATGAGTGCGGCGAGGATGCTCCCGTCGAGCTTCCCGTGCTGCTCGCGCGCATCGGCGAGGGCCAGGCCGATGCCTCCGGCATCGGCGATCTCGTTCGCCATCCGCAGGAGCGCCCTGCCGGAGCCGTACTGCTCGATGCACCCGTGGGCGCCGCAGCCGCAGGGTAGCCCGTCGGGCACGACGCGCAGGTGGCCGAGCTCGCCCGCTGTGCCGAAGCCGCCGCGCAGGAGCCGGTCGCCCGTGACGATCGCGCCGCCGACGCCCGTCCCGATCGTGAGCATCGTCATGTCCCGCACGTCGCGCGCCGCCCCGAAGCGGAACTCGGCCCAGCCGGCGGCGTTCGCGTCGTTGTCGATCGTGACGTCGATGCCGAGCCGCTCGCGGAGGCGATCGCGGAAGGGCTCGTTGCGCCAGTTGATGTTGGGCGCGTAGTAGACGGTCGACTGCGCGGAGTCGATGAAGCCCGCGGCGGCGACGCCCGCGGCGATGACCTGCTGGCCCGCGCTCAGCCGCTCGACCATCTCCACGACGATGTCGACGATCGCGTGCGGGTCGCCCGCGGGGGTCGGGTGACGGTCCTCCGCGAGGATCGTTCCATCATCGCCGACAAGCGCGCCCGCGATTTTGGTCCCACCGATGTCGATTCCCACAGCATGCACGAAGAGAGAGTCTAGTGAGGCTCGACTCCCCTCGTCGGCCGCGGGCCGCGGGCTAGAGTGGTCGCACTGAACCCACCTGTTGACGGTGCCAAAGGAGTCCCCGTGCAAGAATTCGTCGTCCCGGCCGTCGTATCGCCCGATCCTGGAGCGAACGCGAGCGACCTGCTGGTCGACCGCGTCGCGATCGATCCCGACGCGCCCCTCTTCTCGCTTCCCACCGCCGACGGCGGCTGGAGCGACGTCACGGCCGGCGAGTTCCACGCCCAGGTCGTCGCGCTCGCCAAGGGCCTCATGGCGGCGGGCGTGCAGCCCGGCGACAAGATCGGCTTCATGTGCAAGACGCGCTACGAGTGGACTCTCGTGGACTTCGCGACGTGGTTCGCCGGCGCGGTGCTCGTCCCCATCTACGAGACGAGCTCGCCGAGCCAGATCCAGTACATCCTCGAGGACTCGGGCGCTCGCGAGCTCATCGTCGAGACCGCCGAGCACTTCTCGCGCTACGACGAGGTCGCCGGCGACCTCCCCCACGTGACCCGCGTCTGGCAGATGCACCTCGGCGACCTCGAGAAGCTCGCCGCCGACCCCGGCTCCGTGACCGACGAGCAGCTCGAGGAGCGCCGGAGCATCGCGGTCGGCTCCGACCTCGCGACCCTCATCTACACCTCGGGCTCGACCGGCACCCCCAAGGGCTGCATCGTCACCCACTCCAACTTCGTCGAGCTGTGCCGCAACGCCGCGGTGGCGATGAAGGAGGTCGTCGCCCCCGGGTCGTCGACGCTCCTCTTCATCACGACGGCGCACATCTTCGCGCGCTTCATCTCGATCCTCGCCGTCCACGCGGGCGCCAAGGTCGGCCACCAGGCCGACACCAAGCAGCTCCTCGCGGCGCTCGGCTCCTTCAAGCCGACCTTCCTCCTCGCCGTTCCGCGCGTGTTCGAGAAGGTCTACAACTCGGCCGAGCAGAAGGCGGAGGCCGGCGGCAAGGGCAAGATCTTCCGCCGGGCCGCCGATGTCGCCGTCGCCCACTCGAAGGCGCTCGACGCCGGCCACGTGCCGCTCGGTCTCAAGGTGCAGTTCGCGGTCTTCGACAAGCTCGTGTACTCGAAGCTCAAGACGGCGATGGGCGGCCGCGTGCAGTACGCCGTCTCCGGCTCCGCCCCCCTCGGCCCGCGACTCGGCCACTTCTTCCGCAGCCTCGGCATCCGGATCCTCGAGGGCTACGGCCTCACCGAGACCACGGCCCCGGCGACGGTCAACCTCGTCAACAAGTTCAAGATCGGCACGACCGGCCCCGCGCTCCCGGGCGTCGGTGTCCGCATCGACGATGACGGCGAGATCCTCGTCAAGGGCATCAACGTCTTCGGCGGCTACTGGAACAAGCCCGAGGCGACCGCCGAGGTCATGGACGGCGAGTGGTTCCGCACCGGCGACATCGGCTCGCTCGACGAGGACGGCTACCTGACGATCACCGGGCGGAAGAAGGAGATCCTCGTCACCGCGGGCGGCAAGAACGTCGCTCCCGCCGCGCTCGAGGACCCGATCCGTGCCAACCCGATCGTCGGGCAGGTCGTCGTGGTCGGCGACCAGAAGCCCTTCGTCTCGGCCCTCGTGACGCTCGACCCGGAGATGCTCCCCGTCTGGCTCAACAACAACGGCGAGGACGCGCAGATGCCGCTCACCGACGCGGTCAAGCACCCGAAGGTGCTCGCGGAGGTCCAGCGCTCGATCGACGCCGCGAACAGCCGCGTCTCGCGCGCGGAGTCGATCCGCAAGTTCACCGTGCTCCCGGTGGAGTTCACGGAGGCGAGCGGTCACCTGACGCCCAAGATGAGCATCAAGCGCAACGTCATCGTGAACGACTACGCATCGACGATCGAGGCCATGTACTCGGGCGCGCCCGCGACGCAGGGCATCTCGCTGCAGCAGTAGCCGTCACGCGGCTCGCGGGGCGTCGGACTCGGTCCGGCGCCCCGTTCGCGTCTCTACGAGCGGCCGAACCACTCCGTCTGGCGGATGGCGCGCATGGCCTCGCGCTTGACCTCCGGCTCGAGGCCCTCGATGTAGAGCTTCCCGTCGAGGTGGTCGGTCTCGTGCTGGAGCGCCTGAGCGAGCAGCCCCTCCCCCGCGATCTCGATCGGCGCGCCCTCGGCGTCGAGCCCGGTCACGCGCGCCCACGGGTGCCGCAGGCGAGGGAACCCGACGCCCGGGACCGAGAGGCAGCCCTCCTCGACGGGCTCGGCGTCGCCGCGGACCTCGGCGAGCACGGGGTTGACGATGTAGCTGAGCTCGCCGTCAATGTTGAGGCTGAACACGCGCAGCCCGACGCCGATCTGCGGCGCGGCGACCCCGGCCCGGCCGGGGACCTGGACGGTGTCGAGGAGGTCGTCGACGAGCATCCGGAGAGAGGCGTCGAACCGGACCACCTCGTCGGCGCGCGATCGGAGGACGGGGTCTCCGAAGAGACGGATCGGGCGGACGGTCATGGGGCGGTGCTCACGACTCCCGGTCGGGCATGCCGTCGATGACGATCGCGGCGAGCTCGCGCGCCGACTGGCGCGTGAGCGGGCGCAGATCGCTCCAGTGGATGACGGAGCCCGCGGCGAGCTGCTCGTCGTACGGGATCCGCACGATCTGGCGCACGCGCGAGGCGAAGTGCGCCTCGATCTCCTCGAGCTTGACGAGATTGGTGCCCTGCGTCGCCGTGTTGATGGCGACGACGGCGTTGCGGACGAGCTGGCCGTAGCCGTTCGCCTCGAGCCAGGTGAGCGTCTCGGAGGCGAGTCGCGCCTCGTCGACGCTGCCGCCGGAGACGATGACGATCGAGTCGGCGCGCTGCAGCGTCGCGCGCATGACGGAGTGCACGATGCCCGTGCCGCAGTCGGTGAGGACGATCGAGTAGTAGCGGGCGGCGAGGTCGGCGACGACGTTGTAGTCGTTCTCGTCGAAGGCCTCCGAGAGCATGGGGTCGGTGTCGGAGGCGAGGATGTCGAGGCGCGTCGCATCGCGCGAGACGAGCTTCGTGAAGTCGGTGAACCCCTGGATGCTCGCGGCGCGGTTGACGACGTCGCGCACGGTCGCGCGCGTCTGCTTCGTGACTCGCTCCGCGAGGGTTCCGCGGTCGGGGTTGGCGTCGATGGCGATGATGCGATCCTCGCGGACGGTGGCGAGGGCCATGCCGAGGAGGGTCGTGATGGTCGTCTTGCCGACGCCCCCCTTGCGGGTCAGGACCGGCACGAACCGCGCCCCGCCCTCGAGCACGGCGTCGATGCGCGCATCGAGCTCCTTGCGCGCGCGGACGCGGGCGGAGTCGCCGAGATTCACGCGCTTGAGCGTCGTGCGGTACACGAAGCGCTGCCACGCGCCCTCGGGGGCCGATCGGGGGCCGCGTCGCGGGTCGATGAGGCGATCGGCGGTGAGCATCGCGGCGGACTCGGGGCCGACATCCGCCCCCGCCATGCGCTCGCGGCGGGAGTAGTCGGCGATCGCGACCGAGCCCGTATCCGCCGGGCTCGCGGGCGTCGTGACGGCGACGAGGGCCGGCTCGGAGAGCGAGATCGACGTCGTGCCGCTCTCGAGCACCTCGATGACGGAGGGGTCGATGCCGGTGCCGACGAGCGCGACCGCGGTCTCGTCCTCCGGCGCCTCGTGCACCTGCGCGGGGAGCGCGACCTCGATCGTCAGGCTGTCGGGCAGCGCGGTCGCGAGGTCGTCGCCGCCGGTCGGCTCGAGGCCCTCGGCAACCGAGCGGGCGCGCCGGGGGACGACGTCTCCCTCATCGCCGGAGGCGCGGTCGGTCACCATTCACGAACCCTTCGTCGTTCTCGTGGACGGCTCAGTCTATCGTCCGAGCGTCGCACGCCCGGCGAAGGAGTGAATCGCGCTCAGTCGACGACGACGATGAGGTCGCCCGCCTCGACCTGCTGCGTCGAGGGGATGGCGAGTCGGCGCACGGTTCCCGACACGGGGCTCGTGATCGCGGCCTCCATCTTCATGGCCTCGATCGTCGCGACCGGCGCGCCCGCCTCGACCGCGTCGCCCTCCGCCACCTGCAGCGTCACGACTCCCATGAAGGGCGCGGCGATCTGACCGGGATGCGCGGGGTCGGCCTTCTCCGCCTGCACGGTGTCGACGGCGACGGCGCGGTCGCGGATCGTGACCGGGCGCATCTGCCCGTTGAGCGTCGCCATGACGCTGCGCATGCCCTTCTCGTCGGGCTCGCCGATCGCCTCGAGGCTCACGAAGAGGCTCACGCCGCGCTCGATCTCGATGACGTGCTCGACCCCCGGCTTGAGCCCGTAGAGGTAGTCGGGGGTGCTGAGCACCGAGAGGTCGCCGAACTGCTCGCGCACCTGCAGGAACTGCTGCGTCGGCTGCGGGAAGAGCAGCTGGTTGAGCATGAGGCGGCGCTCGTCGGTCGAGCCGTCGAGCTTCGCCTGCTGCTCGTCGGTGAGCGGCGTCGTGCCGATCCTCACCGTGCGGCCGGCGAGCACCTTGGAGCGGAACGGCTCGGGCCAGCCGCCCGGCAGGTCGCCGAGCTCGCCCGCCATGAAGCCGATGACGGAGTCGGGGATGTCGTACTTCTCCGGGTTCGCCTCGAAGTCGGCCGGGTCGGCGCCGGCCGCGGCCATCTGCAGAGCGAGGTCGCCAACGACCTTGGACGACGGCGTGACCTTCGTCGGGCGGCCGAGGATGCGGTTGGCCTCGGCGTACCAGTCCTCGATGAGCTCGAAGCGGTCGCCGAGCCCGAGCGCGATCGCCTGCTGACGGAGGTTCGAGAGCTGGCCGCCGGGGATCTCGTGATGGTAGACGCGACCCGTGGGGCCCGAGAGCCCCGACTCGAAGGGGGCGTACACGCGGCGCACGGCCTCCCAGTAGGGCTCGAGATCGCTCACGGCCTGGAGGCTCAGGCCCGTGTCGCGCTCGGTGTGCGCGAGAGCCGCGACGAGCGCCGAGAACGGCGGCTGCGAGGTCGTGCCGGCCATCGGCGCGCTCGCCACGTCGACGGCGTCGACGCCCGCGCGCGCCGCGGCGAGGAGCGTCGCGAGCTGCCCGCCCGCCGTGTCGTGCGTGTGGAGGTGCACCGGCAGATCGAAGCGATCGCGCAGAGCGGCGACGAGCTTCTCGGCGGCGCCCGCCCGCAGCAGTCCCGCCATGTCCTTGATGGCGATGATGTGCGCTCCGGCGCCGACGACCTGCTCGGCCAGCCGCAGGTAGTAGTCGAGGGTGTAGAGGTCCTCCGCCGGGTCGAGCAGATCGCCCGAGTAGCAGAGGGCGACCTCCGCGACCGTCGAGCCGGTGGCGAGGACGGCGTCGATCGCGGGCCGCATCTGGTCGACGTCGTTGAGCGCGTCGAAGATGCGGAAGACGTCGATGCCCGTCTCGGCGGCCTCGCGCACGAACGCCTCGGTCACCTCGGTCGGGTACGGCGTGTAGCCGACGGTGTTGCGGCCGCGCAGCAGCATCTGGATCGCGACGTTCGGGAGCGCCTCGCGCATCGACGCGAGCCTCTGCCACGGGTCCTCGCCGAGGAAGCGGAGCGCCACGTCGTAGGTCGCCCCGCCCCACGCCTCGACGCTCAGGAGCTCGGGCGTCATGCGCGCGACGTGCGGCATGACCTCGACGAGGTCCTTCGTGCGGACGCGCGTCGCGAGGAGCGACTGATGCGCATCGCGGAAGGTCGTGTCGGTCACGGCGAGCGGAGTCTGCTCGCGCAGCGCACGGGCGAATCCGACGGGGCCGAGCTCGAGCAGGCGCTGGCGCGAGCCGGCCGGCGCCTCGGCTTCGAGGTCGATCGTCGGGAGCTTCGTCGCGGGGTCGATCGCCGCGGCGCCCGCGCCGTTCGGCTGGTTGACCGTGATGTCGGCGAGCCAGTTCAGGACCTTCGTGCCGCGATCCTTGGAGATGTTCGCGCGCACGAGCTCGGGCCGCTCGTCGATGAACGACGTGCTCAGGTCTCCCGCCTGGAACTGCGGGTCATCGAGGACGGCCTGGAGGAACGGGATGTTGGTGGTGACGCCGCGGATGCGGAACTCGGCGAGACCGCGGCGGGCGCGCGCGACGGCGGCGCCGAAGTCGCGACCGCGGCAGGTCATCTTCGCGAGCATCGAGTCGAAGTGCGGCGAGATCTGCGCGCCCGAGGCGATCGTGCCGCCGTCGAGGCGGACGCCCGCCCCGCCGGGCGAGCGGTAAGTCGTGATCTTGCCGGTGTCGGGGCGGAAACCGCTGGCCGGGTCCTCCGTCGTGATGCGGCACTGCAGGGCGGCGCCGCGGAGGTGGATCTGCTCCTGCCTCAGGCCGAGCTCGGCGAGCGACTGGCCGTAGGCGATGCGCATCTGCGACTGGACGAGGTCGACGTCGGTGACCTCCTCCGTCACGGTGTGCTCGACCTGGATGCGCGGGTTCATCTCGATGAAGACGTGCTCGCCCTCGCGCTCCCCCGCGGTGTCGAGCAGGAACTCGACCGTGCCCGCGTTGACGTAGCCGATCGACTTCGCGAAGGCCACGGCGTCGCGGTACATCGCCTGGCGGACGTCCTCGTCGAGGTTCGGTGCCGGAGCGATCTCGACGACCTTCTGGTGGCGGCGCTGCACCGAGCAGTCGCGCTCGAAGAGGTGCACGGTCTCGCCGTGGGAGTCGGCGAGGATCTGCACCTCGATGTGCCGGGGGCGCACGACGGCCTGCTCGACGAACATCGTCGGGTCGCCGAAGGCGCTGTCGGCCTCGCGCATGGCGGCCTCGAGCGCGGGCCGGAGCTCGTCGCGGGTCTCGACCCGGCGCATCCCCCGCCCGCCGCCACCGGCGACGGCCTTCGCGAAGACGGGGAAGCCGATCTCGTCGGCGGCCGCGACGAGCACCTCGATGTCGGTCGTCGCGGGGCTCGACTTGAGCACCGGCACGCCCGCGGCGATCGCGTGCTCCTTCGCGGTGACCTTGTTGCCGGCCATCTCGAGCACGGCGCGCGGCGGGCCGATGAAGGCGATGCCCGCGTCGGCGGCGGCCTGCGCGAGGTCGGGGTTCTCGCTCAGGAAGCCGTAGCCCGGGTAGATGGCGTCGGCGCCGCTCTCCTTCGCGACGCGGATGATCTCGGCGACGTCGAGGTAGGCGCGGACCGGGTGACCGGGCTCGCCGATCTGGTACGCCTCGTCCGCCTTCAGGCGGTGCATCGAATTGCGATCCTCGAAGGGGAAGACGGCGACGGTTCGTGCGCCCAGCTCGTATGCGGCTCGGAAGGCGCGGATCGCGATCTCACCGCGGTTGGCAACAAGGATCTTCCGGAACATCGATTCCTCTCAGGGTGACCCGAGCAGGCCGAAGGGAGGCCCGCGATGGATCGTGGTGGCATACCGAGGTCGGCGCGTGGGCGCGCGCTTCAAGACTAGTGAAGGTAGGGTCGTTGATCGTGCACGTACTGAGCATCAGTTCCCTCAAGGGAGGCGTGGGGAAGACCACGGTGACGCTCGGGCTGGCATCCGCGGCCTTCTCGCGCGGTTTGCGAACGCTCGTCGTCGACCTCGACCCGCAGTCCGACGCCTCCACGGGGATGGACATCAATGTGGCCGGGCGGCTCAACGTCGCCGACGTCCTCGCCTCCCCCAAGGAGAAGACCGTCCGTCAGGCGATCGCCCCCTCGGGCTGGACCAAGGGTCGCTCCGGCACGGTCGACGTGCTCATCGGCAGCCCCAGCGCGATCAATTTCGACGGACCGCACCCGAGCATCCGTGAGATCTGGAAGCTCGAGGAGGCCCTCGCGCACGTCGAGGCCGACTACGACCTCGTCCTCATCGACTGCGCCCCGTCGCTCAACGCGCTGACGCGCACCGCGTGGGCCGCGAGCGATCGCGTCGTCGTCGTGACCGAGCCCGGGCTGTTCTCCGTCGCCGCGGCCGACCGCGCACTGCGCGCGATCGAGGAGATCCGCCGCGGGCTCTCACCCCGCCTGCAGCCGCTCGGCATCATAGTCAATCGCGCGCGCGTGCAGTCGATCGAGCACCAGTTCCGGATCAAGGAGCTGCGCGACATGTTCGGGCCGCTCGTGCTCGCTCCGCAGCTGCCCGAGCGCACGTCGCTGCAGCAGGCGCAGGGAGCGGCGAAGCCGCTGCACATCTGGCCGGGCGAGAGCGCGCAGGAGATGGCCCGGAACTTCGATCAGCTCCTCGAGCGCGTCATGCGCACCGCCCGCATGGGCGAGTACGCGCAGCGCTAGATGTACTCGGCAGTCACGTTGGTGACACTCGGCTGATCGGTGGTGCTCCGATGGCGGAGTGGATGCGTCGAGTGTTGTAGTGCTCCAGCCACGGCGCAAGAGCAGCAGCGCGAGCGTCGTTGGAGAGGAAC
>NZ_JAUSMI010000026.1 GCF_030645145.1 Microcella sp. | reverse complement strand
GCCGCCGGGTCCGCCCGGTGCGCGGGAGGAGCGAGGCGCGGCGCGACGAGCCGCGCGTACCGCCGACCCCACGGGTGGCGGCGGCTGCCCGCGCACGCCCCCCAGGCGAAGATCGCGACGAGCGCCGCGAGGGTCGCCGTCGCGGCGACGGACTGCCCGCTGAGCGCGAGCCCCACGACCACGAGCAGCAGCGCCGCGGTGATCGCGGCGCCGAAGCGCGGCCCGCGCGGGTCGATGCCGGGCTGCCCCACGGTCGCGCCGGGGTCGACGTCCTCGGCGCTCACGCGGAGGCCCCGATGCTCTCGCGCACCGACTGGACGGCCGCGCGCACCTCGGCGGGCTTCGCCGCACCGACGATCCGGCCGCGCACGAGCCCGGCCGCGTCGACGAGCAGGGTGGTGGGCGTGCTCAGCACGCCGTGCGCGCTCGCGATGTCCGGGTGCTCGGTGACGTCGAGCTCGCGACGGGCGAGGCCCTCCTCGCCCGCGACGAGCTCCTCGCTCACGCGCCGCATGACCGCGCAGGCCGAGCAGACGGGGCTCGAGAGCTGCAGCAGGGTGACGTCGGCGCCGGCGACCGCGAGGCGAGCATCCGCCGCCCCCGATCGGTCGGCGACCACGACGCGACCCGACCGGGCGCGGATGACGAGGCCGATCGCCGTCGCGCCGATGACGAGCGCGGCGATCGCGAGGAGCGCGGGGGAGTCCATGTGAGCAGGCAACCATGCACGAGCCTTCATCTATTCCCCGGGCGCCCGCGTGTGACGTTTCGTGACGCGCATGCGCTCGGCCCGTCGGCGATCGGATGTCCGCGGCCGCCGGTAGGGTTTCGAACGTGTCCGACGCAGCCGAGATCACCTTCCGCTCCGATGTGACCGTCGAGCTCGTGCGCGCGAGCGCCGCCGACTCCGACGTGCTCTTCGCCGCTCGCGTCTCGACGCAGGGCGAGCAGACGCTCGAGAGCGCGGCGTCGGGTCAGGACGCCACCGTGCGCGACCGCGGCCTCATCAACTACCTCATGCGCGACCGCCACGGCTCGCCGTTCGAGCACAACTCGATGACGTTCTACGTGCAGGCGCCGATCTTCGTCTTCCGCGAGTTCATGCGGCACCGCATCGCGTCCTACAACGAGGAGTCGGGCCGCTACCGCGAGCTGCGCCCCGTGTTCTACGTGCCTGGCGCAGACCGCAACCTCATCCAGGTCGGCAAGCCCGGCGCCTACGACTTCCTGCCCGGCACCCCCGAGCAGCACGCGATGGTCGACGCCGAGGTGCGCGGCGTGTGCGAGGCGGCCTACGCCTCCTATCAGCGGATGCTCGACGCGGGCATCGCGCGCGAGGTGGCCCGCACGGTCCTCCCGGTCACGATCTACAGCTCGATGTACGTCACGATGAACGCCCGCTCGCTCATGAACTTCCTGTCGCTGCGCACCAAGCGGGAGGGCACGCACTTCCCGTCGTTCCCGCAGCGCGAGATCGAGATGGTCGCCGAGCTCATGGAGGAGCGCTTCGCCGAGCTCATGCCCCTCACGTACGAGTCGTTCAACGCGAACGGCCGCGTCGCCCCGTAGCCCGGAGCCGTACCGGGCGCGGCAGTCGCGAGCGCGAGCCGATACCCTGGGAACCGTGAGCGAGCAGAACCCCTTCGGCCAGGTCCTGGTCGCCCTGGTGACCCCGATGACCGCCGACGGCGAGGTCGACTGGCCCGGGGTCGAGAAGCACATCGAGCACCTCATCACCCACGGCGCCGATGGCATCGTCGTCACCGGCACGACGGGCGAGACGAGCACCCTCACCGACGCCGAGAAGCTCAAGCTCGTGACCGTCGGCAAGGCGGTCAGCTCCGGCCGCGCGACGATCATCACGGGCGGCGGCTCGAACGAGACGGCGCACGCGATCGAGCTGTACAAGGCGAGC
>NZ_JAUSMI010000007.1 GCF_030645145.1 Microcella sp. | reverse complement strand
CGACGGCCCCGCCGAGCACGGCCGCGGCCCCGAGCGCGGGCGGCGCGAGGAACGGCGCTCCGATCCCGATCGCGGCCCAGCCGCCCCAGGCGCCGGCGACGAGCACCGCGGGCGTGAGCCGGTTCCAGCCGATCTTCTCGATGAGCGACCACGTGAGGGCCGCGACGGCGATGCCGATGAGCGCGTTCGCGACGATGCGGCCCGTCGCCTCGTCGACGACGCGCTCCACGCCCACGAGCCAGGCCGTGCCGCCGACGATCACGAGCGCGGCGGCGACCGCGGCGCGCCGCCAGCCCACGGATCGGGCGACGAAGGCGAAGGAGACGCCGCGACGGGGCGTGGGCAGCAGGTGCACGACGAGCAGCGCGGCACCGGCGGCGACGTGCGTCGCGAGCACCCCGGCGAAGTCGACCGCGCCGATGAGCGACTGCACGAGCGGGGGGAACTCCCCCACGACGGCTCCCACGACCGGCTGGTAGACGAGCGCCGACCACGAGCCGGCGAGCACGACGCCGCCGACGGAGCCGAGCCGACGGGCGGCGAGCGTCGCCAGGATGGCCGTGACGGCGGCCGCGATGGCGGCGTCGAGGATGCGCGCCGGGAGATCCGTGATCGGCCCGGCCAGGGCATCCCCCGCGATCGAGGCGACGGCGCCGGCCGCGCCGGCGACGAGCGCCACGAGCACGCGTGCGCGCTCCGCTCGCCCGGTTCCGAGAAGCACTCCGACCGGGGCGGCGAGCACGAGAAGCGCCGCCGCGAGTTGCAGCGCGGGGTCGCTCGTCACGTGCGGCCTCCTCGCGTCGGGACCCCCGTGGAACGACGACGGGGCGCTACTCGATGGAAGAGTAGCGCCCCGCGCGCGCCCGGAGGCGGTGGTTCAGTCGATCAGCGCGTGGCCTCGAGGACGTAGCCCTCCTCGCCGTGCACGACCGTGTCGATGCCCGCGACCTCGTCCTCGCTCTTCACGCGGAAGCCGATCGTCTTCTCGATCGCGAAGCCCAGGACGAGCGCCACGACGAAGGAGTAGATCAGGACGCCGAGAGCGGCGATCGTCTGGGTGATCAGCTGACCGAAGTCTCCGCCCGTGAACAGCCCGGTGTCGATCGCGAAGAAGCCCAGGTAGAGGGTTCCGATGAGGCCGCCGACGAGGTGGATGCCCACGACGTCGAGCGAGTCGTCGAAGCCCCACTTGAACTTCAGCTCGACCGCGAGGGCGCAGACGATGCCGGCGACGAAGCCGAGCAGGAGCGAGAAGCCCGGAGTGAGGTTGGCGCAGGCCGGGGTGATCGCGACGAGACCCGCGACCGCACCGGACGCGGCGCCCACGGAGGTGGCCTTGCCGTCCTTGAACTTCTCGACGATCATCCACGCGAGGATCGACGCGGCGGTGGCTCCGAGAGTGTTGACGACGATGAGGCCGACGTTCTCGAGGCCGTTCAGGAACTCGGCGCCCGCGTTGAAGCCGAACCAGCCGAACCACAGGATGCCGGCGCCGAGGAGGACGAACGGCGGGTTGTGCGGGACGTGCATGCCCTTGCCGAAGCCGATGCGCTTGCCGAGGACGATCGCGAGAGCCAGTGCCGCAGCGCCCGCGTTGATGTGGACGGCCGTGCCGCCCGCGTAGTCGATGACGCCCGGCAGACCCATGACCTCGCCGAGGTTCAGGATCCAGCCGCCGCCCCACACCCAGGCCGCGACAGGGAAGTAGACGAGCGTCGCCCAGAGGCCCGCGAAGACCATCCACGCGCCGAACTTGGCGCGGTCGGCGATGGCCCCGGAGATCAGGGCGACCGTGATGATCGCGAAGGTGGCGCCGAACGCCGAGCCGACGAGGCCCTCGTTGTCAGCGGCCATGAGGCCGAAGTCGGAGAACGGGTTGCCCGCGAACTCCCACGTGCTGCCGACGACCGACATGTTGGCGCCGTAGAGGATCCACAGCACGGTGATGAGGCCGAGCGAGCCGAAGCTCATCATCATCATGCTGATGACGCTCTTGGCCTTCACGAGGCCGCCGTAGAAGAACGCGACGCCGGGGGTCATGAGCAGAACGAGTGCGGTGGCCGTGATGGCCCATGCCAGTTCGCCGGTATCCATCGATTACCTCTTACCTCTCAGTGGGAACAAGGAGGCGACCGACCGGCTGATTCGGGTGCCGGTGCGCGGTGTCATCACCGTGGTCGCTCCGCCAGTGTCGGCGCGCGACGTTTCGCGAGAGGTGTCGTGGTGTTTCGAGCCCGTTACACGATGGGGGCGAATGTAAACATCGCGTTTCCGAGGGCGGGGAGATCGAGCAGGAAAGGCTAGACGCGCACCGAGTCGTCGAAGGCGTCGGGGATCCCGTCGCCATCGGAGTCGCGCTTCTCCTCCTCGCGTCGCCGCTTGTAGTAGCGGTTGCGCGAGCCGAGAAGGATGCCGGCTGCGACGGCCGCGATGAGCGATCCGAGGAGGATGCCGACCTTGGCGACGTCGTCGAGCGGGTCGCCCTGGCCGTAGCTGAGCTCGCTGATGAGCAGCGAGACCGTGAATCCCATGCCCGAGAGCATCGCGAGGCCGATGACGTCGATCCACCGCACGCCCCGCGGCAGCGTCACCCCCGGCAGGCGCGTGACGAGCCAGGAGGCGAGCGTGATGCCGACCGTCTTCCCGACGACGAGCCCGAGCACGATGCCGATCGAGACCGGCGAGGTGATCGCCGCGACGAGCCCGTCGATGCCACCGACCGCGACCCCCGAGGAGAAGAACGCGAACACCGGCACGGCGAATCCGGCGGAGACCGGACGCAGGCCGTGCTCGAACTTCTCGGCGAGTCCCTCGTGACCGCCGAGGCCGTCCTCCTCGCCGCCCCGGGCGAGCACCGGCACGGTGAACGCGAGCAGCACACCCGCGACGGTCGCGTGGACCCCGGAGGAGTACATGAGGAACCACACGATGAGGCCGATCGGCAGCAGGATGACGAGCGCCGCGGTCGAGCGGAGCCGGAAGAGCTCCTGGTACTTCTGCGCGATCAGCCCGAAGACGGCGAGGCCGATGGCCGCGAGCAGCAGGTAGATCGGCTGCAGGTCGTCGGTGTAGAAGAACGCGATGACGGTGATGCCGAGCAGGTCGTCGACGACGGCGAGCGTGAGCAGGAAGGTGCGCATGGCGATCGGCAGCGACGTGCCGACGACGGCGAGCACCGCGAGGGCGAACGCGATGTCGGTCGCGAGCGGGATCGCCCACCCGCGCAGGACTTCGGGACCCTGGGTGAGGTTCACGAGGGCGAAGATGACCGCCGGGAGCGCTGCGCCGCCGAACGCCGCCGCGACGGGCACGAGCGCACGGCGCGGGTCGCGCAGCTCACCCGCGACGAACTCGCGCTTGAGCTCGAGACCCGCGAGGAAGAAGAAGATCGCGAGCAGGCCGTCGGCGGCGAGGTGGCCGACCGAGATCTCGAAGACCGCCTCCCCGAAGCCGATGCTCACGTAGGTGTCGCGCAGCGCGAAGTAGCCGTCGGCGGCGGCGGAGTTCGCGAGGGTCACGGCGATGACCGTCGCGACCAGCAGCAGGATGCCCCCGACCGTCTCCTTGCGGAGGATCTGCTCGATCCAGAGGCTCTCGCGATAGCGCGCGGCGCTCGTCGTCGTGGGCTGGGGCGGGCCAGCGGTCATGAATGCTCCGTCGGGGTCGTCGATCGTGAATTCCGCGGCCGGCAGGGGGCTCGCGGGCCGACCAGACTTCCCGGCACTCCCGCAATCGATCCTACCGGGCGTGCTCCGAGCATCCGCTCAGACGCTCACCAGGTTGCGAGGCCGGTCAGGATGCGGTGGTCAGCGCGATCATGCGCGAGGTTGCCCGCAGGTACTTCTTCCGATACCCGCCCGCGAGCATGTCGTCGGTGAAGACCTGATCGAGCGGGGTGCCCGTGGTGAGGATGCGGATCTGGGCGTCGTAGAGGCGATCCACGAGCGCGACGAGGCGGAGGGCATCCGTCTGATTGCGCAGCGGCGCGACATCGGTGAGCGCGATCGCCGAGACGCCCTCGATGAGACCGATGTAGCGGCTCGGGTGGACGGTCGAGAGGTGCTTGAGCACCGCGTCGAAGCGGTCGACGGTGACCGTGCCCGTCTCGGTGGCGAGGCGCGCGTCGAGCTCCTCCGGGGTGAGCGCGACGGCGTGGCCCTCGATGTCGCGCTTGCGGTAGTCCTCGCCGTCGATGCGGCGGATGTCGAAGCGGTCGGCGAGGGCGTTGATCTCGCGCAGGAAGTCCTGCGCGGCGAAGCGCCCCTCGCCGAGCGCGTGCGGCGGCGTGTTCGAGGTCGCGGCGATGCGCGAGCCGCTCGCGACGAGCTCGCCGAGGAGGCGCGACATGACCATCGTGTCGCCCGGATCGTCGAGCTCGAACTCGTCGATCGCGATGAGGCGGGCGCCGCGGAACTGCTGGACCGCCTGCTGGTAGCCGAGCGCCCCGACGAGCGCCGTGTACTCGATGAAGGTGCCGAAGTACTTGCGGCCGCCGACGCGGTGCCAGAGGGCGGCGAGCAGGTGGGTCTTGCCGACGCCGAAGCCGCCGTCGAGGTAGATGCCGGCCTTCTCGGCGACGACCGGGGTGCGGCGCGCGAAGAGGCCGCGCAGCCCGGTGGGCGCATCGTCGGGGGCGCCGTCGGCGAACCGGCGGATCGCCTCGACGGCCTCGGCCTGCGAGGGGTGCGCGGGGTCGGGCACGTAGTTCTCGAGGCTCGCGTGCGCGAACTGCGGCGGCGGGGTCAGATGCCCGAGCAGCTCGGAGGCCGCGAGGGTCGGCTGACGATCGGTCAGGCGCAGTGCCGTCGGCGCAGGATTCACAGGGTGCCGTTCGCTCGCGGTGGTCGCACTCGCCGCACCGATGGCCCGCGCTCGCGCCGGGAGGCGGAGCGGGAGGAGCGTCGGACGCGGCGCGCTCGGAGTGCGTAGATTCGAGCGCGCGCGGCGTGTCCCAGAATACCGGCGGCCCGCCGCGCGTTACGCCGGAGTGCGACGCACGACGTCGCCCCCAGCCCCGGAACAATCCCGCCCCACCGAGAGGTCACCATGCCCGTCTCCCCCGATCCGTCCGAGAAGTTCCAGACCTACGCGCACCCCGAGCGGCTCGTCTCGACCGCGTGGCTCGAGGAGCACCTCGACGACCCCGGCCTCGTCGTCGTGGAATCGAACGAGGACGTCCTGCTCTACGAGACCGGGCACATCCCCGGCGCCGTGAAGATCGACTGGCACACCGACCTCAACGACCCCGTCGTGCGCGACTACATCGAGGGCGAGGCGTTCGCCGGGCTCATGGGCCGCAACGGCATCGCCCGCGACACGACGATCGTCCTCTACGGCGACAAGAGCAACTGGTGGGCCGCCTACGCGCTGTGGGTCTTCACGCTCTTCGGCCACGAGGACGTCCGTCTGCTCGACGGCGGCCGCGACCGCTGGGTCGCGGAGGGCCGGGCGATGACGAAGGACCGCCCGAACCGCGAGCCCGTCGAGTACCCCGTGGTGGCGCGCGACGACAGCGCCATCCGCGCCTTCAAGGAGGACGTCCTCGCGCACTTCGGCAAGCCGATCATCGACGTGCGCTCCCCCGAGGAGTACAGCGGTGAGCGCACCCACATGCCCGCCTACCCCGAGGAGGGCGCCCTCCGCGGCGGCCACATCCCCTCGGCGCGGAGCGTCCCGTGGGCGCGCGCGGCGAACGAGGACGGCACCTTCCGCGGCGCCGACGAGCTCGCGACGGTCTACCGAGAGGATGCCGCGATCGGCGACGCCGACGACGTGGTCGCCTACTGCCGCATCGGCGAGCGATCGAGCCACACGTGGTTCGTCCTGACCCACCTGCTCGGCGTGCCGCGCGTGCGCAACTACGACGGGTCGTGGACGGAGTGGGGCAGCGCCGTCCGGGTCCCCATCCAGACCGGCGCCGAGCCCGGCGACGCGCCCCTCCGGTAGCGTGACGGCGATGACCGACGCCTCCTCCCCCGCGCTCCCCCCGTCGCTCGCGGAGATCCGCGACGACTTCCTCGAGCTCGGCGAATCCGATCGGCTGCAGCTGCTGCTCGAGTTCTCCGAGGCGCTGCCCGAGCTCCCCGAGCGGTTCCGCGACCACCCGGAGCTCCTCGAGCGCGTCGAGGAGTGCCAGTCGCCGGTCTTCATCGTCGTCGAGGTCGACGGCGGCGCGGTCGCGGTGCACGCGACGGCGCCCGCCGAGTCGCCGACGACGCGCGGCTTCGCGTCGATCCTCGCGCAGGGTCTGAGCGGGCTCGAGGTCGCCACGGTGCTCGCGACGCCCGACGACTTCCCCTTCGAGCTCGGCCTCACGCGCGCCGTGAGCCCGCTGCGCCTGCGCGGCATGACGGGCATGCTCGCGCGCATCAAGCGGCAGGTGCGCGAGGCGGCCGCGGCGTGATCCTCCGCCGGGTCCACCCCGCGGGGGCGGCCGAGGAGGTCGCGCTCGACACCGACGGTGCGGGAGCCCGCGATCGGCTGCTCGAGTGGTACGCGCCGGGCGAGGGCGAGAGCATCCGCCTCAATCTCGTGACGACGCTCGACGGCCGCGTGACGGGCGATGACGGCACGTCGGGCTCCCTCACGGCCGGTGCCGACCGCATGATCCTCGGCGTCATCCGCGAGCACGCCGACGTCATCCTCGTCGGCGCGAGCACGGTGCGCGCCGAGTCGTACCGGCTGCCGCGCGCGACGCCGCTCGCGATCGTGACGAGCTCGGGCGACCTGACGGGGCACGGCTTCGAGCCGCGCGAGGGCGCGCCCGAGGTGCTCGTGCTCGCGCCCGAATCGGCGACGGATGCCGTGCGCCGCTCGCTGGGCGGCATCCGGCACCGGATCCTCCCGCTCCCCGATCGCGGCGAGCCGGCGACCGCGCCCGAGATCGTCGGTGCGCTCCGCGCGCACGGCGCCGGGCGGATCGTGTGCGAGGGCGGCCCCGGCCTCGCCGGTCTGCTGCTCGCGGAGGGGCTCGTCGACGACGTGTGCCTCACGACGGTCCCGCGCCTGGGCGGGTCGGGCATCCGCCTGCTCGCCGATGACGGCCCGGCCGTCAGCCGGTGGGAGCCCCGTCAGCTGCTCCTCGACGACGAGGGCGTGCACTACGCGCGCTGGGCGCGTCGAGCCGACTGAGCCAGCCGCGGATCACGCCCTCCCACCGCTCGGGGTCAAGGTTCCAGAGCCGCGTGTGCCGGGCGCGCGCGAACCGCTCGAGCGTCACGAGGTCGGGTCGGGCGTCGGCGAGGGCGAGCGAGGCGTCGATCGGCACGTAGCCGTCGTCGTCGCTGTGCAGGACGAGCACGGGCACGGTGAGCTCGTCGGCGCGCGCGACGAGGTCGAGGGCGGCGAGGTCGATCGGCTCGGCGCTCCCGACGAGCGGAGTGACGGCGGGCGTGCCGAGCAGACCCATCGCGACCTCGCCGACCGAGCGCGGCAGCCCTGAGAGCCCCGCGTGGAATCGCAGGACGGTCCGCCAGTCGATGACGGGAGAATCGAGCACGACCCCGTGGACGAGGCCCGCGAGGTCGGAGCGGACGAGCAGCTGCAGGGCGATCGCGCCGCCCATCGACCACCCCATGACGACGATCCGGCGCGCGCCCGCGTCGCGAGCGTGGGCGACCGCGGCCTCGAGGTCGCGCCATTCGGCCGCACCCAGCGCGTACCGGCCGTCGGTGCTCGCGGGGGCATCGCCGTCGTTGCGGTAGCTGATGAGAAGGCTCGCCCACCCGAGCGCGCGGGCGAGAGGCACGGCGCGGAGGCCCTCGGCGCGGGACGCACCGCGCCCGTGCACGTGGATGATCCAGTCCTCGCCCGCGCCGCTCCCGACGTCCGTCGCGGGCACGAACCACGCCGGCGCATCGCCGACGGGGGTGCGGATGCTCGTCTCGGCCGCAGCGACGCCCAGGTCGCTCGGCTCGAGCCAGAACCACCCGCCCCAGCGACCCGAGAGCGCCGACTCGATCGTGCCGCGCTGCACCGACTCGAGCACGCGCGTGACCGAGCCCGCGTCCTCGTGCAGGATGCGCCCGACTCGCGCGTGGCCGCGACCGTCGTCGAACCAGAAGCCGTACCGGCCGGGAACCGAGGAATCGGGGGTTCGGCTCAGCCGGATCGTCGCGCGCCGCGCGTCGACGGCGAGCACGCGGACATCCTCGGGCCGGTCGCGGACGGGCGTCACGACGCGCCGCGCCAACGTCACCGCGGCGACCGCCGAGGCCGCGACCACCGCGACGGCCGCACCCGCGATCCCGCCCGCGATCGCGAGGACGAGCCCGCGCCGTCGGCGGGCGCTCCTCCCCCGCGGTCGCGGGCGGGGCGCTCCACCCAGGTCGGCGCGTCTCACGCGACGAACGTAGCAACTGCTCCTAGTCTTCAGGGGTGCCCCTTCCGCCCGCATCGCCGCAGGAGGTGTTCGACGCGCTGATCGCGACGGTCGATCGGGCCGTCCTCCGCACCGAGCTCGACGTGCGCAGCATCCCGGCGCCGACCGGTCTCGCGCCCTTCTCCTACGCGCTTGCGGCCGACGTGAACCCGGCGCGGCACGTCGACGACTCCGACCTCGGCACGGGGCGCCTGCTCGTCCTCTTCGATCCCGAGGCGCCCGCCGGCTGGAACGGGACGGTGCGCATCGTGTGCTTCGCGCAGGCCCCGCTCGAGGTCGACATCGGCCTCGACCCCTTCGTCGCCGATGTCACGTGGGCGTGGCTCGTCGACGCTCTCGAAGCGCGCGGCGCCACCTACACTGCGGCGAGCGGCACGGCCACGAAGGTCCTCTCGACCGGGTACGGCGAGCTCGCCGCACAGGGCAGCGGCGCTCAGCTCGAGCTCCGCGCCTCCTGGACTCCCCTTGACGACGACCTCGCCGCCCACGTCGAGGGCTGGTCCGAGCTCCTCTGCATGATCGCGGGCTACCCGCCGACGCCCGAGGGCGTCGCGGTGCTCCCGACGCGACGGGCGTCGCGTGACTGATCCGACCGCCCCCGGCGACGACCTCGCGCCCTCGGGCGAGGCGGAAGCGACTCCCGCTCCGCTCCCGACCGCTGTCCCCGAGAAGACGCCGGTCGTCATCGACGATCGCGAGCGCTACCTCGTCGCGGTCGAGGCGATCGCTGCGGGCGAGGGGCCGGTCGCCGTCGACGCCGAGCGGGCGAGCGGCTTCCGCTACTCGCAGCGCGCCTACCTCATCCAGGTCTTCCGCCGCGGGGCCGGCACCTTCCTGTTCGACCCGCCCCCGATCGGCTCGTTCGCCGAGCTGCAGGAGGCGATCGGCGAGGTCGAGTGGGTGCTCCATGCCGCGAGCCAGGATCTCGCGTGCCTCCGCGAGGTCGGCCTCGACCCCGTCACGATCTTCGACACCGAGCTCGGGGCGCGACTCGCCGGCCTGCCTCGTGTGGGGCTCGGTGCCGTCGTCGAGTCGACCCTCGGCCTGCACCTCGCGAAGGAGCACTCGGCCGCCGATTGGTCCACTCGCCCCCTCCCGGCGTCCTGGCTCACGTACGCCGCTCTCGATGTCGAGCTCCTGGTCGACGTCCGCGACGAGATCGCCGCGCTGCTCGCGGCCGACGACAAGCTCGAGCTCGCCGAGCAGGAGTTCGCGGCCGTGCTCTCCCGCGAGACTCCCGAGCCGCGCACCGACCCGTGGCGCCGGTTGTCAGGGCTCCACTCCGTCCGCGGCCAGCGCGCGCTCGCGGTCGCCCGTGAGCTGTGGCTGGCGAGGGATGCCTACGCGCGCGAGATCGACAGCGCCCCCGGCCGTCTGCTCCCCGACGCCTCCCTCATCGTCGCGGCCCGCGCGATGCCCACGAGCAAGCGCGAGCTCGCCGCTCTGCAGGGCTTCCACGGTCGCGCGAGCCGCTCGCAGATCGATCGCTGGTGGGCCGCCATCGAGGAGGGCCGCTCGACCGAGGACCTCCCCGTCCTGCGCTCGACGGAGGAGGTGATCCCGCCCCCGCGCTCGTGGGCCGATCGCAACCCCGAGGCCGACCGCCGGCTGAAGGCCGCGAAGCCCGCTGTGCAGCGCGTCGCGGAGGAGCGGCGCATCCCGATCGAGAACGTCGTGATCCCTGACCATCTCCGCCGGCTGGCGTGGAATCCTCCCGCCGAGACGACGCCCGAATCGATCGCGGATGCCCTGCGCGCGCTCGGCGCCCGGCCCTGGCAGATTGACGCAACGGCACAGACGATCGCCCAGGCCTTTGTCGATGCGAGCCAAGGGCCCGTCGAGGGCGCGGAGAGCGCTTCGTAGGAACACGCAGTCGAATCCCCGCCGTCGCGGCCGGGCTCCTAGGTTGGTGGAGTTGACCACCGACAAGGGAGGCACTGTGGCCGATCGAGCCGAAGTCGTGTTCGTCGACGGAGTTCGCACTCCGTTCGGACGAGCGGGCGAAAAAGGGATGTACTGGGGCACGCGAGCCGACGATCTGATCGTCAAGGCGATGATCGGGCTCCTGGAGAGGAACCCGTCGCTCCCGAAGGAGCGCGTCGACGACGTCGCCATCGCGGCGACGACGCAGGAGGGCGACCAGGGTCTGACGCTGGGCCGCACGGCCGCGATTCTCGCCGGCCTCCCGATGTCCGTCCCCGGGTACGCCATCGACCGCATGTGCGCCGGCGCGATGACCGCCGTCGCGACGACCGCGGGCGGCATCGCCTTCGGCGCGTACGACGTCGCGATCGCGGGCGGCGTCGAGCACATGGGCCGCCACCCGATGGGCGGCAGCGCCGACCCCAACCCGCGGTTCCTCGCCGAGAAGCTCGTGAGCGGCGACGCCCTCAACATGGGCATGACGGCCGAGCGCCTGCACGACCGCTTCCCCTCGCTGACGAAGGAGCGCGCCGACCGCTTCGGCATGCGCAGCCAGCAGAAGGTCGCCGCGGCCTACGCCGCCGGGCACATCCAGCCCGACCTCGTGCCCGTAGCCCTCCGCAGCGAGCAGGGCCTCGGCCTCGCGACGATGGACGAGGGCATGCGGCCCGAGACCACGATGGAGGGCCTCGCCGCGCTCAAGACCCCCTTCCGTCCGCACGGCCGCGTGACGGCCGGCAACGCCTCGCCGCTCACCGACGGTGCGACCGTGAGCCTGCTCGCGAGCGCCGACGCCGCGAAGGAGCTCGGCCTCACGACGAAGATGCGGCTCGTGAGCTTCGCCTTCGCGGGCGTGGAGCCCGAGGTCATGGGCATCGGGCCCATCCCCTCGACCGAGAAGGCGCTCAAGAAGGCCGGTCTGACGATCGAGGACATCGGGCTCTTCGAGCTCAACGAGGCCTTCGCCGTGCAGGT
Organism: Microcella sp.; assembly: GCF_030645145.1. GTDB lineage: Bacteria > Actinomycetota > Actinomycetes > Actinomycetales > Microbacteriaceae > Microcella. The sequence goes on along the minus strand of NZ_JAUSMI010000007.1, from coordinate 5,432 downwards.
CCTGAGCCTGCTCGACCACTTCGGCATCGACGACGACGACCCTCGCGTGAACGCGTGGGGCGGCGCCATCGCGATCGGCCACCCCCTCGCGAGCTCGGGCGTGCGCCTGATGATCCAGCTCGCGCGCCAGTTCGAGCAGCACCCCGAGGTGCGGTACGGCCTCACCGCCATGTGCGTCGGTCTCGGCCAGGGCGGCTCGATGATCTGGGAGAACCCGCACTACCGCGGCGGACGGAAGGGCAAGTAGATGACCAGCGCCATCGCGCAGTACACGGCCGAGCAGTTCGAGCCGCTGCTCGCACTCGCCGCCGACGAGGTCGTGACGCACTCCTTCGTGCGCGACGTCGCCCTCCCCAGCGGGGGCACCCTCGCCCTGGTCACGATCGACAACGGTCGTGACCACACCCGCCCGAGCACGCTGGGCCCGCAGGGGCTGCTCGAGTTCGCCCGGGTCATGGACGAGCAGTCCGCTCGCGCCTCGCGCGGCGAGATCGCGGCCGTGGCCGTCACCGGCAAGCCGTTCATCCTCGCCGCCGGCGCCGACCTCTCGAAGGTCGAGAGCATCCCCGACCGGGCGTCGGGCAAGCTCATGGCCCAGCTGGGCCACTACGCGCTCGGCAAGCTCGGCGAGCTCGGAGTGCCCTCGTTCGTGTTCATCAACGGCCTCGCCCTCGGCGGCGGTGTCGAGGTCGCGCTCAACGCCGACTACCGCACGATCGACCGCAACGCCGCCGGTGTCGCGCTGCCCGAGGTCTTCCTCGGCATCATCCCCGGCTGGGGCGGCGCGTGGCTGCTGCCGAACCTCATCGGCATCGAGAACGCTCTCAAGGTCGTCGTCGAGAACCCTCTGAAGAACAACCGGATGCTGACGGCCGAGCAGGCCTTCGAGCTCGGCATGGCCGACGCGATCTTCGATTCGGCGACCTTCGTCGAGAGCTCGATCCGCTGGGCCGACGGCGTCGTCTCGGGCCGCACCAAGGTCAAGCGACCGAACCAGCCCGGCAAGATCGAGCGGGCCGTGAAGTGGGATGCCGCGATCGGCATCGCGCGGAGCATGCTCGAGAAGCGCATCGGCTCCGTCGCACGGTCCCCCTACGTCGCGCTCGACCTCCTCAAGGCGGCCAAGAGCACCGACAAGGCCGCGGGCTTCGCCGCCGAGGACGACGCGCTCGCCGATCTGATCTCGGGCGACCAGTTCCGCGCCTCGATCTACGCCTTCAACCTCGTGCAGAAGCGCGCGAAGAAGCCGGCGGGCGCGCCCGACAAGTCGCTCGCGACCCCCGTCACTCGGATCGGCGTGCTCGGCGCCGGCCTCATGGCGAGCCAGTTCGCGCTTCTGTTCGTCCGCCGTCTGCAGGTCCCGGTCATCATCACCGACCTCGATCAGGAGCGCGTCGACAAGGGGATCGCCTACATCCACGGCGAGATCTCCGCGCTCGAGAAGAAGGGCCGTCTGCACGCGGACGACGCGAACCGCCTGCGCGCGCTCGTCACGGGCACGACCGACAAGGCCGACTTCGCCGGCTGCGACTGGGTCATCGAGGCCGTCTTCGAGGAGCTCGCGATCAAGCAGTCGGTCTTCGCCGAGATCGAGAAGCACGTCTCCCCGACGGCCGTCCTCGCGACGAACACCTCGTCACTGTCGGTCGAGCGGATCGCCGAGAAGCTCGAGCACCCGGAGCGCGTGATCGGATTCCACTTCTTCAACCCGGTCGCCGTCATGCCGCTCATCGAGGTCGTGAACGCGCCCGCGACGAACGAGGCGACCCTCGCCACCGCGATGGTCACCGCCGCAGCCCTGAAGAAGAACGCCGTCATCACCGCCGACTCCCCCGGCTTCGTGGTCAACCGCATCCTCGCCAAGCTCCTCGGCGAGGCGATGCATGCGGTCGAGACCGGAACGCCGTTCGAGGACGTCGTCGCCGCCCAGCGCCACTTCGGGCTGCCGATGGACCCGTTCGTGCTGCTCGACCTCGTCGGGCTCAAGGTGGGCGCGCACGTACTCGACACGCACCACGCGGCGTTCCCCGAGCGCTTCTTCGAGTCACCCGCGCTGCACGAGCTCGCGGAGGCGGGCGTGCTGCTGGAGAAGGACGCGAAGGGCAACCCGAAGGGCATCGACAAGAAGGCGGTCGCGATCGTCGCGAAGCACCGCCCGGCGGGCTCGACCCCGGCGACCGTCGAGGAGCTCACGCGGCGCCTCGAGGACGGCCTCGCCGACGAGATCCACCGCATGCTCGAGGAGGGCGTCGTCTCCGCACCGGAGGACATCGACCTCTGCATGATCCTCGGCGCGGGCTGGCCCTTCCAGATGGGCGGCGTCACGCCGTTCCTCGATCGGGTCGGCGCGTCCGAGCGGGTCTTCGGCGGCACGTTCCACACGCCGCCGATCCGCGGCTCGCACTGACCGCGCGCACTCACCGAACGGGTTCGGCCCCGGGCGTCCTCGACGGATGCCCGGGGCCGTCGCCGTCTCCCCCCGCGTTGGCGGGGTCCGGCCCCGACCGCCCTCCGGATGTCGGCGGCGACCCCTAGCGTGAGTCCATGAGCACCGTGCAGTACTACGTCGCCCAGAGCCTCGACGGCTTCATCGCCGACGCCGATGACCGGATCGACTGGCTCCTCGCCTTCGGCTTCGAGGCCTTTCAGGAGGGCTACGACAGGTTCTTCGCCGGGGTGGGCGCGATCGTCATGGGAGCGGGGACTCTGCGCTTCCTCCTCGAGGAGGGCGGCCCGTGGGCCTACCCGGGCCTGCCGGTGTGGGTCCTCACCCACGGCGAGGTCCCGTCCATCGAGGGCGCGGACATCCGCGTCGTGAGCGACGACGTCGCTCGCGTGACGCGCGAGGCGCGGGCGGCCGCGGGCGACCGGTCGGTGTGGCTCGTCGGAGGAGGCGCGACCGCCGCGCAGTTCGCCGAGATCGGAGAGATCGACGAGCTCATCGTCACCGTGATGCCCCTCACGCTCGGCTCAGGCGCTCGGCTGCTGCCGACGACCGGCCAGCCTCATTCCTGGGACCTCACGGGCACCTCGACGTTCGGGAACGGCGCGGTGGAGCTGCGCTACCGGCGGCGGTCGGAGGACTGATCGGCCGAGGCGTCGAGCACGGCGTCCTCCGGCAGCGGTCGGGCGACGGGGATGCGCGTGCCGAGCACCTGCGCGACGAGGTCGCGGGCGATCGCCTGGGGCGTCAGTCCCACCTCCTCGAGGATCTCGTCGCGCGTCGCGTGGTCGAGGAACTGATCGGGCAGACCGAGCTCGTCGACCGCCGTGTCGACGCCCGCGGCGCGGAGCTCCTGACGGATGCGCGTTCCGATGCCGCCGACGCGGATGCCGTCCTCGATCGACACGACGATCCGGTGCTCGCGCGCCAGGTCGATGATGCTGCCGGCCACGGGCACGACCCAGCGCGGGTCGATGACGGTCGCCCCGATCCCCTGGGCGGCGAGCCGCTCGGCGACCTCGAGGCCGATCTTCGCCATCGGGCCGACCGTGACGATCAGGACGTCCTTGTGCGGTGCCTCGCGGAGCACGTCGACGCCGTCGTCGGTCCGGCGCACGGCATCGAACTCGGTTCCGACGGATCCCTTCGAGAAGCGCAGCACGGTGGGGGCGTCCTGCACCGCGACGGCCTCGGCGAGCTCCTCGCGAAGGCGGGTCGCGTCGCGCGGAGCGGCGAGACGGATGTTCGGCACGACCTGGAGTATCGCGAGATCCCAGATGCCGTGGTGGCTCGGTCCGTCCGGGCCGGTGACGCCGGCGCGATCGAGCACGAAGGTCACGCCCGCCTTATGCAGGGCGACATCCATCAGCACCTGGTCGAAGGCCCGGTTGATGAACGTCGCGTAGACGGCGACGACCGGGTGCAGACCGCCGAACGCGAGACCGGCGGCCGAGGCGACGGCGTGCTGCTCGGCGATTCCGACGTCGAGCACGCGGCCGGGGTGCTTCTCGGCGAGCTTGTGCAGGCCGGTGGGCCGCAGCATCGCCGCGGTGATGCCGACGATGCGCGCGTCGCGATCGGCTAGCGTCACGAGCTCCTCGGCGAAGACGCTCGTCCACGAGGGACGCGTGGCGACCTCCATGGATTCGCCCGTCTCGGGATCGATCTGGCCGACGGCGTGGAACTGGTCGGCGACGTCCGCGAGGGCCGGCTCGTAGCCCTTGCCCTTCTGGGTGATCGCATGCACGATCACGGGAGCGCCGTACTCCTTCGCCTGATGGAGCGCCCGCTCCATGGCCTTGAGATCGTGCCCGTCGACCGGCCCGACGTACTTGATGTCGAGGTTCGAGTACAGGGCCTCGTTGTTCGTGAACCGAGCGAGGAAGCCGTGGAGCCCGCCGCGCACGCCGCGGTAGAACGCGCGACCCGGAGCGCCGAAGTGGGCGAAGAAGCTCTCGCTCGAGCGGCGGAAACGACGGTAGCCGCGGCGCGTCCGCACGTCGGAGAGGAAGCGCGCCATGCCGCCGATGGTGGGTGCGTAGGAGCGGCCGTTGTCGTTGACGATGAGGACGAGGTTGCGCGAGTTGTCGTCGCTGATGTTGTTGAGCGCCTCCCACGTCATGCCGCCCGTGAGCGCACCGTCGCCGACCACGGCGACGACGTGACGGTCGGTCTGCCCGGTCATCTCGAAGGCACGGGAGATGCCGTCGGCCCAGCTGAGCGAGCTCGAGGCGTGCGAGCTCTCGACGATGTCGTGCTCGCTCTCCGAGCGCTGCGGGTAGCCGGCGAGGCCTCCCTTCTGACGGAGGCGGGAGAAGTCCTGGCGGCCGGTGAGCAGCTTGTGGACGTAGGACTGGTGCCCGGTGTCCCAGACGATCGCATCGCGCGGCGAGTCGAAGACCCGGTGGATGGCGATCGACATCTCGACGACGCCGAGATTCGGACCGAGGTGACCGCCGGTCTTCGAGACCTCGGCGACGAGGAAGCGGCGGATCTCGTCGGCGAGTTCAGCGAGCTCGGACTCCGTCAGGTGATCGAGATCGCGGGGGCCGTGGATCGTCTCGAGCAGTGCCATTCCAGCACTCTACGCGAGGCCGCCCGCGGGTGCGCTGGTGCCGTGCCGCCCGCTTCCTGGCCGTTCGCTGTGCGTCGACCGAATGCGACGAGCGGGCATCCCCGCACGCGGAACGGGCCCGATCGCGCGAGGCGATCGGGCCCGTTCCCGGGGTGGCGCGCTCTAGATGTACTCGGTCATGACGTTGGTGACACTCGGCTGATTGGTGGCTGGCCTCCGCAGGCGGTGTGGGCTCGAGCGTAGTTGTAATGCTCAAGCCAGGGCGCGAGGGCGTCGTGACGGGCCTGGTTCGTCAGAAACGGCTGCCGATAGGCCCAGTTCTCCTGCAGGGTCCGGTTGAACCGTTCGGCCTTCCCGTTCTGCCAGGGGCAGTGCGGCCTGGTCTTCACGTGCCGCGCGTCGAGGAGCGACAGC
>NZ_JAUSMI010000005.1 GCF_030645145.1 Microcella sp. | reverse complement strand
AACGCCTGCGCGGTGGCGACCGCGTCCTGACCGATCATCGCGTCGATGACGAAGAGCACCTCGTCGGGGTCGACGGCCGTGCGGATGCTTGCGGCCTGCTTCATGAGCTCGGCGTCGACGCCGAGGCGGCCGGCGGTGTCGACGATCACGACGTCGTGCAGGCGCGTGCGGGCGAACTGGATCGCGTCCTTCGCGACGCGCACGGGGTCGCCGACGCCGTTGCCCGGTTCCGGTGCGAAGACCGCGGCCCCCGCCTGCTCTCCGACGACCTGCAGCTGCGTCACGGCGTTGGGGCGCTGGAGGTCGGCCGCGACGAGCAGCGGCGTGTGGCCCTGGCCCTTGAGCCACTTGGCGAGCTTGCCCGCGAGGGTCGTCTTGCCCGCGCCCTGGAGGCCCGCGAGCATGATGACCGTGGGCGGGTTCTTCGCGAACTCAAGCCGGCGCTGCTCGCCGCCGAGAATGGCCACGAGCTCCTCGTTGACGATCTGCACGACCTGCTGGGCGGGATTGAGCGCCTTGTTCACTTCGTCGCCGAGAGCGCGCTCGCGAACCGTGTTCGTGAAGTCCTTCACGACGGGCAGCGCGACGTCGGCGTCGAGCAGCGCGCGCCGGATCTCGCGAACCGTCTTGTCGACGTCGGCCGGGCTCAGCTTGCCCTTCGTGCGGAGGGCGCTGAACGTCTGAGTCAGCCGGTCGGAGAGAGTGCCGAAGGTCGCCATGATGCGCCCATTCTAGAAGGGCTCGTCTGGTTGACTGGAGGCGAGAGCGAGGAGACGGGATGCGACGGCGCATTTTCGGCAAGGAGCCCGCGGTCGATGAGCGGGCCTGGATCGCCCCCACGGCGGTGCTCATCGGCGACGTCGCGGTGCACGCCGGCGCGAGCATCTTCTACGGCGCGGTGCTCCGCGCGGATCGGGCCGCGATCGTCCTCGGCGAGGACTCGAACCTGCAGGACTCCGTGACCGTTCACGGCGATCCCGGCACCCCGACGATCGTCGGCAAGCGGGTGAGCGTCGGTCACGCCGCGGTGCTGCACGGCTGCACGATCGAGGACGACTGCCTCATCGGCATGAGCGCGACGGTGCTCAATCGGGCGGTCATCGGTAGCGAGTCGCTCGTCGCCGCGGGAGCCGTCGTCCTCGAGGACACCGTCGTGCCGCCCCGGTCGCTCGTGGCCGGCGTGCCCGCGAAGGTGCGGCGCGCGCTCACGGACGACGAGGTGGCGGGCATCCGTCGCAATGCCGACACGTACCTGATGCTGTCGCGCGAGCACGCCGCGCTCGACGGCTGAGCCCCGCGGCGTTCGCCCGCGCTACGGGACGAGCGAGGCCGCGAAGACGTGCGGCGTGAAGCCCGTGAGGTCGCCGATCGCCTCGCCCTGCCCGATGAGCTTGATCGGGATGCCCGTGCGCTCCTGCACCGCGAGCACGAAGCCGCCCTTCGCCGAGCCGTCGAGCTTCGTGATCACGAGTCCCGTGACCCCGGCGTGCTCGATGAACGCCTCGGCCTGCGCGAGCCCGTTCTGACCGGTCGTGCCGTCGAGGACGAGGAGGACCTCGGCGATCGGCGCGAGCTTCTCGACGACGCGGCGGACCTTCGCGAGCTCGTCCATGAGCCCCGCCTTGGTCTGCAGGCGGCCGGCGGTGTCGATGATCGCGATGTCGATCCCGTCCTCGATCGCCCTCTGGACGGTCTGGAACGCGACGCTCGCCGGATCCTGTCCATGCTGCTGGGGACGGACGACGGATGCTCCCGCGCGGTCGGCCCACGTGGCGAGCTGCTCCACCGCGGCGGCGCGGAAGGTGTCGGCCGCACCGACGACGACGCTACGGCCGTAGCCGGTGAGGAACTTCGCGAACTTGCCGATCGTCGTCGTCTTGCCGACGCCGTTGACGCCGACGACGAGCACGACGGCGGGGCGTGCGCTCAGGGTGAGGGTCGGATCGTGCGCGGCGAGGCGCTCCTCGATCGACTCGCGCAGCATGCGCTTGAGGTCGGTCGGGTCGGTCGTCTGGTAGCGCTCGACCTGCGCGCGCATCTGCTCGAGGATGCTCTCGGTCAGGTCGGGGCCGAAGTCGGCGCGGATGAGCGCCGTCTCGAGGTCGTCCCAGGTGGTCTCGTCGATCGTCGGCTTCGTGAACAGCCCCTTGAGGGCTCCGCCGAGGTTCCAGGAGCGTTCCGCCATGCGCCCCAGGCTAGTGCGGCCGGCGGGGCTCCCGCGTCGCGGTGCTCAGCCGACGCGCGGGGTGGAGCGCGCGCCTAGGTGTAGTGCCCAGGCACGTTGTTTGATCTGGCACCCGTGACATAGCGAGAACCTCCGGACCAGAGTGGAGCTGTCTAGTTCACCGCTCTGAGTCCAGGAGGTTCTCGTGTCTCACGGTAATGCGGCCCTGACGCCGCGCCAA
>NZ_JAUSMI010000001.1 GCF_030645145.1 Microcella sp. | reverse complement strand
CGGGCCGCCGCCCGCCGCGGCCGACGACGTCTTCGTCTTCGCGTGCGGCGAGCAATCGCTGGTCGCTCCCGCGCGGGCGCTCCTCGCGGCGTGGGGCATCGACGTCGAGCGCGCCGTCGCGAAGGGGTACTGGAAGCGGCGCGCAGCCTGAGCCGCGCGCGCCCGACCCTCAGCCCAGGTCGTCCGGGTGGCGACCCGTGCGCTCTCCGGTCTCGAGCGTCGCGATCTCGGCCATGTCGTCGGCGGTGAGCTCCCAGCCGAACAGCGCGGCGTTCTCCTCCACGCGCCTCAGAGACGTCGACTTCGGGATCACCACGAGCCCCTGCTGCACGTGCCAGCGCAGCGCGACCTGCGCCGCCGACCGGCCGTGCCGCGCCCCGATCGCCGACAGCACCTCGAGGTCGCGCGAGCCCTCGGCGAGCATCTGCCCGCGGGCGAGGGGGCTCCAGCTCTCGGTCACGATGCCGAGCGCGGCGTTCGCCCGCCGCAGAGCGGTCTGCGGCAGGTGCGGGTGCAGCTCGACCTGATTCACGACGGGCACGACGCCGGTCTCGTCGACGAGCCGCTGGACGTGGTGGGGCTCGAAGTTGCTCACTCCGATCGAGCGTACGCGGCCCTCGTCGCGCAGCGCGATCATGGCCCGCCAGGCGTCGACGAACCGGTTCTGCCGCGGCGCCGGCCAGTGGATGAGGTAAAGGTCGAGCGTCTCGATGCCGAGCAGGCTCATGCTGTCGTCGAAGGCGCGGCGCGTCTCGTCGAGCCCGTGCGCGTCGTTCCAGACCTTCGTGGTCACGAACACGTCCTCGCGCGGCAGTCCGCTGGCCCGGATGCCCTCGCCGACGCCGCGCTCGTTCGCGTACAGCTGCGCCGTGTCGACGTGCCGGTACCCCCTGCGCAGCGCGCCGGCGACGAGCTCGGCGGTCTGCGGCTCGGGCACCTTGTACACGCCGAGGCCGAGCTGCGGGATCGCAGCGCCGTCGTGGAGGGGGATCGCGGGGCCGATGGCGGGGAGGAGGCTGTCGGTCATCGGTCCAGTATCTCCACCGTCCCTGTATCTCCACGTTGGCGGTGCGCCCGGTGGGAGTGCACCGGGCGCGCGGAATGGACGCGCGATCCATGCGGTTGCATGGATGCATGACCCGCATCATGATCATCGTCGGCAGTGTCCGCCCCGGCCGAGTCGGCCTCTCCGTCGCCGAGTGGGTGCGCGATCGCATCCAGGAGACCCTGCACGGCGACGGGAGCGGGGGAGGCGATGCGGCATCCCTCGACCTCGTGGACCTCGCCGAGCTGAACCTGCCGTTCCTCGACGAGCCGCACCACCCCGTGAAGAAGGCGTACACGAAGCCGCACACCGTCGCGTGGAGCGAGCGCGTGTCGGCCGCCGACGCCGTCGTGCTCATCTCGCCCGAGTACAACCACTCGTACAGCCCGGCGCTCAAGAACGCGCTCGACTTCCTGTACACCGAGTGGGCGCACAAGCCCGTCGCTGTCGTCAGCTACGGCGGCGCCTCGGCCGGAACCCGCGGCGCCGCGGCGCTCGCCCCCGTGCTCGCGAGCGTCGGCCTCGTGAAGGTCGCCGCGAACCCCGAGATCAACTTCATCGGCACGAAGATGGTCGACGGCGTCTTCCAGGGCGACGACAAGCTCGCCGGCACCGTCGCGGCGATGACGCGGATGCTCGTGGAGACGTCCGAGGCTCTGAAGCCGCTGCGCTGAAGCGGCTGCGCTGAAGCCGCTGCCCTGATCCGCGTCCTCAGCTGACGGGCAGGCTCACCGGCTCGGTGTCGGGCAGCGGGCTCGCGTCGCGGCCACGCAGGTCGGGGTGCGCGCGCCTGAAGACGATCGCGATCACCATCCCGACGAACGCGAACGCCGCGCCCGCGGCGAACCCGCCGGATGCGCCGAAGCCGTCGATGAGGAACCCCGCGGCCGCCGACCCGAGCGCGGCGCCGATGAGCTGACCGGTGCCCACCCAGCCGTAGGCCTCGGCGGTGTCGCTGAACTTCACGCTCGCCGAGACGATCGCGAACATGACGGCGAGAGCGGGGGCGATGCCCGCGCCGGCGATGAGCAGCGTGATCGCGAGGCCCCAGAAGTCGAGGAAGAACATCGCCGCCGCGCCGCCCACGAACACGACCGACATGCGGCGCGCGAGCGCCCAGGGGCCGATGGGCACGTGGCCGAAGCCGAGACCGCCGGCGAGCGACCCGATCGCCCAGATGGCGAGGATGACGCCGGCCTCGATCCCCTCCTTGCCGAAGTTCGCGACGACCGCCGCCTCGATCGCGGCGCACGACGCGACGAGGAGGAAGCCGACGACCGTGGCGAGGAGCACGGGCGGGCGCTTGAGGACGACGCCGAAGGAGCGCTTCGAGCGGGGGATCCGCACGCGGCCGAGCTCGGGGGAGGCGAGGAACCAGATGCCGCCGCCGAGGAGGAAGGCGCCCGCGAGGACGATCGCGGCGACGGTCGAGATCTGCGTCGCGACGAATGTCGTCATGACGGGCCCGGCGATCCAGATGATCTCCTGAGCGGAGGCGTCGATCGCGAAGAGCGGGGTGAGCTGGCGCGAGTTCACCATCTTCGGGTAGATCGTGCGCACGGCCGGCTGGATCGGCGGGTAGGCGAGCCCGCCGACGAGCCCGACGAGCATGTAGCCCCAGAGCTCCATCGGCACGAACGCGATCGCGGCCATGCTCGCGGCGCACACCGCGATCGTGAGGGAGATGACGGGCCGCATGCCCCAGATGCCCATCCAGCGACTCGTGAGAGGGCCGGCGACAGCCTGCCCGACGCTCGTCGCCGCGAGCACGAGCCCGGCGGCGCCGTACGAGTCGAAGATGCCCTCGACGTGGAGGAGGTACGCGAGCGAGAGCATCCCGCTCGGGAACCGCGCGGTGAGCTGCGCCGCGATGATGCGGGCGACTCCGCGAGTTCTCAACAGGTCGCCGTATCCGCTCACGAGAGTTCAGCCTAGGGGAGGCCGCCGACACCGCCGGAGCGCCCCCGGAGGCCCGCGCATCCGCCCGTTTCCGGGCCTCGGATCGCGTGTCGGAGGTTGCCCCCAGACTGTGGATAAGGCCGCGGACTTATGCACAGCTGTGGACGACACGCCCACTACATGTGGGGTGTGCGCATTGTCAGTGCCCCGATATATAGTGGCGGAACCGCCGGACCGGAGCATCGCTCGGTGGCCCCCGAGAGGGGGTCGGAGCCCCTCCCGGAGGGCCGAAGAAGACCACGCAGAGCCGCGCCGCTGGCGCGAAGAGGAGAGAGCCACGTGAGCAGCATCACGGTCGTCAAGCGCGACGGGACCCGCGAGCCCTACGACGCCAACAAGATCAACCTGGCGATCGAGAGCGCCGCCGAGGGCCTCGACCCGAGCATCACGTGGGTGACCCAGATCGCGAGCGAGCTCGAGCTCACGCTCTTCGACGGCATCACGACGCAGCAGCTCGACGAGGCCGTCATCCAGGTCGCCCTCCAGAACATCAAGGACGACCCGGCGTTCGACATCGTCGCCGCCCGTCTCCTCCTCAAGACCATCTACAAGCGCGTGCTCGGCGACTACTCCTCCGCCGACGAGCTGCGCCGCCTCCACCAGGAGCACTTCGTCGCGTACGTGCACCGCGGCGTCGACGAGATCCTGCTCGACCCGCGCTTCACCGAGCTCTTCGACCTCGACCGCCTCGCCGCGGCCCTCGAGCCCGCGAACGACGAGCTGCTCAAGTACATCGGCGTCGTCACGCTCAACAACCGCTACGGCATCAAGGCGCGCAACGGCGAGCCGCTCGAGGTTCCCCAGTACTTCTGGATGCGCGTCGCCATGGGCCTCTCGCTCAACGAGGCCGACCCGACGAGCCACGCGATCGCCTTCTACTCGAAGATGTCGAAGCTCGAGTACCTCGCCGCGGGCTCGACCCTCGTCAACGCCGGCACGAGCTACCCGCAGCTGTCGAACTGCTTCGTCATGGAGATGCAGGACGACATCGAGCACATCGCCAAGAGCGTGCGCGACGTCATGTGGCTCACGAAGGGCACCGGCGGCATCGGCCTCTCGGTCACCAAGCTCCGCGCGCAGGGCTCGCCCATCCGCTCGAACAACACGACCTCGACCGGCCCGATCCCCTTCATGCACACGATCGACTCGGTGCTCCGCGCGGTCAGCCGCGGCGGCAAGAAGTTCGGCGCGCTGTGCTTCTACATGGAGAACTGGCACATGGACTTCCCGGAGTTCCTGGACCTCCGCCAGAACTCCGGCGACCCCTACCGCCGCACCCGCACGGCCAACACCGCCGTCTGGATCAGCGACGAGTTCATGAAGCGCGTCCAGAACGACGAGGACTGGTACCTCTTCGACCCGCTCGAGGTAAGCGACCTCAACGAGCTCTACGGCAAGGCCTTCTCGACCCGCTACGCCGAGTACGTGGCGATGGCCGAGCGCGGCGAGCTGAAGATGTTCAAGAAGCTCGGCGCTCGCGAGCAGTTCAAGCAGATCCTCATCTCGCTGCAGTCCACGAGCCACCCGTGGCTCACGTGGAAGGACACGATCAACAACCGGGCGATCAACAACAACACCGGCACGATCCACCTCTCCAACCTCTGCACCGAGATCTGCCTGCCGCAGGACCGCGACAACATCTCCGTCTGCAACCTCGCGTCGATCAACCTGTCGCGCCACATCGAGAACGGCGTCATCGATTTCCCGAAGATCGAGGAGAGCGCGCGCCTCGCGGTGCGTCAGCTCGACAACCTCATCGACATCACGGTGTCGAGCGTCGACGAGGCCGACTTCGCCAACCAGCAGAACCGCGCCATCGGCCTCGGCGTCATGGGCTTCACCGACGTCGTCGAGAAGCTCGGCTTCTCGTACGACTCGGAGGAGGCCTTCGACCTCATCGACGAGATCATGGAGCACGTCTCGTACGCCGCGATCGACGAGTCGGCCGAGCTCGCGAAGGAGCGCGGCTCGTACGCGAACTTCGCCGGCAGCCGCTGGTCGGAGGGCCTCGTGCCCCTCGACACGATCGACCTCACCGAGGCCGACCGCGGACTCGAGGTGCAGGTCAACCGCACCAGCCGTCTCGATTGGGACGCCCTCCGCGCGAAGGTCAAGGGCGGGATGCGCAACGCGACCCTCATGGCGATCGCGCCCACGGCATCCATCGGTCTCGTCGCCGGCACGACGCCGGGCCTCGACCCCCAGTTCTCGCAGATCTTCAGCCGCTCCACGAGCTCGGGCAAGTTCCTCGAGGTCAACCGCAACCTCGTGGCGACGCTGCAGGAGCACGGACTGTGGGAGCGCGTCCGCGAGGACATCCTCCGCAGCCAGGGCGACATCCAGGGCATCGCGCTCATCCCCGACGAGATCAAGGCGACGTACAAGACGAGCTTCCAGCTCTCGCCGTACGCCTTCCTCGAGGTGGCGGCCCGCGCTCAGAAGTGGATCGACCAGGCGATCAGCCGCAACATGTACCTCGAGACGCGCGATGTCGACGAGATGGTCGACATCTACTCGGCCGCGTGGAAGAAGGGCGTGAAGACGACCTACTACCTGCACATGAAGCCCCGCCACACCGCCGAGCAGTCGACGGTCAAGGTCAACAAGTCCGAGACGATCAACGCCGGCGGCGGCACGCCCAAGAAGGGCTTCGGCGCGGCCGGCGGCTCGAGCACCCCGGCGGCCGAGCCCGCCGCGGCGGCCGCGGCTCCGCGCAAGGGCTTCGGCTTCGGCGGCGTCTCGAAGGGTGGCGAGTGATGGACCCGCGCGACTCCGCGGCCGACACCGTCGGCGGCTACTACGTCCCGACCGATCCGATGGACGATCTGCACTGCGAGAGCTGCCAGTAGGCGCAGCGCCCGCACGACCGCTCGACCCATCCATCCCACCCCATCCACCCCACACTTCCCCTCCTCCTGAATAGAAAGAACGACAGATCATGGGAATTCTCGGCACCGGCATCCAAGAGGGCCTGCTGCTCAAGCCCGTCACGTACAAGTGGGCGATGGACCTCTACGACCAGGCCGTCGCCAACACCTGGTTCCCCAACGAGGTGCAGCTGGGCGAGGACATCGCCGACTTCAAGAAGATGACCGATGAGGAGCGCCACGCGATCACGTTCCTCATGAGCTACTTCAACCCGAACGAGCTCCTCGTCAACAAGGCGCTCGCGTTCGGCGTCTACCCATACGTCAAGGCTCCCGAGGCGCACCTCTACCTCGCGAAGCAGATGTGGGAGGAGGCCAACCACTGCATGAGCTTCGAGTACGTGCTCGAGACCTTCCCGATCGACCGCGCCGCCGCCTACGACAGCCACGTCGACGTGCCGTCGATGGCGCGCAAGGAGGAGTTCGAGGTCAAGTTCATCCGCCGCATGACGGAGGACACTCTCGACATCACCACGACCGAGGGCAAGCAGGACTTCATCCGCAACCTCGTCGCATACAACGTGATCCTCGAGGGCATCTGGTTCTACTCGGGCTTCATGGTCGCGCTGTCGTTCCGCCAGCGGAACCTGCTGCGCAACTTCGGTTCGCTCGTCGACTGGATCGTGCGCGACGAGAGCCTCCACCTGAAGTTCGGCATCAACCTCATCCTCACCGTCCTGGAGGAGAACCCCGACCTGCAGACCGAGGAGTTCGCCGCCGAGATCAAGCAGATGATCCTCGACGCCGTCGAGATGGAGGAGCAGTACAACCGCGACCTCCTGCCCAACGGCATCCTCGGCCTCAACGCGAACTACATCAACCAGTACGTGAAGTACCTCGCCGACCGTCGCCTCGAGGAGCTCGGCTTCGAGCCCGAGTACAACGTGACGAACCCGGCGAAGTGGATGGCCACGGCGAACGACACCCTGCAGCTCGTCAACTTCTTCGAGTCGACGAACACGTCGTACGAGGTCAACGCGAAGACCTCGGCGTAGCCGAGCGACCCGTCGTCACCGACCCCCCGAGCCTGCGGCCCGTGCCCCACGCCGACACCCTCTTCACCGGAGGCGTCGTCTGGCGGGGGCCGGGCCGCAGTGCTGCTCCCGAGCCTCTCGAGGTCGCCGTCGTCGACGGGCGGATCGCGGCGGTCGACGCCGACCTGAGCGCATGGCACGGACCGGCCACCGAAGTGGTCGATCTGGCGGGCGGGATGCTCCACGCAGGGTTCGTCGACGCCCACATCCATCCCATCCAGGGCGGCCTCGAGCGGCTCGCGTGCGATCTGAGCGAGGGCTCGACGCGCGAGGAGTACCTCGAGCTCATCACCGGATACGCGCAGCTCAACCCGCCGAGGGGATGCGACGCCTCGCGCTCCTGGATCACGGGCGGCGGCTGGGCGATGAGCGCCTTCCCCGGCGGCACGCCCACGGCCGCCGAGCTCGACGCGATCGAGCCGATCCGTCCGGTGCTCCTCTACAACCGCGACCACCACGGCGCGTGGGCGAACTCGGCCGCGCTCGCGCTCGCGGGCATTACCGCCGAGACGCCCGACCCGGCCGACGGGCGCATCGAGCGGCTGGCCGACGGGTCGCCCGCGGGAACCCTGCACGAGGGTGCCGCGAAGCTCGTCGCCTCGGTCGCCCCCGCGCCGTCACTCGATGACGAGCTCGCCGCCCTTCTCGAGGCGAAGCGGTACGCGCTCGGCTTCGGCATCACCGGCTGGCAGGACGCCATCGTCGGCGACTACTTCGGTGCGAGCGACACCGCGCTCGTCTATCGCCGCGCACTCGCCGAGGGCCGACTGCTCGTCGACGTGACGGGCGCTCTGTGGTGGGATCGCGATCGCGGCGTCGAGCAGGTGCCCGAGCTCGTCGCCCGCCGCGACGCCCTCGCCGCCGAGCTCGGCCCGCACGCGCGCTTCCGCCTGCCGGCGGTCAAGATCATGGCCGACGGCGTCGTCGAGAACGGCACGGCGTCGATGCTCGAGCCGTACCTCGGCCCGCTCGGCGAGACCGAGCACCCCCGCGGCATCGCGTTCGTCGGCGGGCAGGCGCTCACCGACGCGATCGTGGCCCTCGATGCGGCCGGCTTCAGCGCGCACGTGCACGTCATCGGCGACCGAGCCGCGCGCGACGCCCTCGACGGGTTCGAGGCGGCATCCGTCGCGAACGACTGGTCATCGCGCCCGGCGTCGGATGCTCGGCGCCACCACCTCGCCCACCTGCAGTTCGTCCACCCCGACGACGTCGCTCGCCTCGCCGAGCTCGGCGTGACGGCTAACATGCAGGCGCTCTGGGCCTGCTACGAGCCGCAGATGCGCGAGCTCTCGGTGCCGATCGTGGGGGAGGAGCGCGCGGCGACGCAGTACCCGTTCGCGAGCATCCTGCGTGCGTCTGCTCCGAGCACCGGCGCGCATGCCAACAGCGGCATGAATGCTCGTCCCGTGCTGTGCGCGGGCTCCGACTGGCCCGTCTCGACCCCCGACCCGTGGCAGGCGATCCACGTCGCGGTGAACCGGCAGCTGCCCGTGGACGACCCCGAGTTCGACCCCGAGCCGCTCCTGCCGCACGAGGCGCTCAGTCTCGCCGAGGCCCTCGACGCGTACACGGCGGGCTCGGCGTTCATCACCGGCCGCGGCTCGGGCGACCCCGAGGTCGCGGGCATCATCGCGGTGGGCGCCATCGCGGATCTCGCCGCGACGGACCGCGATCCGTTCGCGGGGCCGGCGGCGGGCATCCACGCCACCCGGAACGTCGGGACGTGGATCGCGGGGCGGCGCGTGCACGGCTGAACCGCCCAGCGCCTCGAACTACCCTCCGAGCGCCCTGCGGATGCGCTGCACCGAGATCGGCCCGTGCGCGCCGAGCGGCTGGGCGAAGAGCGAGATGCGCAGCTCCTCGAGCATCCAGCGCGCGGTGACGAGGTCGGCCCGTGCGTCGGGCGGCAGCGGCAGCGAGCCGCCCGCGCGCGTGAAGAGCGTCGTCGCCTCCTGCTGCTCGGTCATGCGCTGGCGGTCGCGGCCGACGTCGTCGGCGAGACGCTCGACGCGGTGCGTGATGCCGCGCACGTAGACGGCGAGGCGCGGCAGACGGTCGAGGCCCGTGCGCGAGAGGAAGCCGTCGAACACGAGCTGGTTCAGGTGCTCGCGCGCGTCGGCGAGCGGCGCCATGAGCGACATCGACGAGGCGCGCCCGATCGCGACGTCGGCCTCGCGTGCGGCGGCGAGCACGGATGCGGTGGTCGCCACGATCCGGAACAGGCGGTCGGGCAGTCCGGCGTTGACGCGATCGCCGAGGGCCTCGAACGACGCGCGATCCCAGGGTATGCCGGCCGCCGCATCCATCTCGGCCTCGACGACGGCGCGCAGCGCGTCGTCGATGAGCGCCGCGGTCGACCGGTACGGCGAGGCCGCGAGGGTGAGCTTCTCGGGCGTCGTGAGGTGCTCCTGCACGTAACTCAGCGGCGAGGGCACGCCGAGCTGCACGAGCCGGCGCACGCCTCCGCGGTGCGCGCGCTCCTGGTCGGCGGCCGTGGCGAAAAGCTTGAGGGCGACGCTCGAGCCCTCATCGACGAGGGCGGGGTAGGCGCGGATGGTCGTCTCGCCGCGCCGCGAGTCGAGCGCGCGGGGGAGCGTGCCGGCCGGTGCGCCCGAGCCGGCGCCGATCGAATCGTCCCACGTCGTGATGCCGCCGCGCTCGATCGGGCTGCGCGTCGCGGCCGTCGCGACGCGGGCGACCGAGTCGCGCGTGCGCTCCTTGAGCTTGGCCTGCAGGGCCGTGAGGTCGGTGCCGCGCGCGAGGCGCGACCCGCGCTCGTCGACGACGGCGTACCCCATGCGCAAGTGGGCGGGCAGGCGGTCGAGCTCGAAGTCGTCGGGCTCGACGGGCGTGAAGGTCTGGCGCCGGATCTCGCGCGCGAGGAACTCGGTGATCGACAGCTCGCGCAGGTCGGCGCCCTCGGGCACGGCGGCGAGCAGCTTCGCCGCCCAGTCGGCCGCGGGCACGACATTGCGCCGGATCGCCTTCGGCAGCGTCTTGAGCAGCGCCGTCACGAGCTCGAGGCGCAGCCCGGGGACGAGCCAGTCGAAGCCCGCGGTGTCGAGGCGGGGGAGGAGCGGCAGCGGCACCGTGACGGTGACGCCGTCGTCGGCGGTGCCCGGGTCGAAGCGGTATCCGACGCTCAGGGTCTGGTCGCCGAGCGTGAGCCGCGTCGGGTAGGCATCGTCGTCGACCGCGATCTCGTCGGCCTCGACGAGATCGTCTCGGCTGAGCGTGAGCAGGTCAGGATGCTCGCGCCGGGCATCCCGCCACCACTTCTCGAAGCGGCGCACGTCCGTGACGTCCGCGGGGATGCGCGCGTCGAAGAAGTCGACGATGCGCTCGTCGTCGAGCAGGATGTCGCGGCGGCGCGTGCGCTCCTCGAGCTGCTCGAGCTCGCGGCGGGTGCGCTGGTTGTCGCGGACGAACGCGGTGAGGCGCTTGTCGACGCGCGAGACATCCCAGTCGCCCTCGACGAGCGCGTGCCGGATGAACAGCTCGCGCGCCTGCGTGGGGTCGGTCCGGGCGAGCTGCGTGCGCCGGCGCGGGATGATCGGCACCCCGAAGAGCGTCACCTTCTCGTCGACGATCGCGGCGCCCTGCCGCTTCTCCCACCGCGGCGCGCTGTACTGGCGCTTCGCGAGGTCGCCCGCGATCGGCTCGGCCCACGCGGGGTCGATCGATGCGACGGTGCGCGCGAACAGGCGGCTCGTCTCGACGAGCTCGGCGGCCATGATCGCGGTCGGCTGCTTCTTCGCGAGGCCAGAGCCGGGGAAGAGCACGAATCGGCGCTGGCGGGCGCCGAGGTAGTCGCGCTTCTCGGCGTCGCGGATGCCGAGATGGCTCAGCAGGCCGGCGAGCAGCGACTTGTGAATCGCGTCGGCGTCGCCTCCTGCTGCTCGGACGTCCCGCCGGCCGGGACGACCGTCGGCGCTGGCGTCGCGGCGGGGCCCAGAAATGGCCCCCGCTTTCAGCTCCAGCGCGCGCGCCTCCTCCTTCGTGAGCAGCCGCAGCTGCTGCCCCTGGCGAGTGAGCTGACGGTAGACGTCCTGCCACTCCCGAATGCGGAGGTAGTTGAGGAACTCGGCGCGCACCTCCTTGCGGAACTGGTTGCCGCTGAGCTCGGCCTGCCGGTTCTGCAGGTGGTTCCAGAGGTTGAGGAGGCTGATGAAGTCGCTGTTCGGGTCGCGGAAGCGGTTGTGCAGCTGGTCGGCGCGCTCGCGCTTCTCGGCAGGCCGCTCGCGCGGGTCCTGGATCGAGAGCCCCGCGACGATCGCCATGACCTCGCGCACGACGCCGTGCTTCTTCGCCTCGAGCACCATGCGGCCGTAGCGGGGGTCGAGCGGCAGCTGGGCGAGGTCGCGGCCGAGCTGGGTGATGCGGTTCTGGCCGTTCGCCGGCACGATCGCGTTCAGCTCGAGCAGCAGATCGAGGCCGTCCTTGATGCCGCGCTTGTCGGGCGGCTGCAGGAACGGGAAGCGCTCGATGTCGCCGAGCCCGAGCGAGATCATCTGCAGGATGACCGCCGCGAGGTTCGTGCGCAGGATCTCGGGGTCGGTGTACTCGGGCCGCTTGCCGTAGTCGAGCTCGGAGTACAGCCGGATCGCGATGCCGTCGCTCGTGCGCCCCGAGCGCCCCGACCGCTGGTTGGCGCTCGCCTGCGAGATCGGCTCGATCGGCAGCCGCTGCACCTTGGCCCGAGCGGAGTACCGGCTGATGCGCGCCGTCCCGGTGTCGACGACGTAACGGATGCCCGGCACCGTGAGGCTCGTCTCGGCGACGTTGGTCGCCAGCACGATGCGGCGACGGATGCCCGCGGGCGCCCGCTCGAACACTCGGTGCTGCTCGGCCGCACTGAGCCGACCGTAGAGCGGCAGAACCTCCGTCGCGGAGCCACGGGCGCCCTGCCGCTGGAAGTGGCCGCGCAGGGCATCCGTCGCGTCACGGATCTCGTTCTCGCCGCTGAAGAACACGAGCACGTCGCCGTCGCCCTCGCGGCCGAGCTCGTCGACCGCGGCGATGACGCCGTCGATCATGTCGATGGCCTCGCCGGGGGTGCTGGGCCCGTCGGACTCATCGTCGTCGGGGTCGGTGAGATTGTCGGTGTCGACGCCGTCCGGGACGAGCGGCCGGTACCGCACCTCGACGGGGAAGGTGCGCCCGCTGACCTCGATGATGGGGGCGGGCGTGCCGTCGGCGGCGGCGAAGTGCGCGGCGAAGCTCTGCGGGTCGATCGTCGCCGAGGTGATGATGACCTTGAGCTCGGGGCGGCGGGGGAGGAGCTGCTTGAGGTAGCCGAGGAGGAAGTCGATGGTGAGGCTGCGCTCGTGCGCCTCGTCGATGATGATCGCGTCGTAGTTCTTGAGCTCGCGGTCGCCGCGGAGGGCGGCGAGGAGGATGCCGTCGGTCATGAGCGTGACGCGCGTCGTCTTGCCGACCTGGTCGGTGAATCGGACCTTGTAGCCGACGAGTCCGCCGAGCTCGGTGCCGAGCTCCTCGGCGACGCGCTCGGCGATCGTGCGGGCGGCGATGCGGCGCGGCTGCGTGTGGGCGATGCGCTCGCGGCCTAGCTCGAGCAGGATCTTCGGCAGCTGCGTCGTCTTGCCCGACCCGGTCTCGCCCGCGACGATGACGACCTGGTTGTCGCGGATGGCGGCGGCGATGTCGTCGCGCCGCTGACTGACCGGCAGGTCCTCCGGGTAGGTGATGCGCAGGGGCGCGGCGGGGTCAGTCATGAGCCCTTCAGTCTAGATTCCCGCGCCTGACGGCCCGCACCTGTCGGCCGTACTCCCTGAGCTGCGGCATCCCGGTGTGCCCGCCTCGGCCCTTCCAGAACTACGGATCGGGTGAACGTGGCTCACCCGTTCCGTAGTTCTGGAAGGACGCTCGGGGCGAAGATCGGCTTTCGTTACTCCGCAGGCTTGTATACGGGAATCCGGAATGTCGGGACGAATGTAGCGGCAGGAACACTCAATGTATACATTGAGAGCATGGCGATGGATGCGGCGGTGCAGCGGGCGACCGCGCTCACGTCCGCCGACCGCGCCTTCGAGACGCTGCGCACGCAGATCGTCGAGGGCGAGCTCGCTCCCGGCGCCCCGCTGGCCGAGGTCGAGCAGGCGACGCGCCTCGGCGTGAGCCGCACCCCCGTTCGCGAGGCGTTCGCCCGGCTCATCGCGGCCGGGCTCGCGATCGAGCGCGGGCCGCGGAGCCTCGTCGTCTCGCACATCGACGCCGGCGACGTCACCGCCCTCTTCGACCTGCGCCGCGCCCTCGACGAGCAGGCGGCGCGCCTCGCCGCGGCCCGCGCGGCCGCCGACCCCGTCACCGCACGCGACTTCGCCGACCTCGCCGACCGCTTCCGTGCAGTCACCCCGTCGACCCTCGCCGCCGACGACCCCCAGCGCCACGGCTACTACGCCCTCGTGGCCGAGTTCGACGCCGCCCTCGACGCCGCGCTGACTCGCAGCCCGTACCTCGCGGCCGCGATCGCGAGCACGCGCGTCCACCTCGCGCGCGTGCGGCGCCTCGCCCGGGACGACGATGCGCGCCTCGCGGCCTCCGCCGCCGAGCACGGCGCCATCGCCCGAGCGATCGCCGACGGAGACGGCGAGCGCGCCGCCGCCGCCACCCGGCTCCACCTGCACGAAGCCCTCACGAGCATCCACCGCCACCTGCCCCCGGCCGCCCCCAGCAGCACCGCGGCCCCGACGAAAGAGCACGCATGACGACCACGCACACCGTCCGCACCTACAAGAGCAGCGAGCCGCTGAGCGCAGAGAACCAGCTCGCCGGGAAGCTCGCCGCGCTCGCCGCCGAGCAGGACCGCCCGCTCGACGACGCCGCCGTCGACATGGTCATCAACCGCATCATCGACAACGCCGCCGTCGCGACCGCGAGCATCGGTCGCGCCCCCGTCGTGAGCGCGCGCGGCCAGGCCGAAGCCCACCCGTACAGCCCCGGCGCGACCGTCTTCGGGCTGCCCGCCGACCAGAGGTACAGCCCCGAGTGGGCCGCCTGGGCCAACGGCGTCGCCGTGCGCGAGCTCGACTACCACGACACCTTCCTCGCCGCCGACTACTCGCACCCGGGCGACAACATCCCGCCGATCCTCGCCGTCGCGCAGCACACCGGCGCCGATGGTGCGCAGCTCCTCAAGGGCCTGCTCACCGGCTACGAGATCCAGATCGACCTCGTCCGCGCGATCTGCCTGCACGAGCACAAGATCGACCATGTCGCCCACCTCGGCCCGAGCGCCGCCGCCGGCATCGGCACCCTGCTGGGACTCGACAAGAGCACGATCTTCCAGGCCATCGGCCAGGCCCTCCACACGACGACCGCCACGCGCCAGTCGCGCAAGGGCGAGATCTCGACCTGGAAGGCCCACGCCCCCGCCTTCGCCGGCAAGATGGCCGTCGAGGCCGTCGACCGCGCGATGCGCGGCCAGACGAGCCCGAGCCCCATCTACGAGGGCGAGGACGGGTTCATCGCGTGGCTCCTGAGCGGGCCGGATGCTCGCTACGAGGTTCCGCTGCCTGACAGCGGCGAAGCGCTCACGGGCATCCTCGACAGCTACACGAAGGAGCACTCCGCCGAGTACCAGGCGCAGGCGTGGATCGACCTCGCGCGCCGCCTCGGCACCGAGCGCCCCGAGCTGCGCGACCCGGCCAACATCAAAGAGATCGTGCTGCACACGAGCCACCACACGCACTACGTCATCGGCTCGGGCGCGAACGACCCGCAGAAGTACGACCCGACCGCGAGCCGCGAGACGCTCGACCACTCGATCCCGTACATCGTCGCCGTCGCGCTGCAGGACGGCGGCTGGCATCACGTCGACTCGTACGCTCCCGAGCGCGCCGCCCGCCCCGACACCGTCGCGCTGTGGCACACGATCACGACGACGGAGGACAAGGAGTGGACCCGCCGCTACCACTCGCTCGACATCAGCGAGAAGGCGTTCGGCGGCCGCATCGAGATCGAGCTCACGAACGGCGAGAAGGTCGTGGACGAGATCGCCGTCGCCGACGCGCACCCGCTCGGCGCCCGCCCGTTCGGCCGCGCCGAGTACGAGCACAAGCTCCGCATCCTCGCCGACGGCGTCCTGGCCGACGAGGAGGTCGACCGCTTCCTCGCTCTCGCCGCCCGCCTGCCCGAGCTCACCGCCGACGAGCTCGGAGGCCTCACCGTGACCCCGCTCACGCCCCCGCCCGCCGCCCCGAAGGGACTCTTCTGATGCTGTCGACCACCACGACGCCGTCGCAGCGCCGCCAGGCCTTCCGGGCGGGGCTGCAGAGCGACCGCCTGCAGGTCTTCCCCGGCGCGTTCACGCCCCTGAGCATCCGCCTCATTCAGGAGAAGGGCTTCGACGGCGCCTACATCTCGGGAGCCGTCATGGCCGCCGAGCTCGGCCTGCCCGACATCGGCCTCACGACGCTCACCGAGGTCGCGCAGCGCGCGCACCAGATCAGCCGCATGAGCGACCTGCCGACGCTCGTCGACGCCGACACCGGCTTCGGCGAGCCCATGAACGTCGCGCGCACGGTGCACGAGCTCGAGGACGCGGGCGTCGCCGGCCTGCACCTCGAGGATCAGGTCAACCCGAAGCGCTGCGGGCACCTCGACGGCAAGGCGGTCGTGGATGCCGACACGGCGATCAAGCGCATCCGCGCGGCTGTCGACGCCCGCCGCGATCGCGACCTCGTGATCATGGCCCGAACCGACATCCGCGGAGTGGAGGGCATGGACGCCGCGATCGACCGCGCGAAGGCCCTGCAGGACGCCGGCGCCGACGCGATCTTCCCCGAGGCGATGGGCACGCTCGAGGAGTTCGCGGCGATGCGCGCGGCCGTCGACGTGCCGATCCTCGCCAACATGACCGAGTTCGGGAAGAGCCAGCTCTTCACCCATCAGCAGCTCGCCGACGCCGGCGTCAACATGGTCATCCACCCCGTGTCACTCCTGCGCATCGCGTTCGGCGCGATCGAGCGCGGGCTCGACACCCTGCTCGCCACGGGAACGCTCGACGACGAGGTCGCGGGCATGCAGACTCGGGGCAGGCTCTACGAGCTGCTCGACTACGAGGCGTACAACGCCTTCGACGACGGCATTTATACCTACAACGGCCGCTGAACGCGGCCTTGCCCTACACCGGCCGCTGAGCCCGCCCCACCAGGAGGAACGCATGACCGAAGACATCCGCAAGGGACTCGCCGGGGTCGTCGTCGACCACACCGCCGTGAGCAAGGTGAACCCCGAGACCAACTCGCTGCTCTACCGCGGCTACCCCGTGCAGGAGCTCGCCGCGAACTGCACCTTCGAGGAGGTCGCCTACCTGCTCTGGCACGGCGAGCTGCCGACGGATGCTGAGCTCGCCGAGTTCGAGACGCTCGAGCGCGCGCACCGACGCCTCGACCCGACCGTGAAGGACTCGATCGACGCGCTGCCCCTCTCGGCGCACCCCATGGACGTCGTGCGGACCGCCGTGAGCGTCATCGGAGCCCTCGACGAGTCGCTCACGACCGACCGGACGTGGATCGATCTCGACCTCACCCTCGAGCGGAGCATCCGTCTCTTCGCGCAGCTGCCCGCGATCGTCGCCTACACGCAGCGCCGCCTGCGCGACGAGCGGCTCGTCGAGCCCCGCGACGACCTCGGCTACTCGGCGAACTTCCTGCACATGACCTTCGGCGAGGTGCCCGAGAAGGTCGTCGTCGACGCGTTCGACGTGTCGATGATCCTGTACGCCGAGCACTCGTTCAACGCCTCGACCTTCGCCGCGCGCGTCATCACCTCGACACTCAGCGACGTGTACTCGGCCGTGACCGGCGCGATCGGCGCCCTCAAGGGGCCGCTGCACGGCGGCGCCAACGAGGCCGTGCAGCACACCTTCGACGAGGTCGGCTCGGCCGACGGCGCCCGAGAGTGGCTCGCGACGGCGCTCGCCGAGAAGCGCAAGATCATGGGCTTCGGGCACCGCGTCTACAAGAACGGCGACTCGCGCGTGCCGACGATGAAGGCCGCGCTCGAGACCCTCGTCGCGCACTACGACCGGCCCGAGGTGCTCGACCTGTACGACGCTCTCGAGACCGCGATGGTCGAGTCGAAGGGCATCAAGCCGAATCTCGACTACCCGTCGGGCCCCGCCTACAACCTCATGGGCTTCGACACGACGATGTTCACGCCGCTGTTCATCGCCTCGCGCGTCACCGGCTGGACGGCTCACGTGCGCGAGCAGCTCGCGTCGAACGCGCTCATCCGTCCGCTGAGCGCGTACAACGGCCCCGACGAGCGCCACCTCCCGGGTTCGTGAGTCACGATGGGGGGATGACTTCCGCGATCCCCACTCCGCACCTGACGCTCAACGACGGCCGCACGATCCCGCAGCTCGGGCTCGGTGTCTTCCTCGTCGACCCGGCCGAGGCCGAGCGCATCGTGGCCGATGCCCTCGAGGTCGGCTACCGCCACATCGACACGGCGATGATCTACAAGAACGAGGAGGGCGTCGGCCGCGCGATCGCGAACTCGGGCATCCCGCGTGAGGAGCTCTTCATCACCACGAAGCTCTGGAACAGCGACCAGGGCACCGACTCGGCCCGCGCCGCGCTCGACACGTCGCTCGAGAAGCTCGGCCTCGACTACGTCGACCTGTACCTGATCCACTGGCCGGCGCCCAAGTACGGCAAGCACGTCGAGTCGTGGCAGACGCTCGTCGAGCTGCGCGAGAGCGGCAAGGCGCGCTCGATCGGCGTCTCGAACTTCATGCAGACGCACCTCGACGACCTCGCCCAGGTCTCCGACGTCGTGCCCGTCGTGAACCAGGTCGAGCTGCACCCCGCCTTCCAGCAGCGCGAGCTGCGCGCCTTCCAGGAGCCCCGCGGCACCCTCACCGAAGCGTGGGGCCCGCTCGGTCAGGGCAAGTACGAGCTCGCCGAGCTGCCGGGTCTCGCCGAGATCGCGTCGAATCACGGCAAGTCGGTGCAGCAGGTCGCGATCCGCTGGCACCTGCAGGAGGGCATCATCGTCTTCCCGAAGACCACCAAGCGCGAGCGCATGATCGAGAACGCCGACGTCTTCGACTTCGAGCTCTCGGCCGACGAGATGGCGACGATCGCGGCGGCCGACCGCGACCAGCGCGTCGGCGCGCACCCCCTCAACACCGACTTCTAGGGGCGGGGCGGATGCCCGGCTCGCCGGCGGGCGGCGACGCGGCCTCGGGCCACGTCGTCGTGCGCCGGTGCACGGAGTCCGACGTCGCGGCTCTCGAAGCCGGCGAGCCGCCCGGCAGCGGGTACGCGCGCGGCGCGTTCGCTCGCCAGAAGGCCGATGCCGTCGACTTCCTCGTCGCGGTGGTCGTTGACGACGGCAGCGTGGTGGGGTCGGCGGAGCTGACGAACGACGAGCCGCCCGAACTGAAGAACCTGGGCGTGGACGACGCCGCTCGGGGTCGCGGCGTCGGCACCGCTCTCATCCGCGCCGCTGAGCTGATCGTTGACGCTCGCATCCTGGGCGCAGGGGTCGGGCAGCGGGCGCTCGTCGTCGGCGTGGGTCTCGATAACCCCCGCGCCGCCGCGCTGTACGAGCGCCTGGGATACCGGAGGACCGGCGTGCAGACGTCGACGACCTACGGCTATGTGGATGCCGAGGGCGTCACGCACACCGTCACGGAACGCGACGAGGAGCTCATCAAGCGCTGGTGAGACGGTCCGCGGTGATGCGCCGCAACGCTTGTGCCCTTTTCCGTGCTGTTCAGGGCAACTCGGGCGCCCGGCGGCGCACGGTTTGCCCGAAAGAGGACGAATTGCGGCGCGGGCGCGACTACAGCGCGAGCTCGGTGCGCTCGCCGAGCGGCGTCGCCGCGAGGAGCGGACCACCCGCGGGGCTCTCGAGCCCGGCGAACTCGCGCTCGAGAGCGTCGCGGCCCTCGCTGAAGTGCGCCCACTGGTCCAGGTGCAGCCCGACGACCCGACGGGCGGCGAGCGCGAGGGCGGCGGCGCGCGCGTCCGCCGCGGTCAGGGTGAGGGCCGCATCGATCGCGGGGACGCGGGCGGCGCCCGCGAACAGGACCGCGGCATCCACCGCACCGTGGCGGGCCGCGATCGCGCGCACGACGTCGACCGACGAGTTGTCGCCCGAGACGTAGATCGTCGGCTCACCCGGAGCCGTGAGCACGAACCCGATCACCGGGCCGAGACGGTCGGCGACCTCGAGCGGCCCGTGCTGCGCGGCGACGGCGATGACGCGCGCGCCGGCCGGGGCATGCGCGGCGACCGCTGAACCGACGAGCGCCGCGCTGTCGAGCGCGAGCGACTCCTCCTCGCCGAGCCCGACGACCGTCGCGGTGCCCTCGCCCGCAGCGCACCGGGCGGCGAGCTCGCTTGCACCCTCGGAGGTCGTGATGACGAGCGGCAGGCCGAGCGAGACGGCGCGACCGGCCTCGTCGAGGTTGTCCTCGTGGTGGTGGTGCGAGACGAGCGCGACGTCGATGCGGCCGAGGTCGGCGTCGGCGACGGCGGGCGGGTCGGTCTTCGTGAGGTCGTTCGGGCCCGGGCCGTAGACGGTCGGCGGGTCGAAGGTCGGGTCGAGCAGGAGGCGCAGGCCCGCCCACTCGAGCAGCGCGGTGGGGCCGCCGACGACGGTGACGGCGACGGGCGAACCAGCGGGCGAACCCGGGCGCGGGCTGGGAGACGCGGGGGAGTCGGAGGGGAGGCTCATAGGCTCGAACCTATGGCAGCCAGGCTCGAGAACGCCGTCAGCCCGTACCTCCAGTCGCACGCCGACAACCCCGTCGACTGGTGGCCGTGGGGCGAGGGGGCCTTCGCCGAGGCCGCGCGCCGCGATGTGCCCGTGATGATCTCGATCGGGTACGCGACGTGCCACTGGTGCCACGTCATGGCGCGCGAGACGTTCTCCGACCCCGAGGTGGGCGCATGGCTCGCCGAGAGGGTCGTGAGCATCAAGGTCGATCGGGAGGAGCATCCCGACGTCGACGCCGCGTACATGACCGCCGCGGGCGCGTTCAGCGACCAGCTCGGCTGGCCGCTCACGGTCTTCGCGACGCCGCAGGGGCGCGTGTTCTACGCCGCGACGTACCTGCCTCCGCAGCCGATCTCGGGCGTGCCGTCATTCAGGCAGGTGGTCGACGCGGTGCTCGAGGCGTGGACGAGCCGCCGCGAGGAGGTCATGCAGAGCGCCGACGGGCTGCGCGACGCGATCACCGCCGCGAGCCGCCGCGACCCCGGAGCCCTGCCCAACGCCGACGCCCTCGCCGAGATCGTCGCCGAGCTCGCGGGCTTCGAGGACCAGCTGCACGGCGGGTTCGGAGGCGCGCCGAAGTTCCCGGTCGCGCCCGTCCTGCTGTTCCTGCAGGCGCGCGGCTCCGCCGGTGACGCGGATGCCGATGCCCTCGCCGCGCGCACCCTGCAGCGCATCGCCGCGAGTGATCTGCGCGACCCCGTCGAGGGCGGCTTCTTCCGCTACGCCACCCGGCGCGACTGGAGCGAGCCCCACTACGAGCGCATGCTCAACGACAACGCCCTGCTGCTCGAGGTCGCCGCGCGCGCGGGGGCGCGCGAGACCGCGGCCGGGATCGTGGGGTTCCTGCGCGAGATCATGCGCGTCTCCGGCGGACTCGCCTCGGGGCAGGACAGCGAGAGCCTCATCGACGGCGAGCGGAGCGAGGGCGGGTACTACGCGCTGCCGGCCGAGGCTCGCGCCGAGCATCCGCGCCCCGCTCTCGACGCGAAGGTGCTGACCGGCTGGAACGGCCTCGCCATCGGCGCGCTCGCGGTCGCCTCGAGGCTGCTCGACGAGCCCGAGTGGGCGGCGTTCGCGGTCGAGCTCGCCGACGAGCTGCTCGCCGCGCACCTCGCTCGCGACGACGACGGGTCGCCGCGCCTGCTGCGGGCGAGCCGCGACGGGCGCCCGTCGAGCGCCCGCGCCGCGCTCGAGGACTACGGCGACCTCGCCGTCGGACTGCTCGAGCTCGCGATCACGACCGGCGAGCACCGCTACGCGACCGTCGCGCGCGAGCTCGTCGACGCGTGCCTCGTCGCGGGCGACCACGACGCCGTCGAGTCGGGCCGCGCGATCGCCGCGGCGGTTCCCGGTGGGGGCGACCCGGTGCTCGCCGCGCAGGGGCTCGCGGCGGGGGAGGACCCGAACGAGGGCTCGGCGCCGAGCGGGGAGGCGGCGATCGCGCGCGCGGCCCTGCTGCTGCACCAGCTCACCGCAGAGCCCCGCTACCGGTTCGCCGCCGATGCGCTCGTCGCCGCGCTCGCGCCGCTCGCGCAGCAGCGGCCGATCGCGTTCGGGGCGACCCTCGCCGTCGCGTCGGCGCTCGCCGCTCCCGCGCGACAGCTCGTCGTCGTGCGACCCGACGACGCCGAGCCCGGCGAGCTCGAGGCGCGCGCCCGCGGGCCCCAGCGGGACGGGGTTCTCGCGATCGCGCTCACGGCGTCCGCGGCGTCGGCGTGGGCGGGCGCGGGCTTCGCGCTGCTCGACGACCGGCAGCCGCAGGGGTCGACGAGCACGGCGTTCGCGTGCACCGACTTCGTGTGCCGGCTGCCGGCGACGAGCGTCGCCGAGCTCGACGCGGGGGAGTGACCGCGGGCGGGCATCCGCCGTCGAGGTATTGTCACCCTGAGTCGACAGGTCTAGCATCGCGCTCGTGCGCACCTTCGCGTCGGCTCTCGCGGTCGTGATGGTCGGCGCCCTGATCGGCTGCGGGCCGGGAGGGCCGGTCGAGGCCGTCGAGACGATCGAGCTCGACGTGAGGCCCGCCCCGGGCATCGAGCCCGAGCTCCCGGCTGACCCCGGAACGATCGACTTCGCGACGGCCGAGGTGCTCGCCGACTACCAGGAGCTCACGGGTGAGACGGTCGCGGTCGACGAGATCCTCGAAGCCGAGAGGCTTGCCGGCATCGAGCTGCGCGCCGCCCTCGCCGAGGGCTCGGCGCCCCCAGATGAACCGGAAGCGCTCGGCGAAGACGCGGTCATCCGCACCGCGTCGGTCCGCTCGGTCGGTGCGCCGGGCGGTGCAGGTGAGTCGTTCCTGGCCTCGTCAGTCGTCAGCGGGATGCTCGTGCCCGCGATGTACGGATCGTCCAGGACCCAGGAGCTTCAGGTCGGTCAGTCCAACGATCTATCCGGGTCGGGAGCGAGTGGTCGGACGCGGGGCGACGGCACTCTGGCGGTGACCCGCACCGGAGACAACGAGCTCGAGCTCTCGGTCAGCCATCTCTCCACCTCGGACGACGGCGTGCGGACATCCAACCGGCTCGCCTTCGAAGGCGTCGTCTGCCCCGGCGACGACGGAGAGTTCGATTTCACGGTGCGACTGGATCGTGAGGTGAGCGGTGGCGGTGGGGCGACAGTCAAGCAAGAGCTCGCAGCGAGGATCAGCGGGCGGCTGGGCGAGGACGGCTACCCCGAGGTCATGACCGTCGACGGCACGCAGGGCACCCGCCACGCGCCGGTCTCGGGGCAGGCGGTCTACGTGGAGACCCGTCAGCGTCTGGAGAGCGCCAACATTCTGAACGTGTACGGGCTCGCGGAATCGAGCGCCGAACTCGTGCGTTCCTCCAGTCGCGCGACTGACGCCGATGTGAAGCGCCTCGCGAGCGCGGCGAGCGAACGGCTCGCGACCCTCGCATGGGGAGCCGTGACCGGCGTACAGGCGACGATGTGGAACAACGGCTGCGTCCGCGTCGAGGCCTCCGCGCCGAAGACCGTGAGCCCTCGATCGGGCGTCGAGTTCCCGGTCACCGTGCGGTCGCGCCTGTCGGGTGAGGAGTTCGCCTCCGGAGTCGAGGCGACGCTCACGGGTTCCGACTCGGTCGACCCCGGCTCGTTCACCTCCACGCGCTCGATCACGTTCGTCGCGGGAGAGGCCGGGACCTCCGGCAGCATCCTGCTGAAAGCAGCGTCGCGCCGAGGGACGGCAGAGACCACGGTCACGATCGCGACGACGGGTCGCGCGTACTTCGCCCAGGGCACGAACGGTGATGTCACCGCGATCGGCGTGATCTGCGACCTCGCTCAACCCTTCGAGCTCTCCGGGTCGGGGACGGTCACGAAGTTCTCGCCGCAGAATGCGAGCGGCGGGACCTTCAACTACCGCGACGACGGAACCTACGGCGAGGGACTCATCGACCTCGCGGCGTCAGGCTCGTACAGCGTGGCGCTCGACGCCGACGGCGCATCGGGCACGATCACGACCGAGGGCACGGGGACCACGGGTTTCGACACCCCCCTCGGTCGGCAGGAGTTCGAGTTCCCGGCGAACCTGACCTTCTCCCTCACCGAGATCGACGACGGCACTCCGGACGAGTGCGCGGGCTGACGCGCTCCGCGCTCATCGCACCTGCTTCTTCGCCGAGATAACCCCGGTGTCGAACCCCATGAGGTGCAGCCCGCCGTGGAAGCGCGCGTGCTCGACCTTGATGCAGCGGTCCATGACGACGGTGAGCCCGCGCTTCTCAGCGTCGATCGCGGCCTCCTCGTTCCAGATGCCGAGCTGCACCCAGATGGTCGAGGCGCCCGCGGCGATGACGTCGTCGACGACGGAGGGGATGTCGCTCGCCTTGCGGAACACATCGACGATGTCGGGCACCTCGGGCAGCGAGGCGAGGTCGGGGTACGCCGGCTGGCCGAGGATCTCGGTCGCGTTCGGGTTCACGAAGTACACGCGGTAGTCGCTCGACTGCTGCAGGTAGGTGCCGACGAAGTACGAGCTGCGGGCGGGGTTCGGCGAGGCTCCGACGATCGCGACGCTCTTGGCGCGGCGCAGGATGCCCAGCCGCTCCTTCGCGGAGGGGCCCACCCACGTCCGCTGCGACTTCAGCAGCTTCGCGAGCGGCGAGCTCGCCGGAAGCGCGCAGGTGAGGCCGTTGGCGAGGGTGACGGTCTCGGTGCTCTCGGGCGCCGTCGCGGTCGTGCCCGCGGCATCCGTCGTCGTCTCGATCATGCCGCCACCGCCTTCTGCGCCGCGTCGAGCGCCTGGTCGAGGTCGTAGATGATGTCGTCGACGTCCTCGATGCCGACCGAGAGGCGCACGAGGCCGGGGCCGATGCCCGAGTCGAGAAGCTGCTGCTCGGTGAGCTGCGCGTGCGTCGTCGAGCCGGGGTGGATGATGAGCGTCTTCGCGTCGCCGATGTTGGCGAGGTGGCTCGCGAGCTGCACGTTCTCGATGAGCGCCTCGCCTGCGGCGCGGCCGCCCTTCACGTCGAAGCTGAACACCGAGCTCG
The DNA here is from genome assembly GCF_030645145.1 of Microcella sp. Lineage (GTDB taxonomy): Bacteria > Actinomycetota > Actinomycetes > Actinomycetales > Microbacteriaceae > Microcella. Next base: position 4,103 of record NZ_JAUSMI010000001.1, on the reverse strand, counting down.
GGCCGATCGGGAGGTACTGCTGCGCCCGCGCGAAGTGGCGGTGCGACGGCAGGCCCGCCCAGCGCACCTGCTCGATGCGCGGGTCGGCCTCGAGCCACTCGGCGACGCGGCGCGCGTTGTCGACGTGCGCCTGCATCCGGTACGGGAGCGTCTCGACGCCCTGCGCGAGCAGGAACGCCGAGTGCGGGGCGAGCGCGGGGCCGATGTCGCGCAGCTGCTCGGCGCGCAGGCGCGTGAGGAAGGCGTACTCGCCGAAGTTGCCGTACCAGGTGAGGCCGCCGTAGTGCGGCACGGTCTCCTCGAAGAGCGGGAAATTGTGGTTCGACCAGTCGAAGCGGCCCGACTCGACGACGACGCCGCCGAGGGTCGTGCCGTGCCCGCCGAGGAACTTCGTCGCCGAGTGCACGACGACGTCGGCGCCCCACTCGATCGGGCGGCACAGGTACGGCGTCGCGACGGTCGAGTCGATGATGAGCGGCAGGTCGGCGGCGTGCGCGACGTCGGCGAGACCGGCGATGTCGGCGATGTCTCCGCTCGGATTCGCGATCGTCTCGGCGAAGACGAGCTTCGTGCGGCCCGGAATGATCGCGGCGGCGTAGTCGGCCGGGTCATCGCTCGCGATGAACGTCGTCTCGACGCCGAAGCGGCGCAGCGTGACGTCGAGCTGCGTGATCGAGCCGCCGTAGAGGTTGGCGCTCGCGACGATGTGGTCGCCGGCGCCGGCGAGGGATGCGAAGGTCACGAACTGCGCGGAGAGCCCGCTGGAGGTCGCCACGGCCCCCAATCCCCCCTCGAGGCTCGCGATGCGCTCCTCGAAGCTCGCGACGGTCGGGTTCGCGAGGCGGCTGTAGATGTTGCCGTACTTCTGCAGCGCGAAGCGCGCGGCGGCGTCCTGCGCGTCGTCGAAGACGAATGCGCTCGACTGGTAGATCGGCAGGGCGCGGGCGCCCGTCGCCGAGTCGGGGACGTTGCCCGCGTGGAGCGCGCGCGTGCGGAAGCCATAGTCGCGGTCGGCCATGGGGCCAGGCTACGTCGCGGCGTCCGCGGCGGCGGTCGGCGGCGTCACAATCCGTAGCGTCGTGGCGGCGCGCGGGCCGGAGGGGGCGATTCCGCCGGTTCCGTCGCGCGGGGGAGGCGAGAGCCGTGAGGATCCCTCTAGCGTGGAGGCATGAGCTCCGCACCGACCCTGCCGTCCTCCGCGCCTCTCCCTCCGCCGTCGCCGACTGCTCGGGCTCGTCGATCGCTCGCGCCGGACGTCGCGCGCGGCCTCGTCCTGCTCGGCATCGCCCTCGCCAACGTGCCCTTCTGGCTCTACGGCGTCGAGCGCGGCGTCCTCCTCAAGCCGATCGGTTCCGAATCGGATGCCGTCGCGAACGCGATCACGGCGCTCCTGTTCGACAACCGCAGCTTCCCGCTCTTCGCTCTGCTCTTCGCCGCGGGACTCGCGCAGATCACCGCGCGCGAAGCGGCGCGGGGGGCCAGCTGGCCGGAGGCGCGCAGGCTGCTCGTGCGTCGCAACCTGTGGCTTCTGGCGATCGGAGCGGCGCACGGCGTGCTGCTGTTCTTCGGCGACATCATCACCACGTACGCGATCATCGGCCTCGGGCTCATCCTGCTGATCCGCGCATCGGATCGAGTGATCATCGTCGTCGGCTGGATCGGCGCCGCGGCGCTCGTGCTCATGTCGGCCGCCGATGGGGTCGGGCGGCTCGTCGACGATCTCATCGCCGCCATCCCCGCCGATGGTCCCGCTGGGCGAGACCTGCCCGAGTTCTCGCTGATCCCCGGCACGGCGGGAGCCGAGAGCTACCCTCTGGCGGTCCTCTTCAACGTCCTGACGTGGCTGCCGAACGCGCTGAGCACGCCGATCATCGGGCTCGGGTTCCTCGGCCCGATGTGCCTCGGCATCATCGCGGTCCGACGCGGCTGGCTCGATCGGCCCGAGGAGCATCGGGCGCTCCTGACCCGCGCGGTGGCGATCGGGATCCCGATCTCGCTCGTGGGCGCCCTGCCCGTCGTGCTCGCCATCCTCGGCGTCTACCCGCTACCTCCTCTGCTCGAGCCGCTCGCGACGATGCTCCACGGAGCGAGCGGGCTCGTCGGCGCGGCCGCCGGGCTCGCCCTCATCGCGCTCGTGGCGGGCGGGTCGACGCGACCCGCTGGCGATCGGCCTCCGCTCGTGCTGCGCTGGCTGGCAGCTCTCGGTCGCCGGAGCCTGACCGGCTACCTGCTGCAGTCGGTCGTGTTCATGGTGGTGTTCTCGGCGTGGGCGGCCGGTCTCGGTGGCGAGGTCGGGGTTGCGGTCGCTTCGCTCATCGCGCTCACGACCTGGGTGGCGACACTCGTCCTCGCGATCGTCCTCGATGCGGCCGACCGTCCGGGGCCGGCGGAGTGGCTCCTGCGCCGCCTGGTCTACGGGCGGCCCCTCCGCTGACGGGAAGGCGCGGGGCGGGTTCGGCGGTGCTCGATCGGCGATCCCCACCGCGATCGAGCACCGCCCGGGCGGATCGACTCCGCCCGCCCCCGAACGCGACTGCCCGCCTCTCCGCACCCTCGGAGCTGACGGGCGGCGTCGCGTTACATCACTGCCCTCGCGCGCACGGCGCGAGGAGGGGTCGCAGCATCGGCGGCGGCGCGCTCGAGGGGGCGACGGGCGGGCGGGAGCGCGCCGGAGCGCACGGGTCCGTCTCACCGGGAGTCGGGATCTCGGTCGGGTGCCGCAGCGGTGACCGGCCCCGGGTGAGGGCCGTCCGGAGTCGTCGACGGGGGTGCGCCTCGGGCTCCGGTGCTGCGTGGGTGCTCTTACCGTAACCCCCGTTCGGGTGACGGGGAAGACCCGCCGCGCCGAAAGTATCCTCGGGTGTCGCAAACGGCGGTCAGCGGCTCGAGTCGGCGAGTTCCGAGGCCTCGGCGTCGTCCTCGCTCGACGCGCGCCGGGCATCCCGCTGATCGAGCAGGCGGAAGCCGAACCAGACGGCCGCGACCGTCGCGCTGAAGCCGAGGAAGACCCCCACCCAGGTGACCAGGGGTGCATCGTCGTCGAGCGCCTCGACGCTCGGCAGCACGACGAGGCAGAAGGTGAACGCCACCGGGATCGCGACCATGGCCCAGACCTTGCGCGACTGGTCGAGCAGCGTGCGGCCGTCGAGGAACATGAGCGGCAGCAGCGCGACGACGAGGCTCGTGAGGCCCTCGATGACGACGGCGGCGAGCGTCTCGGAGAGGAAGACTCCGAGGAACCCGACGTCGCCCTGCGCGTCGGCGAGCACCCACTCGAGCCACGAGTAGCCGACCCAGGCGGTGATGGCGATCGCGTAGGTCGCGCCGAGGCGGACGAGGACGGCGCGGCGGCGGTCGGTCGCCCGCGCGTCGGCGGCGAGCTGCAGACCGATGACGAGGCCGACGAGCAAGCCAGGGCTGAACCCGAGGAACCGCGAGGCGAGGACGCCCACGACGGCGAAGATGATCGCCGACGGGTGCGTGATGATCGACGCGCTCACCCGGAACCGCGTGCCCATGACGGCGGCGGTGATGAGGTTCGGCACGTGCACCACGAGCACGAGGCCGATCGCGAGGGAGATCACGAGGCGCAGGGAGGTGACGTCGAAGCCGAAGTCGGGGTCGGCGAAGCCGAAGGCGACGGCCGTCGCGATGATGACGAGCGGGCCGGCGATGCCCCAGCTCCGGAGCGTCGCGCCGACGGAGGCGAGGCGCGCGGTGAACGGCGCGGCCCACGCGGTGATGCGGCGCCAGCGGTGCGCGTTCGACTCGAGGGTGCTGTTGAGGATCTCGGCGGGCACGCTCACCATGAGCAGGTACAGGAGGCCCATGAGGGCCGCGGCGCCGAGCGCCTGCGGGTTGCTCCACAGGTCCTGCCAGCTCGTGAGCCCCTGCAGCGCGCTCGGCGTCGCGGGGTCATCGCGCGTCGGCTCGGGCTCGGGCTTCTGCGGGGCGCGCTCGCCGACCGAGCGCACCGGCTCGGGCTCGGCGAGGGTGGGCAGCTCGCGCTCGATCTGGACGACAGGCTCGGCGATGACGGCCGGGATCACGGGCGGGATGACGAGCGGGGCGGGGGCAGGGACGGGGGCGGCGCGCGGGGCGGG
>NZ_JAUSMI010000159.1 GCF_030645145.1 Microcella sp. | reverse complement strand
CGACAGTGAGCATCGTCGGGCGGTCCTGCCAGAATGGGTTCGCTACTACAACACGCAGCGACCCCATGGCTCTCTGGGCCACAGAAGCCCGATCACCGCACTTGCGGCAGCATGAACAACGTCACTGGGAACTACAGCTAGGGGCGGAGGAGCACCTTGATCGCGCGGCGCTCGTCCATCGCCGCGTAGGCCTCGGCGACCTCGGCGAGGGGCAGCTCGAGGTCGAAGACACGGCCCGGCTCGATCGTGCCGTCGAGCACGAGCGGGAGGAGCTGCTCGACGTAGTTCCGCACGGGCGCGACGCCGCCGGCGACTCCGACGTTGGAGCCGAAGAGGGTACGGATCGGGAGCTCCGCTCCGCCGCTCGGCACGCCGACGTAGCCGACGCGGCCACCGGGGCGGGCCGACCGGATCGCCTGGTCCATCGACTCGGCGGTGCCGACGCACTCGAGCACGGCATCCGCGCCCAGCCCATCGGTGAGCGCCTGCACGCGCTCGATGCCCTCGTCTCCGCGCTCGGCGACGATCTCGTCGGCGCCGAAGACGCGCGCGAGCTCCTGGCGCTCGGGGGTGCGCGACATCGCGATGACGCGCTCGGCGCCGAGCTGCTTCGCGGCGATGATGCCGCAGAGGCCGACGGCTCCGTCGCCGACGACGGCGACCGTCGAGCCGGGGCCGACGCCCGCCGAGACGGCGGCGTGCCACCCGGTGCCCATGACGTCGCTCAGCGCGAGGAGGTGCGGCACCATCGCGTCGTCGATGGGGCCGGGGACGGCGACGAGCGAGCCGTCGGCGCTCGGAACGCGCACGAACTCGCCCTGCGCACCGTCGGCGAAGTGCCCGTCGCGGTCGTCGCGGCCCCACCAGTTGCCGTTGAGGCACGACGGGCTCACGCCGTTCACGCAGTTCGCGCATGTCATGTCGCAGTCGTAGAACGGGGCGATGACGAAGTCGCCGGGCTTCACGGCGCTCACGTCGTCGCCGACCTGCTCGACGACGCCGACGAACTCGTGGCCGATGCGCCGCGGCTCCTTCGTCTCGGTGACGCCGCGGTAGGGCCACAGGTCGCTGCCGCACACGCACGCGGCGACGACGCGGACGATCGCGTCGCGGCCGGTGCCGCTGAGCTGCGGGTCGGGCGCCTCCTCGAGGCGGATGTCGCGGGGGCCGTGGATCACCGTTGCACGCATGGGCTCGAGGGTAGCGAGCCGGCGTGGGCGGTCACTGGGTGCGGTGCGGGGGGAGCCCGCTCGGGCGTGCGCTCCCGCGGGTCTATCGGTCAGTTGTTGGGTTGCGTCGTGGAGTCACCCGCAACAAGTGACCGACAGAGCGCCTTCGGCACGGGGCAATCACCGGTGCCATCGTCGACGCCAGCGCCGACGCGCCCTACAGCGTCGGCACGTCCTCCATGCGCGTCACCGCGAGCCCGTCCTCGTCGCCCGGCAGCACGTCGACGCGCACGACGTCGCCGTCGTGGATCTCTCCGCCGATGATCGCGCGGGCAAGCGCGTCGTCGATCTCGTGCTGCATGAGCCGACGCAGCGGGCGTGCCCCGTAGATCGGGTCGTAGCCGCGCTCGGCGAGCCAGGTGCGGGCATCCGGCGTCACCGCGAGCTGCAGGCGGCGATCGGCGAGGCGGCGCTCGAGACGGTCGATCTGCAGCGACACGATCTGGCCGAGGTCGTCGGTCGAGAGCGTCGAGAACACGACGATGTCGTCGAGGCGGTTCACGAACTCGGGCTTGAACGACTGCCGCACGAGGTCGTTGACGCCCGCGACCTTGGCGTCCCAGTCGAGCGACGGGTCGATGAGCAGCTGCGAGCCGAGGTTCGAGGTCAGGATGAGGATCGTGTTCCGGAAGTCGACCGTGCGGCCCTGCCCGTCGGTGAGCCGGCCGTCGTCGAGCACCTGCAGGAGCAGGTCGAACACCTCGGGGTGCGCCTTCTCGACCTCGTCGAGCAGGATCACCGAGTACGGGCGGCGACGCACGGCCTCGGTGAGCTGACCGCCCTGCTCGTACCCGACGTAGCCGGGAGGGGCGCCGATGAGCCGCGAGACGCTGAACTTCTCGCCGTACTCGCTCATGTCGATGCGCACCATCGACTTCTCGTCGTCGAACAGGTAGTCGGCGAGCGCCTTCGCGAGCTCGGTCTTGCCGACGCCCGTCGGGCCGAGGAACAGGAAGCTGCCCGTCGGCCGGTCGGGATCGGAGATGCCGGCGCGCGTGCGTCGTACCGCCTCGCTCACGGCGACCACGGCATCCCTCTGCCCGATGATGCGCTTGCCGAGCTCGGCCTCCAGGGTGAGCAGCTTCTCGGTCTCGCCCTGCGTGAGCTTGTCGACGGGGATGCCCGTCCAGGCGGCGACGACCGCGGCGATGTCCTCATCGGTCACCTGGTCGTTGACCATGCGCGGGCCGGCCTCGACGGTCTCGGCCTCGGCGAGCTGCTGCTCGATCGCGGGGATGACCTCGTAGTTGAGCTTCGAGGCCTCCTCGTAGCGCTGCTCGCGCATCGCGCGGTCGAGCTGGATGCGCGCGTCGTTGAGGCGCGTCTTGAGGTCGCCGACCGCGGTGAGGCCCGACTTCTCGGCCGTCCAGCGGCGCTGGAGGGCGTCGCGCTGCGCGGTCTTCTCCTTGAGCTCGTCGCGCAGCTTCGCGAGGCGCGCCTTGCTCGCGTCGTCCTTCTCCTTCTTGAGCGCGAGCTCCTCGATCTCGAGGCGGGTCACGGCGCGCTTGAGCTCGTCGAGCTCGACGGGGCTCGACTCGATCTCCATCTTCAGGCGGCTCGCGGCCTCGTCGACGAGGTCGATCGCCTTGTCTGGGAGCTGGCGGCTCGTGATGTACCGATTGCTGAGGGATGCCGCGGCCACGAGGGCGCTGTCGGCGATCGCGACCTTGTGGTGGGCCTCGTAGCGCTCCTTGAGGCCGCGGAGGATGGCGACCGTGTCCTCCACGCTCGGCTCGCCGACGTAGACCTGCTGGAAGCGGCGCTCGAGCGCGGCGTCCTTCTCGATGAACTCGCGGTACTCGTTGAGCGTGGTCGCGCCGATCAGGCGCAGCTCGCCGCGGGCGAGCATGGGCTTGAGCATGTTCGCGGCGGCCACCGAGCCTTCGCCGCCGCCGGCGCCCATGAGCGTGTGGAGCTCGTCGATGAAGGTGATGACCTGACCGTTGGACTCGTCTATCTCCTTGAGCACGGCCTTGAGGCGCTCCTCGAACTCGCCGCGGTACTTCGCGCCGGCGATGAGAGCGGCGAGGTCGAGGCCGACGAGCTGCTTGTCCTTGAGCGAGTCGGGCACGTCGCCCGCGACGATGCGCTGGGCGAGGCCCTCGACGACGGCGGTCTTGCCGACGCCCGGCTCGCCGATGAGCACGGGATTGTTCTTGGTGCGGCGGCTGAGCACCTGGCTGACGCGGCGGATCTCGGCGTCGCGCCCGATCACGGGGTCGAGCTTGCCGGAGCGCGCGATCTCGGTGAGGTTGATCCCGTACTGCTCGAGGGCGGACTTCTGCTTCTCCTGGCTGGAGGGGGCGCCCTGCATGTTGGCCATGTGCGTGTGTTCCTCTGAACGGGGTGGACCTGGCCGCGGCGTCAAAACCTGAGCCCGCGTGACTCAAGTTTACGGCCGGCGACGGGCGCGGCGCCAGAGGGAATGCACGCTCACGGCGAACGCGCGGCAGCCGCGCGTGATCCGCGCCGGGGAATGCCGCGCGCGCCGAGCCGTTGCACCCCCCATGACCACCATCGGAATCATCGGATCAGGCAACATCGGCTCCCAGCTCGCCCACGCCTTCACGCGCGTCGGGCACGACGTCGTCGTCGCGAACTCCCGCGGCCCGGCCTCGCTCGCCGGTCTCGTCGCCGATGTCGAGGCGCAGGCGCGCGCAGCGGGCAGCGCGGCGACCGCGACCGCCGGCACCGTCGAGGAGGCCGCGCAGGCGGGGGAGCTCGTCGTCGTGACCATCCCCCTGAAGGCCGTCACGGACATCCCCGCGCACCTGCTCGAGGGTCGCATCGTGATCGACACCAACAACTACTACCCGCAGCGCGACGGCCAGATCGCCGAGCTCGACGACGAGAGCACGACGACCTCCGAGCTCGTGGCGCGGCACTTCGCGGGCGCGCGCGTCGTCAAGGCGTTCAACCACATCCCGGCCACCGAGATCACCGATCACGCGCAGGCGCCCGGCACCGACGGCCGTCGCGCGCTCGCCGTCTACGGCGACGACGCGGGTGCGGTCGAGCAGGTCACCGGCCTCATCGACGCGATCGGCTTCGATGTCGTCAACGGCGGCGGGCTCGCCGAGAGCTGGCGGATCCAGCGCGACACCCCCGGGTACATCCCCCGCTTCACGGCGGAGGAGCTGCGCGAGAAGCTCGCGGAGGCGAAGCGCTACCGCGACATGTGACCCGCGCCGCGGCGTCGGCGGCGGGCGCGCTCAGCGCCGCGTCGACGCCGTGACGGTGAACTTGGGCCCGCGCGCCACCTGGCGCGTGGGCCCGACCGCTCTCTCGAGAGCCGGCGAATAGCGCAGGTGCGAGTTCCAGACCACCCAGAGCTCGCCGCCCGGCCGCAGCACGCGCGCGGCCTCCGCGAACAGCCGGTGGGCGATGCCGGTGTGCACGGCCGCCCCCACGTGGAAGGGCGGATTGAGCGCGATGAGCTCGGCGCTCGCGTCGGGCTGCGCCCCGAGCCCGTCGTCCTGCGCGACCTCGACATCGACGCCGTTCGCGGCCGCGGTGAGCCGCGCGCTCGCGACGGCGGCGGCCGACACGTCGCTCGCGACGACGCGCGCCGCGGGGTTCAGCCGGGCGAGCGTCGTGGCGATGAGGCCCGTGCCGCACGCGAGGTCGATGACGGTGCCGCCCGCGCCGACGCGGGGCGCGCCGTCGAGCTCCGCGATGAGTGCGCGCGCGCCGATATCGACGGATGCTCCGGCGAAGGCCCCCGGAACCGCGACCACCTCGAGCCCGAGGTCGCGGTCGCGGGCGCGCGCGGGCTCGAGCTCGGCGATCTCGCCCGCGGGCAGCGGAGACCGTGCAACGAGCGCCCGCGCCTTGCGCTTCGCGAGGCTCACGTCGAGGCGGCCGAACGACCCGCGCAGCACGTCGTTCGCGCCGAGGCTCATGTGCTTGACCATGCCCGCCGCGAGCAGGCCGACGCCCGGGTCGGAGCCGCGAGCTACCGCGCGCGCGATCGCATCGAGGGCGTCGAAAGCGCGAGGGAGGCGCACGAGGGCGAGACGGGCATCCGTCGACGCGACCTCGGCGAGCGGGTGATGGCTGTACGCGGAGAGCCCGAGCGCCGCGGCGTTCGCGGCGAGCGCGCGCTCGGCGACGATCGAGTCCTGGTGCACGCGCACGTGACGGGCGCCGAGGGCGAGCGCGCCGAGCGTCAGCGCCCCGTGGGTGTCGCCGATGACGACGACCTCGCGGCCGACGACGGCCTCGGCGTGATCAGACGCGGCGAGCTCGAGCAGCAGTCGGTCGGCGGCGTCGTGCGACCGCAGCTCGGGGGCCTCGACATCGGGCCGACGGCGGAGCGCGGCGAGGACGGGGTCGATGAGGGCGGCGACGTCGTTCGCGTGCATGCGGCCCCCTCCCGGTCAGCCCTCCACGCTATCGGGCGTCGAGGAGCGCGCTCAGCCGCTGCTGGAGATCGAGGCCGCGGAACGGCTTGATGACGTAGTCGTCGACCCCGGCCGAGAAGGCGCGCGCAAGGTCGTCCTCGTGGGCCTTGGCCGTGAGCATGACGATCTTCATGCGCCCGACGCGGGCATCGGCGCGGATCGCCCGGCACACGTCGAGGCCGGTGTGAGTCGGCATCATCCAGTCGAGCAGGACGAGGTCGAGCTCCGCGGCGAGAGCGATGTCGAGAGCGGCCTGACCGTCGAGCACCTCGAGCACCTCGTGGCCGAGCTGCGTCACGCGGCGGGCGACGAGCGCGCGGATGTCCGGGTCGTCCTCGGCGATCAGAACACGCGCCATGATGGAGCCCGCTTTCCCGGCGCACTGCGCCTCACGGGACTAGTGTCAGGCCATGAAGGCGATTCAGCAAACTGAGTCGGTGTCAGCACACACCGCGCTGACCGCGCCGACGCTCATCCAGCGATCGGCGTCGTGGTCCCTTCCGAGGTACCTGGCTGTGATCGGCGGGCTCTCCGCGCTGAGCTTCCTGCTGGGATTCGCCGCGCTCTACATCACCGCCCCGGGGTCTGGCGTCGCCATCTGGTGGCCCGCGGCAGGCGTCGGCGCCCTCATCTACCTGCTCTACCGCGGACCTCGCTGGCAGGTTCTCGTCCTCATCGGCGCCGTCGGATTCATCTCCAACATCGCGGTGGGGCGGCCGCTGACCTTCGCGATCACCGCCGCGGTGATCCTCGCGATCGAACTGCTGGTGTTCGTCGTCGTCCTCGGTCCGCAGTCGCGCGGAGCGCTCCTGTCGACCATGCGCGGACTCGGCCGGTTCCTCATCGCCGTGCTCGCGGCCTCGGTCACGATCGGCATCGAGGGCGCCCTCACGATCCTCGTCCTCGTCGGCGCCGACCCGATCGCCTCATTCACGGCTCTTGTGCCCTCGCACGCGTCGGCGCTCATCCTCATCGTGCCGCTCGCGCTCGTGCCGCTGCCGCGGGCGCGCCCGTCGATCCCGCGACGCGTCGAGGGCATCGTGCAGCTCGCCGTGACCATCGCCGTCGGCGTCATCGTGTTCACGCCGACGCTGCCCGTTCCGATGATCTTCACCCTCTTCCCGCTCCTCGCCTGGGCGGCCTCGCGATTCTCGCCGCTGTTCGTCGTCGTCGAGCTCATCGTCGTCGCCGCGATCGCTCCCACGATCGTCGTCGCGAACGGCGGGCCGTTCGGCTACGCGCAGGGCATCGACGACCCGGGGTGGATCGTCCAGCTCTTCATGATCTCCGCCGGCATCACGGCCCTGTTCCTCTCCGCCGTGCGTGGCGAGCGGGAGGCCCTCGCGACCGAGAAGGAGCGGCAGGCGGCCGTCATGCGGGGCGGCTTCCTCGGCGCCCAGGTCGGGTTCGTCGTCCTGCGCTCCACGCCGACGCAGGGCATGCAGGTCCTCGAGGCGAATGCGACCGCCGCCGAGATCGTGGCGCGCGGATGGCTGCCCTCGGTCGTCGGGAGCTGGCTCGACGATCCCGTCGACGACCTCAATCACGAGCTCACCCTTCCCGATGGCCGCAGCTGGCAGGTGTTCGGCAGCCTCGTGCCCGCACCCGGCGGAGAGGTCATCGCGGGCATCCAGCTCGTCGACGTCAGCGACCACGTCGCGGCGCGCGAGGCGATGGCGCACGTGATCGAGCGCGAGCGGGCCGTCGCGGAGGAGCTGCGTGCGCTCTCGCGACAGAAGGACGACTTCGTCTCGGCCGTGAGCCACGAGCTGCGGACGCCCATCACGAGCATCCTGGGGTTCGCGGAGGACCTCGACGAGATCGCGTCGCCCGAGGAGCACGTCATGACCGAGGTGATCATGCGCAACTCGAAACGGCTCGCCGGCATGGTCGAGCAGCTCCTGGAGCTCGGGCGGATGACCTCGCCGAATCCCGTGCGCGCCGCCGGATCGGTGCCGCTCAACCGCATCGTCGACGAGACCGTGGAGGAGCAGGCGCGCACGGCGGCCTCCGCCGACATCGCGGTCGAGTCGCGACTGCACGATCCCGACCCGATCGTCGTCGGCGATGAGACCTCGATCGCGCGCGTGGTCACGAACCTGCTCTCCAACGCCATCAAGTTCACTCCGGCGGGCGGGTCGATCCGGCTGACGACGCGGGTCGGCGACGGCCAGGCGATCCTCGAGGTCGACGACTCGGGCGTCGGGATCAGCCGCGCCGACCGGGGGCGCGTGTTCGAGCGCTTCTACCGTTCGAACGACGAGGCGAAGCTCGCGGCCCCGGGAACGGGCCTCGGCCTGTCGATCGTGCGCTCGCTCGTCGAGCTGCAGGGCGGCACGATCGAGATCGCCGACTCGCCGCTCGGCGGCACGCGGTTCGTCGTCCGGCTTCCCCTCGCGGACACGATGATTGCGGGCCCGACCCCCGCGCCGTCGCCGTCGCCCGCGCCGTCCACGACCGCGACCGCCTAGCAGCGCCGGAGCGCGTCCTCAGCTCCGGCGCAGCGGTCGCCACACGACGAGCTGGTTCGCCTTCTGGGCGCGGGTGCCCGCCCGCAGGGTCACGACCTCGCCCTCGGAGCCGGCCGCGAACACGCGCCGCCCGGGCTTCGCGAGCAGCTCGTCGGCGAGCGCCGTCTCGAGCTCGCGCACGCGCGCGCGCAGGGCGCGGTTCTCGTTCTCGAGGTCGAGGATGCGCCGGATGCCCTCGAGGTTGAGCCCCTCGGCGCCGAGCCGCGCGATCTCGCGCAGCTGCACGACGTCGCGCATCGAGTACCGCCGACTCTGGCCGGCCGTCCGCGTCGGAGACACGAGGCCGAGCCGGTCGTACTGCCGCAGCGTCTGCGGGTGCATGCCCGCGAGCTCGGCCGCGACCGCGATCGCGAACAGCGGGGTCGACTCGTCCATCACCGCGCTCCTTCCTCGCACCACGGCATCGGCGTCATCGCCGGTCAGCCCTTCGCCCTCGCGAGCAGGTCGTCGCGCGGGTTCTCGTCGCCGAGGGCCTTCGCGAAGGCCTCGAGCTTCTTCTTCGCGTCGGCGCTGAGGTTGCCGGGCACCGCGACCTGAACGGTCGCGAGCAGGTCGCCCGTGCCCTTCGGGGTCGTGACGCCGCGACCCTTGACGCGCAGCACGCGCCCGCTCGGCGTGCCGGGCGCGACCTTCAGTCGAACGGTCTCGCCGCTGAGGGTCGGCACCTCGATGGTCGCGCCGAGGGCCGCCTCGTGGAAGGTGACCGGCACGTCGAGGCGCAGGTCGAGCCCGTCGCGGGCGAACACCGGGTGCGGCCGCACGGTGACGCTCAGCACGAGATCGCCCGGGTCGCCCCCGGTCATGCTCGCCTCGCCCTTGCCGCGCAGCCGGATCTTCTGGCCGTCCGCGACGCCGGGCGGGATCTTCACGGTGAGCGGTCGTCCGCCCTCGCGCTCGAGCTGCACGGTGTCGCCGTGGATGGCGGTCAGGAAGTCGAGGGTCACCTGCGCGGTCTGGTCGCGGCCCTTCTGCGGGCCCCGCCCGAATCCGGCGGATGCTCCACCGGCGCCGAACTGCCCGCCGAACATGCTCCCGAAGATGTCGTCGAAGCCCGCCGACTGCGCGCGGCGCCCACCGGGGGCGCCGCCGCCGAACATCCCGCCGAAGACGTCCTCGAAGCCGCCCGGCTGTCCGCCCGCGGTGAAGCGCGCACCGGAGCCCATCGCGCGCAGCTGGTCGTACTCGGCGCGCTCGGACGGATCCGAGAGCACCGAGTACGCCTCGCTGATCTCCTTGAAGCGCGCCTCCGCCGCGGTGTCGCCGGCGTTGGAGTCGGGGTGGTACTGCCGGGCGAGCTTCCGGTAGGCCTTCTTGAGCTCGGCCTCCGTCGCCGTCTTGGGCACGCCGAGGACCTTGTAGAAGTCCTTGTCGAACCAGTCGTTGCTGGCCATCGGCGCCTACCCCTCGGGCGTGAAGACGGCGACCTTCGCAGCGCGGATCAGGCGGTCGCCGAGGACGTAGCCGACCTCGATGACGTCGCCCACCACGTTGCTCGTGACGTCGGGCTTCGGCAGCTGCACGAGCGCCTCGTGCCGGTTCGGGTCGAAGGGCTCGCCGATCTCGCCGACCTTCTGCAGGCCGTAGCGCTCGAATCCGCTGCGCAGCTTCTGCGCGACGAGCTCGAGGGGGCTCCCGGCGAGGTCGCCGTGCGACTCGGCGCGATCGAGGTCGTCGATCGCGGGGAGCAGCGTGCGGATGACCTCGGCGATGTTCGCCTCGCGGTTCGCGGCGCGGTCGCGCTCGACGCGCGTGCGGAAGTTCGCGAGCTCCGCCTCCGCGCGCGCGGCGCGGTCGCGGTACTCGGCGATCTCCTTCTGCCCGGCCTCGGAGAGGATGCGGTCGATGTCGGCGTCGAGGCTCGCACCCGTCTCCGACACCTCGACGTCCGCGTCCTCGACCGAGAAGAGGTCCTCGATCGTCTCCGCGTCGGTCGGTGCGCCGTCCTCCGCGAGGGGGGCCTCATCGGCCTCCCCCGCGGCGGGAGCGGCGTCCTTCTCCGGCGTGCCGTCCGCAGTCAGGTCGGTGACCTTCCCGGTCTCGTCGTCGATGCGGCGTCGCCGCTTGATGACGGGCTTCTGCTCGTCGTCGTCGCGCTTGCGTGCGGCCATGACTACTTCTTGTCCTTGTCGTCCTCGTCGTCGACGATCTCGGCGTCGACCACGTCCTCGTCGCTCGAGGAGCTCTGCGGCTCGGAGGCCGCCGACTCCTCGGCCTGCGACGCGGCGTAGATCGCCTCGCCGAGCTTGGTCTGCGACTGGTTGAGAGCGTCGTACGCGGTCTTCACGGCCTCGTCGTCGGTGCCGGCGAGCGCCGTCTTGAGCGCGTCGACGTCGGCCTGCACCTCGCCCTTGACGTCGTCGGGCAGCTTGTCGGCGTTCTCCGCGATGAGCTTGTCGATCGAGTAGGCGAGCTGCTCGGCGCTGTTGCGGACCTCGGCGGCCTCGCGGCGCGCCTTGTCCTCAGCGGCGTGCTCCTCGGCCTCGCGGACCATGCGCTCGATGTCCTCCTTCGCGAGCGACGAGCCGCCCGTGATCGTCATCGACTGCTCCTTGCCGGTGCCCTTGTCCTTCGCGGACACGTGCACGATGCCGTTGGCGTCGATGTCGAAGGTGACCTCGATCTGCGGGATGCCGCGGGGCGCGGGAGCGATGCCCGTGAGCTCGAAGGTGCCGAGGTTCTTGTTGTCGCGCGTGAACTCGCGCTCGCCCTGGAAGACCTGGATCGCTACGGACGGCTGGTTGTCGTCGGCCGTCGTGAAGGTCTCGCTGCGCTTGGTCGGGATGGCCGTGTTGCGCTCGATGAGCTTCGTCATGATGCCGCCCTTGGTCTCGATGCCGAGACTCAGGGGGGTCACGTCGATGAGCAGCACGTCCTTCCGCTCGCCCTTGAGCACGCCGGCCTGAAGGGCGGCGCCGACGGCGACGACCTCATCCGGGTTCACGCCCTTGTTGGGCTCCTTGCCGCCGGTGAGCTTCTTGACGAGCTCGGTGACGGCCGGCATGCGGGTCGAGCCGCCGACGAGCACGACGTGCGCGATGTCGGCGACCTTGACGCCCGCCTCGCGGATGACGTCCTCGAAGGGCTTCTTGGTGCGCTCGAGGAGGTCCTTCGTGAGCTCCTCGAACTTGGCGCGCGTGAGCGACTCGTCGAGGTTCGCGGGGCCGTTCTCGGTGAGCGAGAGGTACGGGAGCTGGATGTTCGTGCTCATCGAGCTCGAGAGTTCCTTCTTCGCCTGCTCCGCGGCCTCCTTGAGGCGCTGCTTGGCGATCTTGTCGTTGCTGACGTCGACGCCCGTGGTCTCCTTGAAGCGCTGGATGAGGTAGCTCACCACGCGGCCGTCCCAGTCGTCGCCGCCGAGGCGGTTGTCGCCGGCGGTCGCGCGCACCTGGATGGTCGAGAAGTCGTCGTCCTTGCCCACCTCGAGCAGGCTGACGTCGAAGGTTCCGCCACCGAGGTCGAAGACGAGGATGAGCTCGTCCTCCTTGCCCTTGTCGAGACCGTAGGCGAGGGCCGCTGCGGTGGGCTCGTTGATGATGCGCAGGACGTTGAGGCCCGCGATCTCGCCGGCCTCCTTCGTGGCCTGGCGCTCGGCGTCGATGAAGTAGGCGGGCACGGTCACGACTGCGTCGGTCACGATCTCGCCGAGGTACTGCTCGGCGTCGCGCTTGAGCTTGGCGAGGATGCGCGCCGAGATCTCCTGCGCGGTGTACTTCTTGTCGTCGATCTCCTGCTTCCAGTCGGTGCCCATGTGGCGCTTGACCGAGGCGATGGTGCGATCGACGTTGGTGACGGCCTGGCGCTTGGCCGTCTCGCCGACGAGCACCTCGCCGTCCTTGGTGAAGGCGACGACCGACGGGGTCGTCCGGAAGCCTTCGGCGTTGGCGATGACGGTGGGCTCGCCACCCTCGAGGACGGCGACGACGGAGTTGGTGGTACCGAGGTCGATTCCGACGGCACGGGCCATGGGGGTTGCTCCTTCTGAGGATCGGGGGCACGGGCGAACTTGAGCCGTGCAATGTCAAGTTTGAGAATGCGGATGCTCGCTGTCAAGTCGAGCCGCCTCGAACTTGCGCCATCCCGACTCAATTCTCAGGCGGGAGCGGTGCCGTGTTCGCGCTGAGCGTGCGCGCGAGCCGCGCGGGCCCCTCGCGGGTCAGGCTGCCGCGCGAGCCACGCGGCGAGGTCGGGCACGAGGTACATCGGCCCGGCGGGCCACTCCGTCGTGTCGAGCATGACCCGCGCGTCGCCCTCGGGTGGGGCGAAGGCGATCGTCGTCTCGCCCTCGTGCCAGGCCTCCTCCCACCCGAGCACGTCGCGGTAGAAGGCGGCGGCCGCCTCGAGGTCGGTCACGGGCGCGAACAGGTAGGAGAGCTGCATCTCGGACTCCGTCGTCGAGGGATGAGGTGGCCTCGACGATAGCGACGCGGGCTGACACGCGCACCCCCGCGACACCCGCGGTTCACCGGCCGGCAGTACCGTGAGCGCATGACAGAGAAGTCGATCCCGGTCGCGGCGAACACCCTCGCAGTCGGGGTCATGGGCCTCGACCTGCAGGAGGGCATCCAGGTGCCCCGCCGTCGCGTCTTCGCGTGGGCGCTCTACGACTGGGCGACCCAGCCGTTCAACACGGTGCTGCTGACCTTCGTGTGGGTGCCGAGCTACCTCACGAGCACCTTCTTCGTCGATCCGGCGGTCATCGGCACCGCTCGCGAGGAAGCAGCGCTCGGGCAGCTCGCGAGCAATCTCGGGTACGGCATCACGGTCGCCGGCCTGCTCATCGCCCTCCTCGCGCCCGTGCTCGGGCAGCGCGCCGACCGCGCCGGCAGGCAGAAGCTGCAGCTGCTCGTCTTCACCGCTCTGCTCGTCGTCGCGCAGCTCGGTCTCGCATTCGTCCAGCCGGGAGCCGAGTGGTTCTGGATGGGCGTCGCGCTCATCGCGGCGGGCAGCATCTTCGGCGAGATCGCCGGGGTCAACTACAACGCCCTGCTCATCTCGGTCTCGACGCCCAGGACGATCGGCAGGGTCTCGGGCCTCGGCTGGGGCTTCGGCTACCTCGGCGGCATCGTCGCCCTCGCGATCGTCGTCGGGCTCATCCTCGGCGGCGTGCTCGACGGCGACTCCGCCTCGACCTTCCAGCTCATCGCGCTCGGCGCCACCATCTGGACGGCGATCTTCGTCGTCCCGATCTTCCTCAGCGTCCCCGAGCCGCCGAAGCTCGCCGCGGCCGAGAAGGTCGGCTTCTTCCGCAGCTACGTCGAGCTCGTGCGCGGCGTGCAGCGGCTCTACCGCGAGACGCGGCCGACGTTCTGGTTCCTGCTCGCGAGCGCGGTCTACCGCGACGGGCTCTCCGCCGTGTTCACGTTCGGGTCGGTCATCGCCGGAATCGTCTTCGGATTCGGCTTCACCGACCTCGTCATCTTCGGCATCGCGCTCAACATCGTGGCGGGGGTGTCGACGATCCTCGCCGGGCGCCTCGATGACCGCTTCGGGCCCAAGCGCGTCATCCTCGTCTCGATCTTCGGCCTCGTGGCGTGCACGCTCATCGTGTTCTTCTTCGCCGACCTGGGCTCGGGGCTCTTCTGGGCCGTGGGCATCGTGCTCGCGGCGTTCGTCGGACCTGCGCAGGCGGCCTCGCGATCGTTCCTCGCGCGCGTCACGCCGGCCGGTCGCGAGGGCGAGGTCTTCGGCCTCTACGCGACGACGGGCCGCGCCGCGGGCTGGATGGCCTCGCTGCTGTGGGGCGTCTTCATCGCCGTCGCCGCGAACCAGACGCTGTACGGCATCCTCGGCATCACGATCGTGCTCCTCGCGGGCGGCATCATGCTCCTGTTCGTGAAGGCCCCGCCGGCGACCGCGCGGGCCGAGAGCGGCGAGATCGCGAGCTGATCAGGCGCGCGCGAGCGCCGCGATGTCCTCCCGGAACTCGGCCGCCTCGGTCGCCGACACGGTCGCGCGGGTGCGGTCGATCGCCGCGAGGTAGTCGGCGGTCGACGGGCCGCGCACGGCCGCGCCATCGACCCCGTAGACCGACTGCTCGAGCGCGGCCTGCGACGCCGACCGCGCGGCGAACTCGATGTCGGCGGGCGAGTAGCCGTCGGTGCGCGCGACGAGCTGCGCGAGATCGACCTCGCCCTCGACCGCGTCGGGGATGTACCGCGACCAGATCGCCTCGCGCGCCGCGGCGTCGGGCAGCCCGATCGGGATGACGTAGTCGAACCGCCCGTGGCGGAGGAACGCCGCGTCGAGCGCGCGGATGAAGTTGGTCGCGCAGATCAGCAGTCGGCCGGGAGAGTCGCGGAAGGCCGGGATGATCTTGAGCAGCTCGTTCGTGACGCCCTGCATGGCGGATGGCGGCTCGCCGCCGCGCTGGCCGGCGATCTCCTCCACCTCGTCGATGAAGACGATGACGTGGTCGAGGTCGGCGATGCTCTGGAAGGTCTCGCGCAGCCCGCCCGCGAGGCCCTGGGGCCCGGCGGCGAGCCGCGAGGGGAAGACCTCGACGAACGGCCACTGCAGCCGGGAGGCGACGGCCTTCGCGAACGTCGTCTTGCCGGTCCCGGGAGGGCCGAACAGCACGATCGACCGCGGCGGCTGCACGCCGAACTGATCGGCGAGCGCCGGGTCCGACAGCGGCAGCACGAGCCGGCGCTCGAGCAGCTCCTTCTCGGTGCGCATGCCCGCGATCGAGCTCCACAGATCGCGCGGCAGGATGCGGCCGCCGAGCTCGCGCAGCACGGCGAGCTCGCGCTGCTTGACCGGGATCTCGCGCTCGAAGTAGCTCAGGTGGGCGCGGTCCTGGAATCCCGCCTTCGTGAGCGCGCCGAACTGCTGCTGCTGATCGGGTACGAGGATCGACAGGCGCGTGAGCCCCTGCGGCGCCATCCGCTGCTCGAGCCCGGCGAGGATCCGCCCCGCGAGCCCGTGCCGGCGGGCGCTCGCGGTCACGGCGAGGAAGACGATCCAGCCCTGGTCGTGCGCCGCGCGGGCGACGCCGACGCCGAGCACGGCGTCGCCGTCGACGGCGACGACGGCGTGGTCCTTCTCGCACGAGGCGAGCACCTCCGCGAGCGCGTAGACGGGCTCGGCGCCCTCGGCGCGCACCTCGTCCCACAGTCGGAGGACGGCATCCATGTCGGCGGCCTGGTAGTCGCGCAGGCGGATCTGGCTCATGCTCCATGATCACAGCCGACCACCGCCCTCGCGCCACGACCCGGCTGGGATTCAGCCCCCAGATCCGCGCGGCTGGCAGAGTGAGCGCATGACCGACTCCGCCGCGCCCACCGCCGCCCCGAGCCCCGCTCCGACCACCGCCGACAAGGCAGCCCTCCTCTCCTCCCTGCACGTGCCCGGCGACCCGCTCGTCGTCGTCAACGTGTGGGACGCCATCACGGCGCGCATCGTCGCGCGCACCCCCGGCGTGCGCGCGCTCGCGTCGGCGAGCCATGCGGTCGCCTTCGCCTACGGCGTGCCCGACGGCGAGGGCATGTCCGTCGAGATGGCGCTCGATGCGGCCCGCCGCATCACGGCATCCACCGACCTGCCCGTGAGCATCGACTTCGAGCGCGGCTACGCGCCCGACGCCGCGGGCGTGCAGGCGAACGTCGCGCGCCTCATCGAGGCGGGCGCGGCGGGGCTCAACATCGAGGACTCCCTCGCGGGCGCGACGAGCGACCGCCGTCCGATCGCCGAGGCCGCCGCGCGCGTC
>NZ_JAUSMI010000157.1 GCF_030645145.1 Microcella sp. | reverse complement strand
ACCTCGCCGCCGTCGACCTCGGCACCGTCGCCCTCGGCGGGCGCCGCGGCCGGCGAGAGGACGAGCGCGACGGTCGTGCCCGCGCGCGGCGCGATGAGGCGATCGACGCGGACGCCCTCGGGGAGCGCCAGGCGCTCGATGCGGCCGCTGGGGGCATCCACCGATTCGAGGATGGAGCCGCCCGCGCCGTCGTCGCGCGCGACCACGATGACGCGCTCGACGGGCGCCATGTGCTGGATGCCCTGCGCGGCATGCACGACCTCGCCGCGACCCGCGCCCTCGACGTCGGCGCGGAGGATCTCGTCGACCCCGCTGTCGTCGCGGTCGAGGTACAGCACGCTCGCGGAGGCCGTCGTGAAGCGGTGCTCGAAGGTGCTCGTGTTCGGGCGGGAGGGCGCACCGACCCCCTCGACCCGCACCGTGTACTCGGTGCCGTAGCGCAGTCGCTCGTCGAACTGGACGACGATGAGCTCGCCCTGCACCGTCACGCTCGTCGCGGCGGCGGGCTCGACCGTCACGGCGCTCGCGTCGACGGGGTCGACCGGCTGGTTAGCGAAGAGCCGCAGCTGCTGCCCGGACTGCTCGGTGACGCGCGCCGGGTCGAGCTGGGCGGAGGAGAGCTTCGGGCCCTGCAGCACGCCGAGGGCGAGGAAGATCAGCCCGAGGCCGACGAGCACGCCGACGAGCGCGGCGAACGAGCGCGCGAACCGGCGCTGGTCGCGCTCCTCGCGGAGGCGGCGGCCGTGGTCGGCGGCGCGGGCGACGCCCGGGAACTGCTCCTCGACGCTCGTCTCCGGCTCGGGATGCTCGGCATCGTGCTCGAGGGCGTGGCGGCCGTGCTCGTGCCCGTCGTGCCCGCGCTCATCGTGCTCAGAAGAGGTAGGGCTCACTCGGCTGCTCCACCGCCTCGATCGCGTCGGGCATGACCACGAGCGGCTGAAGGCTCGACTCGCTCGGGTTCGCCGCGAACTCGCCCGTCACGCTCACCCACGAGTCGACCGGGAACTCGTCCTGCCAGCCCGGCTGGTGCACGGGCACGCCGAGCGGCTGCGCGTCGACGGCGCAGCACGTGATGACGAAGCGCGAGATGTAGAAGACGTTCTCGGGGTCGTCGGGGTCGGGCGCGACGAAGCCGACGAGGTCGGTGACGGGCTTGTCGGCGAAGAATCCGAGGTCGCTCGTCTGACGCAGGATGCTCGACCACTCGCGCACGGTGAAGCGCGCGACCGCGGCGTCGTCGGCCTCGGCCGCGTCGTCGAGGGCGTCGAGGTCGGCCGCGGTCGCGTTGATCTGCCGCTGCTCGGCGGTGGCGGTGGAGAGCGTCGCGGGCGGGATGACGAGCATCCCGATCACGAACGCGCCGGCGATCGCCGCGGCGGACAGGCCGAGCGCGCGCTCGCGGCGCGAGACGGGCGCCTCCTCGTCGCGACGCCGTCGCGAGGCGGCCGACGCGACCGCGGCGACGACGAGCACGAGGGCGATCGCGGCCATGATCACCGTGAAGACGATGTAGCGCGGGTGGATGTAGAGCACGAGCTGGCCGGAGGCCGCGAGCCACAGGGCGACGGCCGAGATCGCCGCGATCAGGGCGACGCCGCGCCAGCGCTGGACGCTAGACCACATAGTTCACCACCAGTCCGAGCACGGCGCTCAGCAGGCCGACGACGAGCGTGACGCGCAGCAGCGTGCGCGTGGAGTACGTCGTGCGCATGAGCGCGAGCATCTTGATGTCGATGATCGGGCCGAACACGAGGAAGGCCACGATCGAGCCGGGCAGGAAGGTCGAGGCGAAGGGGAGGATGAAGAACGCGTCGACGTTCGAGCACACCGAGATGACGAACGCGAGCGCCATCATCGCGAGCACGCTGAACAGCGGGTCGCTGCCGAGGGCGACGAGCACGTCGCGGGGCACGGCGACCTGGATGCCCCCGGCCACGAGCGCACCGATCACGAGGGCCGGCATGAGGATGCTCGACTCGCGCACGAAGAGGTCGACCGTCTGCTCGGCGCGCGTGCCGTGCCGATGACCGTCGTCGATGCGGCACTCCTCGGCGAACCGGCCGGTAAGGAGCGACTGGGGCTCGGGGTGGAGCGAGAAGAGCCAGCCGAGGACGTTCGCGATGAGGAAGCCGCCGAGGAGGCGCGCGACGAGGATGCCGTCGTCGAAGCCGAACGCGGCGTGCGTCGTGAGGATCGTGACGGGGTTGAGGATGGGCGCCGCGACGAGGAAGACCATCGACTCGGGGATCGTGAAGCCGCGCCGCACGAGGCCGCGCGCGAGCGGCACGTTGCCGCACTCGCACACGGGCAGGAACATGCCGAAGAGCGAGATGACCGCGCGTCGTCCCCACTGGTTCCGCGGCAGGATCCGCAGGAGCCACGCCTCGGGGATCCAGACCTGGACGAGGATCGACAGCGCGATGCCGAGGACGATGAACGGCAGAGACTCGATGATGACGCTCGTGGAGAGCGTCAGGAGATCCTGCGCGACGTCGGGGAGGCCCGCGGGACCGCTCTCGGCCGTCGTGGCGCGCAGCGCGATGAGCGCGACGATGCCGAGGACTCCGAGCCCGGCGGCGATGAGGTGCCGGGCGCCCCAGCGGCGGGAGGCCCGGTGGTCCTCCCGCCGCACGGGCGTCTCGAGTCGAACGGTCATCGATCGCTAGGCGTCGCTCGCGGCGTCGAGTCCGGCCGTGGAGATCGTGCCGGAGGTCGCGCGGCGCGAGCCGCGCTTGCGCGTGCCGGGAGCCGGCGGCTCGGGCAGGGCCTCGAGCACCGAGCCGAGCAGCTGCTCGGCGTCGCGCGGGTCGATGCGCTGGCGCGAGCGGGTCGCGGGCGGCTCGGGGAGGTCGATCACGGGGACGTCGATCGACGCGGTGCGGCCGCTCGTCGCGGGCTCGGTCGTCGCGGGTTCGGCGGTGGCGGGTGCGGCGGTCGCGGCGCTCGAGCCGGCTCCCCCGCGCGCACGGCGACCGCCGCGCGAGCGACCCGAGCGGGCGGGCGCCTCGGGGGCGCTCGCGGTGCTCTCGGCGCTCGGCGCACTCGTCGCGTTCGATGCCGCGTTGGGCGTCGGCTGGCCGGCGGCCTCGTTCGTCGTCTCGACGGCCGCGGCGGGCGCGGCGCTCTCGACCTCGGGCGCGGGCTCGTGATGGACGGTCTTCGCGGCGATCGATGCGAGAGCCTTCGAGACGTCCTCGGTGATCGCATGAGTCCCGGCGTGCCCATTCGACTTGGGCGTGCCGTTGCCGCCGTTGCCGCTCCGCTGGCCGCCGCGGTCGTTCCGGTCGCCACCCGAGCGGTCGTTCCCGGAGCGCCCGCCCCGGCGGTTGCCGCCCTGGTCGGGCCCGCCCTGCGAGGGGCGGTGCTTGGCGACGGGGTCGTGGTGGATGATCAGGCCGCGACCGGCGCACACGTCGCACTGCTCGCTGAAGGTCTCGAGCAGGCCCAGCCCGAGGCGCTTGCGCGTCATCTGCACGAGGCCGAGGCTCGTCACCTCGGCGACCTGGTGCTTGGTGCGGTCACGGCTGAGGCACTCCATAAGGCGGCGCAGCACGAGGTCGCGGTTCGACTCGAGCACCATGTCGATGAAGTCGACGACGATGATGCCGCCGATGTCGCGCAGCCGCAGCTGGCGCACGATCTCCTCCGCGGCCTCGAGGTTGTTCTTCGTGACCGTCTCCTCGAGGTTGCCGCCCGAGCCGACGAACTTGCCCGTGTTGACGTCGACGACCGTCATGGCCTCGGTGCGATCGATGACGAGCGAGCCGCCCGAGGGCAGCCAGACCTTGCGCTCGAGGGCCTTCTCGATCTGCTCCGAGATGCGGTACTCGTCGAAGGGGTCGTGGTCGCCCTCGTGCTTCTGCACGCGATCGAGGAGATCGGGCGCGACCGACCGGAGGTAGGCCTCGATGGTCTGCTGGGCATCCTGACCGTGGATGACCATGGCGCGGAAGTCCTCGTTGAAGACGTCGCGCACGATCTTGACGAGCAGATCGGGCTCGCTGTGGAGCATCATCGGCGCCTGCGCGTTGGGGTTCGCGACCTGCTTCGAGATCTCCGCCCACTGCGCGGTGAGGCGGTTGACGTCGAGCGTCAGCTGCTCCTCGGTCGCTCCCTCTGCGGCTGTGCGCACGATGACGCCGACGTTGTCGGGCAGGACCTCCTTGAGGATCCTCTTCAGGCGCGCCCGCTCGGTGTCCGGGAGCTTGCGGCTGATGCCATTCATCGAGCCGTTGGGCACGTAGACGAGGTAGCGGCCGGGGAGGCTCACCTGGCTCGTGAGGCGCGCGCCCTTGTGCCCGATCGGGTCCTTCGTGACCTGGACGAGGATGCGATCGCCGGGCTTGAGCGCGAGCTCGATGCGGCGGGGCTGGTTCTTCTCGCCCTCGGCCTGCGCGGCCTCCCAGTCGACCTCGCCGGAGTAGAGCACGGCGTTGCGGCCGCGACCGATGTCGACGAAGGCGGCCTCCATGCTCGGCAGCACGTTCTGCACGCGGCCGAGGTAGACGTTGCCGATGATGCTGGATTCCTGCGAGCGCGCGACGTAGTGCTCGACGAGCACGCCATCCTCGAGCACGCCGATCTGGGTGCGGCCGTCCTTCGAGCGGACGACCATCGTGCGGTCGACGCTCTCGCGGCGCGCGAGGAACTCGGCCTCGGTGATGACGGGGCGGCGGCGGCCGGCGTCGCGGCCGTCGCGGCGGCGCTGCTTCTTGGCCTCGAGGCGGGTGGAGCCCTTGATGCGCTGCGGCTCGGTGATGAGCTCGGCGGGGCGTCGCTCGCGTCGGTCGCGACGGTCGGTGCGCTCGCTGCGGTCCGAGCGGTCGTAGCGGTCGCTCCGATCGGCGCGCTCCTCGCGCTCGGCGGGGGCCCGGTCGCCGTCGACGGATGCTCCGCCGCGGCCGCGACGCGCGCGCGAGCGACGGCGGCTCGTGCTCGAGCCCTCCTCGGGCTCGTCGTCATCGGCGTCGCGCTCGCGCACCGGGCCGGCGCCGGGACGCGGGGCGAGGTACTCGACGGGGGGCGCGTAGAACAGCAGCGACGTCGTGCTCTCGGGCTTGAGGACCGGGAACGGGGTCGCGGAGGTCTCGGGCTCGGGCTCTGCGGTCTCGGGCTCCGCGGCCTCGGGCTTAGCGGCCTCCGCCTCTGGCTGCACCTCTGTATCGGGGGCCTCGGTCGCGTCCGTCGCCGACGCCTCGACCGCCGGCGCCTCGACCTCGAACGCCGCATCCTCGGGCGGAGCAGCCTCCGCAGCCTCGACGGGCTCCGTCACGGAGCTCTCCGTCACCGCGTCGTCCACGGTGGGCGCGCTCGCGGCGCTCTCGCGCGCGCTCTGCGTGTCTCCCCGACCCTTCCGGGCCGTGCGCGGCGTGAACAGCCGGGTGCGCTTCTTCGGGTTCGTCTCGTTGTCGTCACTCACCATCGCTGGTGCACTCCTCGACCGTCCGGGCCGCGCCTGGACGGGAACTCTCCGGCAGCGGGCGCGTCGCCCCCGCTGCGAAACTCTTCGGTTGTCGGGCCGCAGCCCCCCGGTTCGGGTCGGGCGCGGGCCCGCGCACTGTCACTGCGCATACTCGGAACTGGCTATCCGACGCTCGCGACTCGGTGTCGCGAGGATGGTCCGGTGTGCCCGGAAAGCTTGTCTCTGGTGCGTCGCGAGCGCGGCTGGCGACGACTGCTCCTCATTATCGCACGGCGCGCGCCGGAGGAGGACCTTCGACCCGAGCGCCCGCGCGCCGCGTGCGGGAGAATCGAGGCGTGACCGCGCTCGACACGACCCCCCTCGGCACCTCCGCGCCCGCGCGCCGCCCCTGGATCATGGGCGTCTTCCTGCTCGTCACGGGCGCCGTCGGGTGGTGGGGCGCGATGGCCCTCATCACCGAGCGCGTCGCGAAGCTCATCGACCCGCAGCACGTGCTCAACTGCGACATCAACCCGCTCGTCTCGTGCGGCAGCGTCATGGAGAGCTGGCAGGCGTCGCTCCTGGGCTTCCCGAACCCGCTGCTCGGCGTCGCGGGCTTCGTCGCGCCGATCGCGGTCGGGGTCGCCCTGCTCGCCGGCGCGCAGTTCGCGCGCTGGTTCTGGGTCCTCTTCCTCGCGGGGGTCACGGGCGCGTGGATCTTCGTGACCTGGCTCTTCACGCAATCGGTCTACGAGATCGGCGCGCTGTGCCCGTGGTGCATGCTCGTCTGGGCCGCGGTCATCCCCATGTTCTGGGGTCTGCTCGCGTGGCTCCTCGCGACGGGTCGCCTCACGGGCGGCGCGGGCGAGCGGTTCGGCGCGGCCGTGCTGCCGTTCACGTGGGCGATCGTCGTCGTGAACTACGCGGTGATCGCGCTCGCGATCATCGTGCAGTTCCCGACGCTGCTCCCGAGCCTTCTCTAGTTCAGGCGAACCAGAGGGCGAGCTCGCGCGCGGCCGACTCGGGCGAGTCGGACCCGTGCACGAGGTTCTGCTGCACGCGCAGGCCCCAGTCGCGGCCGAGGTCGCCGCGGATCGTCCCGGGCGCGGCGGTCGTCGGGTCGGTCGTGCCGGCGAGCGAGCGGAAACCCTCGATGACGCGGTGGCCGGCGACGCGCGCGGCGACGACGGGGCCCGACTCCATGAACTCCATGAGCGGCTCGTAGAAGGGCTTGCCCTCGTGCTCGGCGTAGTGGGCGGCGAGCAGATCGCGGTCGGCCTGCATCATCCGCAGGTCGACGAGCTGGTAGCCCTTCGCCTCGATGCGGCGCAGGATCTCGCCCGTGAGGTTGCGGGCGACCGCATCGGGCTTGAGCAGGACGAGGGTCTCTTCGACGGACGTGGTCATGGTGGCCTCCCGGCGGTCAGGTGCGGTCGTGCGATGGATGGGGCGTGAGGGTCAGGATGCTCGGCCGACGCCGTTCGCGGCGTCGAGCTGGCGGCCCTTGATGACGGCCCAGATCCAGAATCCCACGAAGATCGCGGCGGCGACGCCCGCGAGCACCTCGAGGAAGACGGTCGCGAGCAGCACGAGCTGCAGTGCGTGGCCGAACCACTGCCCCCACGGGTAGCGCACGAGACGCACCGCGACGAGCAGCAGGACGATGAGAACGGCTCCTCCGCCGAACGCGGCGAGGGGGTCGACGACGCGGAGGCCGTAGATCACGAGGGCGCCGAAAATCACGACGACGGCCTCCATGACGAGCACGACGCTCAGGAGCGACTCGGTCGCGGTGCGCGCGCGGCGCGGCTTCCGCGGGGCGGCGTCGTCGGCGGCGGATGCGTTTGCGCTCACAGCGCCCAGCCTTCCTCACGCGCGATGCGCATCGCCTGACCGACGAGCGTGATCGACCCGGTCACGAGCACGGCGTCGGTCGGGCCGGCCTCGTCGCGGGCCTCCTCGAGCGCGACCGACAGCTCCGGCTCGATGCGCACGCGATCGGGCCCGGCGATGTGGGTGACGAGCTCGGCGAGCTCGTCGGAGTCGAGCGCGCGGTCGGACTCGGACTGGGTGACGACGAACCGGTCGACGACGGGGTCGAGCGCTTCGATGATGCCGCGGGCGTCCTTGTCGGTGAGGATCCCGACGATCGCCGTGACCTTCTCGAACGCGAACGAGCCGAGCAGGGCCTTCGCGAGCGCCTCGGCGCCGTGCGGATTGTGGGCGGCGTCGACGAGCACGCTCGGCTCGATGCCGATGAGCTGCAGTCGGCCGGGGCTCGTCACGGTCGCGAAGCCCTCGTGGAGGACGTCCATCGCGAGCTCCTGCTCGCCGCCGCCGAGGAACGACTCGACCGCCGCGATCGCGAGCGCGGCGTTGCGCGCCTGGTGCTCGCCGAAGAGGGGGAGGAAGAGATCGCGGTACTCGCCGGCCCTGCCCCGCACGTCGATGACCTGCCCGCCGACCGCGAGCCGGGCATCCAGCAGCGCGAAATCGACCCCCTCGGCGGCGACCGGCGCCTCGTCGTGCTCGGCGGCGCGCAGGATCTCGTCCATCGCCTCGGTCTGCTGCAGGGCCGTCACGACGTGCGCGGCGGGCTTGATGATGCCCGCCTTCGTGCGCGCGATCTCGGCCACCGTGCGGCCCAGTCGGCTCTCGTGGTCGAGCGCGATGGGCGTGAGCACGGCGACGTCGCCGTCGGCGACGTTGGTCGAGTCCCACTCTCCTCCCATGCCGACCTCGAGCACGACGACGTCGACGGGCGCGTCGGCGAAGCACGCGAACGCGAGCACCGTGAGCGCCTCGAAGTAGGTGAGGGGCTCCTCGCCGTTCGCGGCGAGCTCGGCGTCGACCATGAGCAGGTAGGGCTGGATGTCGGCCCAGTTGTCGGCGAAGGCGCGGTCGGCGATCGGCGCGCCGTCGATCATGATGCGCTCGGTGACGCGCACGAGGTGCGGGCTCGTCATGAGGCCCGCGCGCAGCCCGTACGCGCGCAGGATGCTCTCGATCATGCGGCTCGTCGACGTCTTGCCGTTCGTGCCGGTGATGTGGATGACCCCGTACGAGCGCTGCGGGTCGCCGAGCAGCTCGACGGCGCGGCGCGTGGGCTCGAGGCGCGGCTGCGGGCTGCCCTCGCCGAGGCGCGCGAGCAGCTCGGCGAAGACGGCGTCGGCGGCCTCCCGGTCGGCGAGCTCCTGCTCGCTCGGCTCGCGGCTCTCCTGCGCGTCGGTCATGCTCGCTCCACCTCGATCGTCACGGATGCCCCGGCCCCGACCGGCGCCGCCGCCCCCTCGCCAGCCTCTCCGACGCTCAGCGAGGTCGCAAGCGTCTCGCCACCGATGAGCTCCCGGTGGGCCTCGATCGCGGCGCGCGTCGCGGCATCGCTCGAGCCGAGCGTCAGCGCGATGCGGTCGCTCACGTCGAGCCCGGCGTCCTTGCGGGCCTGCTGCACGGCGCGGATGACGTCGCGCGCGACGCCCTCGGCCTCGAGCTCGGGGGTCACGGTCGTGTCGAGCAGCACGAAGCCCGAGCCGGGCAGGAAGACGACGGCCGCAGCCGGGTCCTCGAGCTCGAGCTCGAGGATGAACTCGCCGGGCTCGAGCGCGATGCCGCCGACGATCACGCCGTCGCCCGCGACCGACCAGTCGCCGGCCTTCGCGGCGCCGATCGCCTGCTGCACCTGCTTGCCGATGCGCGGGCCCGCGGCGCGCGCGTTGACGGCGAGTCGGCGCGTGATGCCGTACGCGGCGACGAGCGAGTCGTCGAACTCGACGAGCTCGACGGCCTTGACGTTGAGCTCGTCGCGGAGGATGTCGGAGAACGGCGCGAGCGCTGCGGCGTCGGGCGTGACGACCGTGAGCGTCGACAGCGGCAGGCGCACGCGCAGGCTCTGCGCCTTGCGCAGCGCGAGGCCCGAGCTCGCGATCGCGCGCACGCGGTCCATCGCGGTGACGAGCGCGGGGTCGGCGGGGAAGGCATCCGCGCCCGGCCAGTCGGCGAGGTGCACGCTCTCGCCGCCCGTCAGGCCCCGCCAGACCTCCTCCGAGACGAGCGGGGCGAGCGGCGCGGCGACGCGCGCGAGCGTCTCGAGCACCGTGTAGAGCGTGTCGATCGCGTCGCGGTCGTCGCCCGCCCAGAAGCGCTCGCGGCTGCGGCGCACGTACCAGTTGGTGAGCACGTCGGCGAAGTCGCGCAGCGCGGCGGCCGCGAGCGGGCTGTCGAGGCCCTCGAGCTCGGTCGTCACGGTCTCGACGAGGTCGCGCGTCTTCGCGAGCAGGTACCGGTCGAGCACGTTCGTCGAGTCGGTGCGCCAGCGGGCATCCGCCACCCCCGCCGCGTTCGCGTAGAGGGTGAAGAAGTAGTACGTGCTCCAGAGCGGCAGCAGGAATTCGCGCACGCCCGCGCGGATGCCCTCCTCGGTGACGATGAGGTTGCCGCCGCGGATCACCGAGCTCGACATGAGGAACCAGCGCATCGCGTCGGAGCCGTCGCGCTCGAACACCTCGGTCACGCTCGGGTAGTTCTGCAGGCTCTTCGACATCTTCTGGCCGTCGTTGCCGAGCACGATGCCGTGGCTGATGACGTTCGAGAAGGCGGGGCGGTCGAACAGGGCCGTCGCGAGGACGTGCATCGTGTAGAACCAGCCGCGGGTCTGCCCGATGTACTCGACGATGAAGTCGCTCGGGTTGTGGTTCTCGAACCAGTCAGCGTTCTCGAACGGGTAGTGCACCTGCGCGAACGGCATCGAGCCGGAATCGAACCAGACGTCGAAGACGTCCTCGATGCGGCGCATCGTCGAGCGGCCCGTCGGGTCGTCGGGGTTCGGGCGCGTGAGCTCGTCGATGAACGGCCGGTGCAGGTCGACCTCGCCCGCGGCGTTGCGCGGCAGGGCGCCGAAGTCGGCCTCGAGCTCGGCGAGCGAGCCGTAGACATCGACGCGCGGGTGGTCGGGGTCGTCGCTCTTCCACACCGGGATGGGGCTGCCCCAGAAGCGGTTGCGGCTGATCGACCAGTCCCGCGCGCCCTCGAGCCACTTGCCGAACTGCCCGTGCTTGACGTTGTCGGGCACCCAGCGGATCCGCTCGTTGAGCTCGAGCATCCGATCGCGGATCTCGGTGACGCGCACGAACCAGCTCGAGACGGCCTTGTAGATGAGCGGGTTGCGGCAGCGCCAGCAGTGCGGGTAGCTGTGCTCGTAGCTGCGCACCTGCAGCAGTCGGCCCTGCTCGCGCAGCATGCTCGTGAGGGTCTTGTTCGCCTCGAACACCTGCAGGCCCGCGACCTCGGGCACCTGCTGGAGGAACCTCCCGCCGTCGTCGACCGAGATGATGATGGGGATGCCCGCGGCGGCGCAGATCGCCTGGTCGTCCTCTCCGTATGCGGGTGCCTGGTGCACGATCCCGGTGCCCTCGCCGGTGGCGACGTACTCGGCGACGAGGATCTGCCAGGCGCGCTGCATGCCCCACGTCTCGAGGTCGGCGTAGTAGTCCCAGAGGCGGTCGTAGTGGACGCCGCCGAGCTCGGAGCCGAGCATCCGCCGCGTGATCGCCGCGTGCGCCTCGGCCGCGGTCTCGTAGCCGAGCTCCTTGACGTAGGCGTTGAGGGTGTCGTTCGCGAGCAGGTACTGGCTCTCGCCGGCGACCGCGTCGCGCGCGCCGGCTTGATCCCGGTCATCCGCCGCCCCGTGCGGACCGGCCGGGAGCACGACGTACTCGACCTCGGGGCCGACGGCGAGCGCCGCGTTCGTCGGGAGGGTCCACGGCGTCGTCGTCCACGCGAGCGCCTTGACGCCCGTGAGGCCGAGCGCCTCGGCCTTCGAACCGACGAGCGGGAAGGTGACCGTCACCGACTGGTCCTGGCGCATCTGGTAGACGTCGTCGTCCATGCGCAGCTCGTGGTTCGACAGCGGCGTCTCGTCGCGCCAGCAGTACGGCAACACGCGGTAGCCCTCGTACGCGAGTCCCTTCTCGTGCAGGGTTTTGAACGCCCACAGCACGCTCTCCATGAACGAGATGTCGAGCGTCTTGTAGTCGTTGTCGAAGTCGACCCAGCGCGCCTGACGCGTGACGTACTCCTGCCACTCGTCGGTGTAGCGCAGCACGCTCTCGCGGGCCTTGGCGTTGAACGCCTCGATGCCCATCTCCTCGATCTGGGCTTTCTCGGTGATGCCGAGCTGCTTCATCGCCTCGAGCTCGGCGGGCAGACCGTGGGTGTCCCACCCGAAGCGGCGATGCACCTGCTTGCCGCGCATCGTCTGGAAGCGCGGGAAGACGTCCTTCGCGTAGCCGGTCAGGAGGTGCCCGTAGTGCGGCAGGCCGTTGGCGAACGGCGGCCCGTCGTAGAAGACCCACTCCTCGCAGCCCTCGCGCTGCTCGATCGACCGGCGGAAGGTGTCGTTCGTCGCCCAGTACTCGAGCACGTCGGCCTCGAGCGCGGGGAAGCGCGGGGAGGCGACGACGCCCTGGTCGTCGCGGTGGAGGGGGTAGCCCATGGTTTCTCCGGTGTCTGCAGCGCACTCACCGCGAGGACGACGGGGCTCGTCGAGCCCGCCGCGGTACCACCCCGCTTGCCGATGCTCTCCGTTCCGCCGTGCCTGGCGGGCGGATGCTCCGGCCCCTCTTCGGCGGCTGTGACGGGCCTGCCCCGCTCGGGTCTAGTTGCCGGGTCGCTCGAGCACGAGCATCCCGCTGTTCTTCCGAGGGCTCCCCGGTGATGGCCGGATCGACGCCTGTGCCCCCATGGTACCGAACGCCCGAGGGCCGGCCGCCGGGAATACGCCCGGGCGTCACTACGCTGGTGTGCTTGTGACTACTGATACGCATGGCGCTGCGTCAAACGGAGCAGGGCCCACCATGCAGCCCCTGACCCCCGTCCCCTCCGATCCCCGCATCGCGCGTCGCGCGCGCTGGGCATCCCTCGTCGGCACGTCTCTCGAGTCGTACGACTTCTATCTCTTCGCCTACTTCTCGGCTTTCTTCGCCGGCCCGCTCTTCTTCGAGCCCCTCGGCCCGGTCGGCGCGAACCTCGCCGCGCTCGCGACCATCGGCGTCGCCTTCGTGATCCGCCCGATCGGCGCGATCATCTTCGGCCACCTCGGCGACCGCATCGGCCGCCGGACGGTACTCATCGTGACGATCACGATGATGGGCGTCGCGACCGCGCTCATCGGTGTGCTGCCGACGTTCGACCAGGCCGGCTGGGTCGGCGCCGTGCTGCTCGTGCTGCTGCGCGTGCTGCAGGGCGTCTCGCTCGGCGGAGAATGGGGCGGCGCGATCCTCATCGCGACCGAGCACGAGAGCAAGGCCAAGCGCGCGTTCGCCGCCGCGATGCCGCAGCTCGGCTCGCCCATCGGCTCGATCCTCTCGGCCGTCGCGTTCCTGTGGCTCACGCTCTCGCTCACGACCGAGGAGATCGGCGAGTGGGCGTGGCGGATCCCGTTCCTCACGGCGATCCCGCTGCTCGCGATCTCGCTGTACCTGCGCCTCGCGATCACCGAGACCCCCGTCTTCACGGCGGTCAAGGGAGCGGGGCGTGCGCCGCGCATCCCCCTCGCCGCCCTGCTGCGCGCGCAGCCCGTCACGATCGTCGTCGCCGTGGGCGTCGCGCTCCTCGGCATCGGCTCGTACTCGCTCATGAATACCTACACGATCAACTACGGCGCGGCGGTGCTCGGCTTCGACTACTACCAGCTGCTCATCGCGACGACGATCGGAGGGCTGCTGCAGCTCGTGACGATCCCGCTGTTCGGAGCGTGGGCCACGCGCATCGGCTCGGGCCTCGTGATCGCGATCGGCGCGCTCGGCACGCTGCTGCTGTCGTTCCCGATCTACTTCTTCCTGCAGAACGCCTCGTTCGGCTTCCTCGTCGGCATGATGGTGATCGGCGGCATCCTGCCCACGATGAGCTGGGCGGCGCTCGGCGGCATCTTCACCGAGCTCTTCGACGAGCGCTACCGCTACTCGGCGCTCGGGTTCGCATACGCGCTCGCGGCGGTCGTCTCGGGCTTCGTGCCCAGCCTGACCGGGGCGCTCGGCGCGGCCACCGGAAACGCCTGGTGGCACCCGGCGATCGTGCTCGCGGGCATGTCGCTCATCACGCTCGTCTCCTCGCTCGTGGCGATCCGCATCCGCGTCGATCGC
Source organism: Microcella sp. (assembly GCF_030645145.1). Classification (GTDB taxonomy): domain Bacteria; phylum Actinomycetota; class Actinomycetes; order Actinomycetales; family Microbacteriaceae; genus Microcella. The sequence goes on along the minus strand of NZ_JAUSMI010000157.1, from coordinate 469 downwards.
GATGAGGATGCGCCCGCCGTGACGGCTCCGGAGGTCGTCGGCGCCGAGCGCTGACCGGCGCTCGCCGCACTCCCTCCTCCCGCGACCGCCCCCGCGCGCGCCCTACACTGGCCGCGACGGGGGCGGTCTCCGTCTCAGGGGACGGGGGCGACCATGACCGACGAGCGAACGCCGAACGAAGATCCGACCGAGCCGCTGCGGCCGGTGAGCGGAGCGGATGCGCGCGGCGCTGAGGGCGGGGCGGGTGCGGCGGGCGATGCTCCGACGGAGGCCTACGATGCGCTCGGCGACGGGGACCCCGGCGATGCCGGCGACGCACCGACCGAGGCCTACGACGCGGTCGATGCAGGGGATGCCCCGACGCGCGCCTTCACCCGACCGCTCGACCAGCCCGGCGGCGTGCCGCCGGTCGCGCCGACTCCCCCGCCGCCGACCGCGCCGACCGAGATGCTCCGCCCGGCCGGAGTCG
>NZ_JAUSMI010000153.1 GCF_030645145.1 Microcella sp. | reverse complement strand
GGGATCGGGCACCTCGCTCATCGTGGCGCGGGCCGGGGTGACGCACGGTCCGGCGTTCGGCCCCGATTCCGCCGCGCGCCACCGCGCCGCGGGGTACGTCGAGCTCGCGCTCCCGGCATCTTCGGGTCTGCGCCGCGACGTCGACACGCTCGATCAGCTGCGCGCCGCGGCATCACTCGCCCTCGGGCCGCGCACGCGCGCCCTCCTCGACGGCTGACGTTCTCGCCGCACCCGTCTGGGCGCCTACGTCCAGGAGAAGTGCTGCGTTGACGCCGAGCGTGCGGCTCGCCGACGATCACGCCGCGACGGGGCCGCGCCTACGCCCCCGCGCGCACCTCGGCGATCGTGAGCGCGAGGCGACGCCCGGTCGCCGCGTAGCCCTCGGTGCGGTGCGCGCGCGCGGCCGCGAGGCGCTCCTCGCTCGGGGTGCCGTACGTCGTCGTGCGCTGGCGCGCGGGTCGGCCGATCGCCGTGGCGAGCTCCTCGAGCTCGGCGACGGTCTTCTCCGAGCCGTTGTCGGCGCCGGCCATGCGGCTGATGGTCTCCTCCATGAGGGTGCCGCCGACGTCGTCCGCGCCGCCCTGCAGCATGAGCTGCGTGCCAGCGGTGCCGAGCTTGACCCACGAGGTCTGGATGCGGTCGATGCGCCCGTGCAGCAGGAGGCGCGCGACGGCGTGCACGGCCCGGTTCTCCTGCGCCGTCGGGCCGGGGCGCGCGACGCCCGCGAGGTAGACGGGCGAGCTCGCGTGCACGAACGGCAGCAGCACGAACTCGGTGAAGCCGCCGGTGTCGTCCTGCAGCGCCGCGAGCGTGCGCAGGTGCCCGACCCAGTGGGTCGGGTTGTCGACGTGCCCGTACATCATCGTGCTCGACGAGCGGATTCCGAGCCGGTGCGCGGTCGACACGATCTCGACCCACGTCGCGGCGGGCAGCTTGCCCTTCGTGAGCACCCAGCGCACCTCGTCGTCGAGGATCTCGGCGGCCGTGCCGGGGATCGTGTCGAGCCCGGCCTCCTTCGCGGCCGTCAGGAACTCGGCGAACGACAGGCCCGTCCGGGTCGCGCCGTTGACGATCTCCATGGGGCTGAAGGCGTGCAGGTGGATCTCGGGCTGCCGGCGCTTGACCTCGCGCGCGAGGTCGAAGTACGCGGTGCCGGGCAGGTCGGGGTGGATCCCGCCCTGCATGCAGATCTCGGTCGCGCCGAGGGCCCAGGCCTCGTCGACGCGGTCGCCGACCTGCGTCATCGACAGCGTGTAGGCGTCCGCGTCGGTGCGCCGCTGCGCGAAGGCGCAGAAGCGGCAGCCGGTGTAGCAGACGTTGGTGAAGTTGATGTTGCGGTTGACGACGTAGCCGATGGGGTCGCCGACGGTGTCGCGGCGCACGTCGTCGGCGAGCGAGGCGAGGGCGTCGAGGTCGTCGCCGTCGGCCTCGAGCAGCGTCAGGTACTCGGCGTCGGTGAGGCCAGCCGGGTCGGTCTCGGCGCGGCGCAGCGCTGCGCGCACGCCCGCCGACAGGGCGGGGGATGCCGTGCGCACCCTGGTCGTGTCGCCGACGGCCTCGCGCAGCTCGTCCCAGTCGCCGTACACGGCGTCGACGTCGCCGCGAGCCGCCGTGCGGCGCCCCTCGGTGTCGATCGCCGTGTGCAGGTCGACGCGGCCCGAGCCGGCCCAGTCGGGGTCGGGCTCCTGCCACGGCAGGCCGACGGGCAGCACCGACTCGTCCGCGAGGCCGTCGGGCGCGGCGAGCGCGCGCACGTGCGGCAGCACGCGCGGGTCGAGCCACGGCTCCTCGGCACGCACGTAGTGGGGGTGCGCGGTGAGGCGCTCGAGCAGCGTGAAGCCCGAGAGCGCGGTGAGGCGCGCGAGCTCGTCGATCTGCGGCCACGGCCGCTCGGGGTTGACGTGGTCGGGCGTCAGCGGGCTCACGCCGCCCCAGTCGTCGATGCCCGCGCGGATGAGCAGGCCGAGCTCCTCGGCGTCGGTGAGGTTGGGTGGCGCCTGCAGCCGCGCGCCCGGCCCGAGCACGAGCCGGCTGACGGCGACGGCGGCGATGTACTCCTGCAGGTCGAGGTCGTCGGCGGCGCGCATCGCCGTCCGCGGCTTCGCGCGGAAGTTCTGGATGATGACCTCCTGGATCGCCCCGAAGCGGCGCGAGGTCGCGCGCAGGGCGAACAGGCCGTCCACGCGCTCGGCGTAGGTCTCGCCGATGCCGAGCAGGAGCCCGGAGGTGAACGGCACGGAGGAGCGGCCGGCGTCCTCGAGGACGCGCAGGCGGACATCCGGGTCCTTGTCGGGGCTGCCGAAGTGCGCGAGGCCGCGCGTCTCGAACAGGCGCCGCGAGGTCGTCTCGAGCATCATGCCCATGCTCGGCGCGACGGGCTTGAGGCGCTGGATCTCCTCCCACGTCATGACGCCGGGGTTGAGGTGCGGCAGCAGACCGGTCTCCTCCAGCACGCGGATCGCCATCGCCCGCAGGTAGTCGATCGTCGAGTCGTAGCCGTGCGCGTCGAGCCACTCGCGCGCGGCGGGCCAGCGGTCCTCCGGCCGGTCGCCGAGCGTGAAGAGCGCCTCCTTGCAGCCGAGCGCCGCGCCCTGCCGCGCGACCTCGAGCACCTCGTCGGGGCTCATGAAGGGCGGCTTGCCCTGCGCCGCGAGCTGATTCGGGGTCTGCACGAAGACGCAGTAGTGGCAGCGGTCGCGGCACAGGTGCGTGAGGGGGATGAACACCTTGCGCGAGTATGTGATGACCCCGGGGCGCCCCGCGCGCTCCAGGCCCGCGTCGCGCACGCGGCTTGCGACGGCGAGCAGCCGGTCGAGGTCGTCGTGACGGCAGTGCAGCAGCGTCTCGGCCTCGGTCGCGTCGAGGGCGACCCCGTTCTCGGCGCGCTTGAGCGCGCGCGACAGGGCGGATGCGGTGGGCACGAATGCGGCGTCGGTCACGAGGTCTCCGTGGTCGGCCGGCGATCGCGGCACGGGCGGCCGCGGGCGCGAGCGGATCGGCTGCGGGCACGCCGACCCGCGGGGGAGGAGCGGGCGAGTGCCGCTCCGTCTCGAGCGCTCAAGACGGAGCGCACTGCGTGAGTGCCGCCAGCCTAGCCCCGCTGCGCGCCGTGCCCGTGCATCCCGCGGTCGCCGTCGCCGCGCTCGGGAGCCTCTCCGTTCACGCGGTCGGTGATGCGCTCCTCGACCTCGGCGAGGCGCTCGTCGGCCTCCTCCTGCGTGAGGTCGCCGTCGGCGACGTGCTTGCGTCTATGACCGGCGGCCGAGCTTCACGAGCGGACGCCCGGTCCGGCTCACGGCCGGCCGCGGAGCTCGAGCGCGAGGTCGAGCGCGTCGCGCGCGAGATCGGCCGCGGTGACGAGGTCGCGCATCCACAGCGGCACCGCGCGGGTCTCGATGCCGTCCGACTGGAGCGCGTCTACGGCGTCGGCGTCCTCCTCGCCAACGAGCCAGGCGTCGAGGAGCCCGCGAGCCCCGGTCGCCTGCCGGACGACCGTCGACCGGGCGCCGTAGTGCCGGGCGACGGCGGCGGCATCCGTCGCCACCCCGATCGCCGAGAGGCACTGATCGGCCATGCCGCGCACCGCGGCGCCGGCGATGATCGGCGAGACGCCGACGATCGTGCCGGGGGAGGCCGCGACCGCCTGCGCCATGCCGGGGACGGAGAGGATCGTGCCGATCGAGACGACGGGGTTCGACGGGGCGACGAGCACGACGTCGGCGTCGAGGAGGGCGCCGAGCGCGCCGACCGAGGGGATCGCGTGGTGCAGCCCGTGCTGGTGGAAGCGCAGGGCGGGGATGCCGGCGCGGTGCCGCGTCCACCACTCCTGGAAGTGCAGCTCGCGCTCGCCCGTGCCGTCGACCGCGCCCGGGTCGGAGACGACGACGTGCGTGTCGACCTCCTGGTCCGTCGCGGGGTGGAGGGTCACACCGAGCTCCCACCGCTCCTGCAGCCGCGCGACGACCTCCGAGGGCGAGGCGCCCGCGCGGAGCCACGCGGTGCGCGCGATGTGCGTGCCGAGGTCGAGGTCGCCGAGCGTGAACCACTCGGGCGTCACGCCGTAGGCGCGCAACTCGGCCGAGACGCGCTCGCTCTCGCCGACGCGGCCCCAGCCGCGCTCCTCGTCGTTCTGGCCGCTGAGCGTGTAGAGCATCGAGTCGAGATCGGGGGTGATCCGCAGACCCGCGAGCCACCAGTCGTCGCCCGTGTTGACGATGACGTCGACGGATGCTCCCGGCCGGTTCCGGCGGACCTCCTCGCGCACGCCGCGCACGAAGCGCGCCCCTCCGACGCCGCCCGCGAGCACAGTGATCCGCATGCCCCCACGCTAACCCGGGAGCCCTGCGTGCTCGTTCGTGCGCGCCCCTGTGCACGCGCGCATCCGCGGGCCTAGGTTTTACCCACGCGTCATTGGGCGAAACGAGCCGGAAACGCTCGCACCGCACACTGGCCCCAGTTCAACGATGAGAAGGGGTTTCATCAATGTCAGTCATCCGCGCCGCCATCACTCAGACCACCTGGACCGGTGACAAGGAGTCGATGATCGCGAAGCACGAGCAGTTCGCGCGCGATGCCGCAGCCGACGGAGCGCAGATCATCTGCTTCCAGGAGCTCTTCTACGGCCCGTACTTCGGCATCATCGAGGACGCCAAGTACTACGACTACGCCGAGCCCGCCGACGGCCCCATCGTCCAGCGCTTCGCCGCTCTCGCGAAGGAGCTGAAGATGGTCATGGTCCTCCCGATCTACGAGGAGGACATGCCGGGCGTGTACTACAACACCGCCGTCGTGGTCGACGCCGACGGCACGGTGCTCGGCAAGTACCGCAAGCACCACATCCCCAACCTCGACCGCTTCTGGGAGAAGTTCTACTTCCGCCCCGGCAACCTCGGCTACCCCGTCTTCGACACCGCCGTCGGCAAGGTCGGCGTGTACATCTGCTACGACCGGCACTTCCCGGAGGGGTGGCGCGAGCTGGGTCTCAACGGCGCCGAGATCGTCTTCAACCCGAGCGCGACGAAGCCGGGCCTCTCGAACCGCCTGTGGGAGCTCGAGCAGCCCGCCGCGGCCGCCGCGAACCAGTACTTCATCGGCGCCAACAACCGCATCGGCACCGAGAGCGACGAGTTCGGCGACCTCGCCGTGACGTTCTACGGCTCGAGCTACTTCGTCGACCCGCGCGGCAACTACGTCGGCGAGGTCGCGAGCCAGGACGAGACCGAGATCGTCACGCGCGACATCGACCTCGGGCTCATCCGCGAGGTGCGCAACTCGTGGCAGTTCTACCGCGACCGCCGGCCGGATTCGTACACCGCGACCACCCGCCCGTAATCCGCCCGCACCCGAAGGAGCACCATGAGCACCATCCTCATCACGGGCGGAACGGTCGTGAGCGCCACCGGGCGCGGCGCGGCCGACGTCCTCATCGACGGCGAGCGCATCGTCGCCGTGCTCGAGCCCGGCTCGACCCTGCTCGGCCACGACCTCGCCGCCTCCGTCGACGACGTCATCGACGCGACGGGCAAGTACGTCATCCCCGGCGGCATCGACGCCCACACCCACATGGAGCTGCCGTTCGGCGGCACCGCCGCGATCGACACCTTCGAGACCGGCACGATCGCGGCCGCGTGGGGCGGCACGACGAGCATCATCGACTTCGCCGTGCAGACGGCGGGGCAGAAGGTCTTCGACGGGCTGAGCGCGTGGCACGAGAAGGCCGCGGGCAACTGCGCGATCGACTACGGGTTCCATCAGATCGTGGGCGGGGTCGACGACGATTCGCTGGATGCTCTGCCGAAGCTCATCGATGAGGGCATCACGAGCTACAAGATGTTCATGGCGTACCCCGGCGTCTTCTACGCCGACGACGCCCAGATCCTCCGCGCGATGCAGGTCGCCGCCGAGCACGGCCTCATGACGATGATGCACGCCGAGAACGGCCCCGCGATCGACGTGCTCGTCGCGCAGCTGCTCGCGAAGGGCAAGACCGACCCGTACTACCACGGGGTCGCGCGCGCCTGGCAGATGGAGGAGGAGGCGACGCACCGCGCGATCATGCTCGCGAACCTCACCGGCGCGCCGCTCTACGTCGTGCACGTGAGCGCGAAGCAGGCGGTCGAGCAGCTCGCCGCCGCTCGCGACATCGGTCAGAACGTCTTCGGCGAGACGTGCCCGCAGTACCTGTACCTCTCGCTCGAGGAGCAGCTGGGCGCGGTGAGCGAGAAGTACGGCGCCTTCGAGGGCGCGAAATGGGTGTGCTCGACGCCGCTGCGCTCTCGCGCGGAGGGCCACCAGGACCACATGTGGCAGAGCCTGCGGACGAACGACATCCAGATGGTCTCGACCGATCACTGCCCGTTCTGCATGAAGGACCAGAAGGAGCTCGGCCTCGGCGACTTCTCGAAGATCCCCAACGGCATCGGCTCGGTCGAGCACCGCATGGACCTCATGTACCAGGGCGTCGTGACCGGGCAGATCACGCTCGAGCGCTGGGTCGAGATCACGAGCACGACGCCCGCGCGCATGTTCGGCCTCTACGGCAAGAAGGGCGTCATCGCCCCCGGTGCCGACGCCGACGTCGTCGTCTACGACCCGAACGGCCACACCTCGATCGGCATGCCGGTCGACGACGAGGGCCGCCCGACGGGCCGCAAGCACCACATGAACATGGACCACGCGGCGTGGGAGGGCTTCGAGATCGACGGGAAGGTCGACACGGTCATCTCGCGCGGCTCGGTCGTCATCCGCGACGACGCCTTCCACGGGCGGGCCGGGCACGGTCAGTACCTGCGCCGCGGCCTCAGCCAGTACCTCGTCTGAGCCTCCGAGTCATCGAGAGAAGAGCATCCATGGATTTCGGAGCAGTACTCCAGACCAACCCGCCCGCCAGCCGCACCGTCCACCTCGCGAAGCTCGCCGAGCAGTACGGCTTCAGCCACGTGTGGACCTTCGACAGTCACATCCTGTGGCAGGAGCCGTACGTCATCTACTCGGCGATCCTCGCCGAGACGCACCGCGTGAAGGTCGGCCCCTTCGTCACGAACCCCGCCACGCGCGACTGGACCGTCACGGCGAGCGTCTTCGCGACCCTCAACGAGATGTACGGCAACCGCACGGTAGTCGGCATCGGCCGCGGCGACTCGGCGGTGCGCGTCACGAACGGCAAGCCGACGACGCTCAAGGAGCTGCGGGAGTCGATCCACGTCATCCGCGAGCTCGGCAACTCGCGCGCCGTCGAGTACAACGGCACGATGCTGCAGCTGCCGTGGAGCCACGGCAGCGAGCTCGAGGTGTGGGTCGCCGCGTACGGCCCGCTCGCGCTCAAGCTCACGGGCGAGGTGGGCGACGGCTTCATCCTGCAGCTCGCCGACCTCGACATCGCGAAGTGGATGATCGAGACGGTGCGCACGGCGGCCGACAACGCCGGCCGTGACCCGATGAGCGTGAAGTTCTGCGTGGCCGCGCCCATGTACATCGGCACCGACTGGGATCACATGCGCAACCAGACGCGCTGGTTCGGCGGCATGGTCGGCAATCATGTCGCCGACATCGTCGCCAAGCACGGCGAGGGCTCGGAGGTGCCGCGGGCGCTCACCGACTACATCGCCGGGCGCGAGGGCTACGACTACAACACGCACGGCAAGGCCGGCAACGACCACGTCGACTTCGTTCCCGACGAGATCGTCGACCGCTTCTGCGTGCTCGGCTCGGCGCACGACCACATCGAGAAGCTCGAGGCGCTCCGCGACCTCGGGGTCGACCAGTTCGCGGGCTACCTCCAGCACGACAACAAGGAGGAGACGCTGCGCGTCTACGGCGAGACGGTCATCCCCGCGCTGCGCGGGGCCCGGCGGGCGACGGCGTGACCGACGCCGCGATCGCCCTCACGCCGCCGCGCCGGCGCGCGCGCGATCGCGGCGCACGGCTGCGGCTGTGGGGCTACGGGCTGCTCGGCATCCTGCTGCTCGCGGTCGGCTGGGAGCTCTACAAGGCCATCGGCCCCGCCGACGGCGTCGTCATCGGCGACGCGCGCGTGCTGCCGCGGACGAGCGACCTCGCGATGCCGCACGTGTGGGAGATGGCGACGCGACTGCTCGAGCCCGTGACGCGCGCCGAGGGCGCACGGCCCCTGTGGCTCGAGATCGTGCTCGCCGCGGCCCTCACGCTCGGCATCGCCGCGGCCGGCTGGGTCGTCGGCGTCGTCGTCGGCATCGCGCTCGCGCTCGTCATGCAGCGCTGGCGCCTCGCCGAGTCGGCGATGCTCCCGTGGATCGTGCTGAGCCAGACGGTGCCGCTCATCGCCTTCGCGCCGCTCGTGCGCAGCTGGGGCTCGCGGATCGAGATCGGCGCGTTCGAGTGGCAGGACTGGATGAGCGTCGCGGTCATCGCGAGCTACCTCGCGTTCTTCCCCGTCGCCGTCGGCGCGCTGCGCGGGCTGCAGGCGCCCGACGCGATCCACCTCGAGCTCCTGCGCACCTACTCGGTCGGCTGGTGGGCGACGCTGCGCAGCGTCCGTCTGCCCGCCGCCGTGCCGTACCTGCTGCCCGCTCTGCGGCTCGCCGCGGCGAACGCCGTCGTCGGCGCAATCGTCGCCGAGGTCTCGACGGGGCTCCAGGGCGGCATCGGCCGACTCATCATCCAGTACGCCGGCCAGGCGAGCGGCGACCCGGCGAAGGCGTGGGCCCCCATCGCGGGCGCCGTCGCCCTCGGCCTCATCGCCGCGGGATCCGTCGCGATCCTCGGCCTCATCTTCCGGAACTACCGACGCGCGGAGGCGACGCAATGACCCCCACCAGCACCCCGATCTCCACCACCATCACGTCCGCCGTGAGCGCGCGGGGCGTCGACAAGACGTTCTCGACCAAGCAGGGCGAGGTCGTCGCGCTCAGCGGCATCGACCTCGACGTCGCCCCCGGCGAGTTCATCTCGCTCATCGGTCCCTCCGGCTGCGGCAAGTCGACCCTGCTGCGCATCATCGCCGACCTCGACTCGCCGACCTCGGGCACCGTCGAGGTCTTCGGCACGAGCGCCCACCAGGCGCGGCTCGACCAGCGCTACGGCATCGCGTTCCAGCAGGCGGGCCTCCTGCCGTGGCGCACCGTCGCCGGCAACATCGCCCTCCCGCTCGAACTGCACGGCGTCGGGCCGGCCGAGCGCGCCGCGCGCGTCGACGAGCTCGTCGCGCTCGTCGGCCTCGGCGACTTCGCCCAGAAGTTCCCCGACCAGCTCTCCGGCGGCATGCAGCAGCGCGTCGCGATCGCGCGCGCCCTCGCCGAGAAGCCCGCCCTCCTGCTCATGGACGAGCCCTTCGGCGCGCTCGACGAGATGACGCGCGAGTACATGCAGACCGAGCTGCTGCGCATCGCCGCCGAGACGGGCGCCGCAGTCGTTTTCGTCACCCACTCCATCCCCGAGGCGGTGTACCTGAGCGACCGCGTCGTCGTCATGTCGCCGCGCCCCGGTCGTATCGCCGACATCGTGCCGATGCGCCTCGGGCGCGCCGCCGATCGCGCCGACGACCTGCGGGAGGACGGCGCGTTCTTCGAGATGATCACCGCGGTGCGCGAGGCGCTCCACGGCACCCCGGTCTCCGGGCCGCGCGGAGTCGAGACGCGATGAGCGCGACCGCCACGAGCCGAGCGAGGCCGGGTCGGGCCGCCCCCGCCGTCGAGCGCGCGCCGAGCACGGCCGAGCGCATGCTCGCGCCGGTCATCCTCGGCGTCGTCGTCATCGCGCTGTGGCAGCTGCTCGCCGGGAGCGGCCTCATCGAGGCCTATCTCCTTCCGAGCCCCGCCGCGATCGGCGAGGAGATCGCCGCGTTCGCGCCGTCGATGGCGAGTGCCGCGGGCCTCACAGGCCTCAACGCGCTCATCGGGCTCCTGGCCGGCACGATCGTCGGCATCGTCGCGGCGCTCCTCGCCTCCGCTGCTCGCCTCGTCGACGGGATGCTCGCGCCGATCGTCGCCGCCCTCGCGGTCGTGCCGATCGTGGCCCTCGCCCCCGTGCTCAACACCGCGTTCGGCGCGGACGCGCAGACCGGCCGGCAGCTCATCGCGGCGCTCGCCGCCTTCGTGCCGGTCTTCATCAACACCGCGAGGGGCCTGCGGCAGACGCGTCCCGTGCACCGCGACCTCATGCGCGCCTACGCCGCGACGCCCTGGCAGACCATGAAGACGATCACGCTGCGCACCGCCGCGCCCTTCACCTTCACGGGCATCCGTCTCGCGTCGTCGCTCGCCGTGATCTCGGCGCTCGTCGCCGAGTACTTCGGCGGCCCGCGCGGCGGGCTCGGCGGGCTCATCTCGACCTCGGCGGCCTCGAGCGCGTATGCCCGCGCCTGGGCGTACGTCGTCGCCGCGATCGTGCTCGGCCTCGCCTTCTACCTCGTCGCGCTCGCCATCGAGCGCGCCGTCTCGCGTCGCGGCTGACGCGGGAGCACCCCCGTTCCTGACCACCAGACCCCGCACCACACCACCCGGGAATCACTGAAAGGACACGACATGATCCACAGCACTCGTCGCCTCGCGACGATCGGCGCGCTCGGCCTCACCGCCGCGCTCGCACTCTCCGCCTGCTCCGCCGACACGGGAGGCACCGACGGCGGCTCGGGCGGCTCCGGCGGCGACGAGCTCACCGAGGTCAAGCTGCAGCTGCAGTGGCTGCCGCAGGGCCAGTTCGCCGGCTACTTCGCCGCGCAGGACCAGGGCTACTTCGAGGAGGCCGGCCTGGACGTCGAGATCATCCCCTCCGGCGGCGACATCGTGCCGCAGGACGCCCTCGCGAACGGCGATGTCGACTACGCGATCGCCTGGGTGCCGAAGGTGCTCGGCTCGATCGAGGCCGGCGCGAACGTCACCAACATCGCGCAGATCTTCCAGCGCTCCGGCACGCTGCAGGTCGCGTGGGCCGACAGCGGCATCGAGTCGGTCGCCGACTTCGAGGGCAAGAAGATCGGCTCGTGGGGCTTCGGCAACGAGTGGGAGATCTTCGCGGCCATGGCCGAGGAGGGCCTCGACTCGTCGACGGTCGAGATCATCACGCAGGACTTCAACATGAACGCCTTCCTCTCCGGCGACATCGACGCGGCGCAGGCGATGACGTACAACGAGTACGCGCAGGTGCTCGAGACGGTGAACCCCGAGACGGGCGAGCTGTACACGGCCGACGACCTCAACGTCATCAGCTACGAGGACACCGTCGGCGCGATGCTGCAGGACGCGATCTGGGCCGACACCGAGCGCCTCGAGAGCGACGAGGAGTACCAGGAGACCACGGTCGCCTTCCTCAAGGCCGTCATCAAGGGCTGGGTGTACGCCGCCGAGAACCCGGAGGACGCCGCGCAGATCACGATCGACGCCGGCTCCGGCTGGGGCCCGAGCCACGAGCTGTGGATGGTCAACGAGACCAACAAGCTCATCTGGCCGGCTCCGGACGGCATCGGCTACATCGACGAGGGCGCGTTCGACGACACCGTCGCCGCCGCGCTGAGCGCCGTCAACGAGTCGGGTGCGAGCCTCATCACCGAGGAGCCCGGCGAGGGCGTCTGGACGAACGAGTACATCGAGCGGGCTCTCGCCGAGCTCGATGAGGAGGGCGTCGACGTCTTCGGCGAGGGCTTCGAGCCCATCGAGGTCGAGCTCATGGAGGGCGGCAACTAGTCCGCTCCGCACCACCTGCGGGGGCGGGATGCCCGAGTCGGGCATCCCGCCCCTTCTTCGTCCCCGGCTCTCAGCCGACAGGCCGCACGATTGCCCCATGACGTTCGACGCCACGCGCGCCGCTGGCCGGGAGCGGCTCGCCGACTTCGTCCCCCGAGCCGGCCGCGCCTACGCCGCCGAGCGTCTGGGCGCGGTACGGCGCGGCGATCGCGCCGGCGTTCGAGGGGCTCAGCGCCGCCGATCGCGCGACCTACGACGACGCCGTCGCCGGCCGCACGGGCATCGACGGCTTCGACGACTGGGCGCGCGAGCTCGTCGAGCTCGGCTACCTGCACAACCACGCGCGCATGTGGTTCGCGAGCATCTGGATCTTCACGCTGCGCCTGCCGTGGCAGCTCGGCGCCGACTTCTTCCTGCGCCACCTGCTCGACGGCGACCCCGCGTCGAACACGCTCTCCTGGCGGTGGGTCGCGGGCCTGCAGACGGTCGGCAAGACGTACCTCGCGACGACGCAGAACATCGACTTCGCGACCGAGGGCCGCTTCCGCCCCACGGGGCTCGCGACCGAGGCGATCCCGGTGAGCGACGACGCGCCCGTGCCGCCTCCGGCCGCGCCGCCCGGGGTCGTCGCCCCGCCGCGCGGGCCCGTCGCGCTCCTGCTGCACGAGGACGACCTGCACGCCGAGAGCCTCGCCGCGCAGCTCGAGGAGGCCGGAGCCGAGGTCGTCGCCGTCGCGAGCCCGGCGGCGGGGGAGGAGCGCTCCCCGATCGGGACGCGCGGCCCGCTCGTGGCCGAATTCACCGCGCACGCGCTCGCCGATGGCCGCGATCGCGCGGCGACCGCCTTCGGGGCGCCGGCGAGCGCGCTCGACGGGATGCGGGCATCCGCCCTCATCGAGTGGGCGCGCGCCCACGGCGCGACGGCCCTCGTGACCCCGTACGCGCCCGTCGGACCCGCCCGCGCGAAGCTCGACGCGGCCTCGGCCGAGCTCGCCGCCGAGGGGCTGCCGCTCACGATGCTGCTGCGCGAGTGGGACGCGACGGCGTGGCCGCACGCGACGCGCGGGTTCTTCCCGTTCCGCGAGCGGATCCCTGCGCTCCTGCGCACTCAGAGAATCGGCCGGGACGGACGATAATGAGCACCATCCCGTCCCTCCGACTCAAGGACCGATAGCGATGACCGACACTCTGAACCGGTCGCACACCACCCAGCCCGACCTCGACCCGGCCGACGGCGCCCGCGCCCTCGAGCTCGATCGCCAGTACGTCTTCCACTCGTGGAGCGCGCAGGGCGCCCTCGCCCCGTTCGTCATCGCGGGCGCGGCGGGCTGCGAGGTCTGGACGTACGACGGCGAGCGCTACCTCGACTTCTCGAGCCAGCTCGTCAACACCAACATCGGCCACTCGCACCCGAAGATCGTCGCGGCGATCCAGCGGCAGGCCGCCGAGCTCGCGACGGTCGCCCCTGCGCACGCGAACCTCGCGCGCGGCGAGGCGGCGAAGCGCATCGTCGAGAAGGCCGGCCCCGGCTTCGCGAAGGTCTTCTTCACCAACGGCGGTGCGGATGCCATCGAGAACGCCATCCGCATGGCGCGCCTCACGACGCGCAAGCACAAGGTCATCTCGACCTTCCGCAGCTACCACGGCAACACGGGCGCCGCGATCGCCGCGACGGGCGACTGGCGGCGCATGCCCAACGAGTACGCGTGGGGCCACCTGCGCGTGTTCGGGCCGTTCCTGTACCGCAGCGAGTTCCACGCGACGACCGAGACCGAGGAGTGCGAGCGCGCCCTCCAGCACCTCGAGCGCACCATCCAGGCCGAGGGGCCCGACACGATCGCCGCGATCGTGCTCGAGTCGGTGCCGGGCACGGCCGGCATCTTCTCGCCGCCCGCCGGCTACCTCGCGGGCGTGCGCGCGATCTGCGACCGCTACGGCATCGTGTGGATCGCCGACGAGGTCATGGCCGGCTTCGGCCGCACGGGCGAGTGGTTCGCCTGGCAGGGCGAGGCCGTCAACCCCGAGGGCGTCGTCCCCGACCTCATCGCTTTCGCGAAGGGCGTGAACTCCGGCTACGTGCCGGTCGGCGGCGTCGTCATCTCGCCCGAGATCGCGGCGGCGTTCGATGAGCGCGTCTTCCCCGGCGGGCTCACCTACTCGGGCCACCCGCTCGCGATGGCCTCGATCGTCGCCTCGATCGACGCCATGACCGACGAGGGCATCGTCGAGAACGCGAAGATGATCGGCGAGAAGCACCTCGGCCCCGGCCTGCGGGCGCTCGCCGAGAAGCACGACATGATCGGCGAGGTGCGCGGCCTCGGCGTCTTCTGGGCGCTCGACCTCGTCACGGATCGCGAGACCCGCGAGCCGGTCGCCGCGAGCGTCATCGGGAAGCTCAAGGCCGAGCTCATGAAGCGGCACGTGCTGCCCTTCGCGGCCGACAACCGAATCCACGTCGTGCCGCCGTGCATCGTCACGCCGGAGGAGGTCGAGCGCGCGCTCGTCGCCTACGACGAGGCCTTCGCGGCCGTCGCCGCGGGCTGAGAGCCGGCGCGCGCACCGCGCGAGCCGCCTGCATCGACGGCGGGCGGGCATCCCGAATCGGATGCTCGCCCGCCGTCGTGCGAGAATGGAGCGTTATGCCTACCTCCCCCTACCGCGTCGACGTGCGCGACCTCATGCACCGCGCCGGCGAGATGCGCGAGAAGTCGCTCGCCTTCGACGTGCCCGAGCAGCTCGGCGCGTCGGTCGTGACCGTTCCGCAGGGGACGCCCATCGAGATCGACCTGCGGCTCGAGGGCCTGCACGAGGGGATCCTGGTCTCGGCGACCGTCGTGACGACCGCCGTCGGCGACTGCGTGCGCTGCCTCGACCGCGTCGAGCTGCCGCTCGAAGTCGAATTCCAGGAGGTTTTCGCGTATTCTCCTGACGACGCCTTCGACTACACGGTTCACGACAACCACGTGGATTGTGAACCTGTTGTTCGGGATGCGGTAGTGCTGTCGCTGCCGTTCCAGCCGGTGTGCCGACCTGATTGCCCCGGTCTCGACCCCGAGACCGGCGAGCGACTGGCCGACCACCCGGAGCGGAAGCCGCGCGAGATCATCGATCCGCGCTGGGCCGCTCTGCAGGGCTTTGCGGCAGAAACCACCGACGGTACCGACTAGAGCACGAACCCACTAAGACTCCGGCGCCCTTGCGCGCCGACACGAGAGAGAGAAGAGATCATGGCTGTTCCCAAGCGGAAGATGTCGCGCTCGAACACGGCTTCGCGTCGCTCGCAGTGGAAGGCGCAGGTTCCGACCCTCGTCAAGTCCATCGAGAACGGCAAGGTCGTCTACAGCCTGCCGCACCGCGCCCGCGTGGTCGAGGACTCGGCGGGTACCCCGCTGTTCCTCGAGTACAAGGGCCGCAAGGTCGCCGACGTCTGACGTGTCCGGCGCCGCGTCGTCTCAGCAGAGGCGGACGCCCGCTCGCGCCCGCGAGAGCACTCCCGATCGCTCGGAGCTCACGCGGGCGCTCGGCGTATCCGTCGACCCCGAGCTGCTCGAGGTCGCGCTGACCCACCGCTCGTGGGCGTACGAGAACAACGCGCCGCGCAACAACGAGCGTCTCGAGTTCCTCGGCGACGCCATCCTCGGGCAGGCCGTCACGGTCATGCTCTACTCGCGCTACCCCGACCTCGACGAGGGTGACCTGGCCAAGCGCCGCGCCTCGCTCGTGTCGGCCGTCGCGCTCTCGGAGGTCGCGCGCACGATCGGCCTCGGCGACCACCTCAAGCTCGGCAAGGGCGAGGAGCTGACGGGCGGCCGCGACAAGTCGTCCATCCTCGCCGACACGCTCGAGGCGCTCATCGGCGCGACCTTCCTCGATCTCGGCGACGACGCCGCGACCGACCTCGTGCTGCGCCTCGTCGCTCCGCTCGTCGCCGACCCCACGCGCTTCGGCGCCGCCATGGACCCGAAGACCTCCCTCCAGGAGCTCGCCGCCCAGCGCGGCCACGGCCTGCCCGTCTACGAGCTCACCGACACCGGCCCCGACCATTCGAAGCGCTTCACCGCGACGGTGCTGCTCTCGGGCGAGGCGATCGCGTCGGGCGAGGGCACGAGCAAGAAGCAGGCCGAGATGGCCGCCGCGCTCTCCGCCTGGACGACGCTGCAGGGTCGACCCTCGGCCTGATGCCCGAGCTCCCCGAAGTCGAGGTCGTCCGGCATGGCCTCGTCCCCGCCATCACGGGCGCGACGATCACCTCGGTGCGCGTGCTCGACGAGCGCTCGCTGCGCCGGCACGACGGCCCCGCCGAGGACTTCATCGACCGCCTCACGGGCGCCCGCATCGACTCGGCCGTGCGCCGCGGCAAATTCCTGTGGATGCCCGTGGCCGTCGGCGACGCCGCCCCCGTCGGCGAGACGGGCGCGTTCGGCGACCCGGTCGAAGCGGTCGTCGTCCACCTGGGCATGAGCGGCCAGGTGCTGCTGCGGAGCGTCGACGCGGAGGTCGCCCCGCTCACGCGCATCGTGCTCGGCCTCGCGCATCCCGATCACGGCGCCCTGCGCGTCGACTTCGTCGACCAGCGCATCTTCGGCTCGATGGCGCTCGACGCGCTCGCCCGCACGCCCGACGGGGCGCCGGGCGGGTACGGCAGCCCGCTGCCGCTCGTGCCGGGGCAGGTGGCGCACATCGCGCGCGACCCGCTCGACCCCGCGTTCGACGAGGCGCGGTTCCTCGCGGCGCTGCGCGCGCGCCGAACGGGCATCAAGCGGGCCCTGCTCGACCAGGGCCTCGTGAGCGGCATCGGCAACATCTACGCCGACGAGTCGCTGTGGGCCGCGCGCCTGCACTACGACCAGCCGACCTCGACGATCTCGACTCGGAAGGCGCGCGAGCTGCTCGGCGAGGTGCGCGCCGTGCTGCGCCGCGCGCTCGAGGAGGGCGGCACGAGCTTCGACGCGCAGTACGTCGATGTCAACGGCGCCTCCGGCTACTTCAGCCACTCGCTGCGCGCGTACGGGCAGCACGGCTCGCCGTGCTCGCGCTGCGGGCGGATGCTCGTGCGCGAGCAGTTCATGAACCGCGGGTCGCACTTCTGCCCCCGCTGCCAGCGCCTGCGCGCGGTGCGCGGCGCGGCCTGAGCCGCGGGCGCTGCGGTGCGATGCCTGCGCTGCCAGCCCTGCTCCGAGTCGCCCGCCGCGTCGCCGGCGGCGTCTATCGGTCAGTCGTTGACGCGCCCGCCGGCGATGGCCGCGACGAGTGACCGATAGACGCGTCAGCCGGCAGGGTTTCGGTGAGCGGCCAGGTCCTTCCGCCACGCGCCCTCGTAGATGAACGGCCGGAACCCGAGCGCCTCGTTGACGTCGAGCATGTGCCGGTTCTCCTCGGCGTTGTAGGTCGTGATCGCCCGGCGCTCGGGGTGGCGCTCCTGCAGCAGGCGCAGGTTCTCGGCCTTGAGCAGCAGGCCCAGTCGGTGGCCGCGGTGCTCGCGCAGCACGAGAGTGTCCTCCTGCCAGGGCGAGCGATCCGCCTCGGTCGGGACGGCGATCTCGGTGAACCCGACGAGCGCGCCGCTCGCGACGTACTCGACGGCGGTCGTCAGCGCGATCCGCACGCCCGCGTTGGCCTCCTCATCGGTGAGGAGTCGCTCGACCGTCCAGGCGTCCTCCGGCTCCTCGAGCCCAGCGCTCGGCGCGTCGGTGCTCATGCGCGTGAGGAGGTGCACGATGCCCTCGCGCCACTGCGGCGGCGTCCGGTCGACCCACGAGTGGAGGCGGTACTGCGCCTCCGGCGCCGAGGCGCGAGCGCGAGCCGTGGCGGCAGCGAGGAGCTCGGGGTCGACGGGCAGCAGCAGGCGCGAGCCGCGCTCGACCTGCTCGAGCGAGTAGCCGAGGTCGCGCAGCAGCCGCACCTCGGGGTTGCCGGCCGGGACGGAGCCGAACCCGGTGGGGGCATCCACGCGCTCGATCTCGCCGGACGGGCCCGCCGCCGACCCGCCCGCGGGCTCGGGCGAGGGCGCGTACACGATGAACTTCGAGCGCCCCTCGGCCCGCGCCGCCTCCTCGAGCGCGAGGCTCAGCGCGCGCCCGATGCCGCGCCGGCGGAAGTCCGGGTGCACCTCGGCGATCATCCACGCCGTCTCGGTCTCGTCGACGCGCCGCTCGCACACCCCGCGTGCGACGATGCGCCCGTCGACGCGCGCGACGAGCAGGGTCTTCGGCTCGTGGGGGTCGAGCCAGCCGGGCAGGAGCAGCTCGGCGCTCGCCGCGACGTCGTCCGTGCCCGCGTCGTGGACGCGCACCGCGTTGCGCACGTCGACGCTCGCGCGGAAGTCCTCCGCCCCGGGCGCGTCGAGGCTCGGCGGGATGCTCAACTGCTCGATCGTGAACGTCGTCATCACACGCCTCCTGAACCGTCGGCCAGCCCGCCAGGCTACAGCGCACCGAGCCGCTACGGTAGGGGACGATCGCCACCCCACCCCCGAGACGGAGCGCCGCGTGCACCTGAAGAGCCTGACTCTCAAGGGCTTCAAGTCGTTCGCGCAGCCGACCACGTTCCAGTTCGAGACGGGCGTGACGTGCGTCGTCGGGCCCAACGGCTCGGGCAAGTCGAACGTCGTCGACGCCCTCGCCTGGGTCATGGGCGAGCAGGGCGCGAAGACCCTCCGCGGCGGCACGATGAGCGACGTCATCTTCGCCGGGACCGCGACGCGCGGGCCGCTCGGTCGCGCCGAGGTGCAGCTGACGATCGACAACTCCGACGGGATGCTCCCGATCGAGTACACGGAGGTCACGATCTCGCGCACGCTGTTCCGCAACGGCGGCAGCGAATACGCGATCAACGGGCAGTCGTGCCGGCTCCTCGACGTGCAGGAGCTCCTGAGCGACTCCGGTCTCGGCCGCGAGATGCACGTCATCGTCGGCCAGGGGCAGCTCGACGCGGTGCTGCACGCGAGCCCGGAGGAGCGCCGCGGCTTCATCGAGGAGGCCGCCGGCATTCTCAAGCACCGTCGCCGCAAGGAGAAGACGGTCCGCAAGCTCGAGGCGATGCAGTCGAACCTCACGCGCCTCAACGACCTCGCGGGCGAGATCCGCCGCCAGCTGACCCCGCTGGGGCGCCAGGCCGAGATCGCGCGCGAGGCGCAGACGATCGCGGCGATCGTGCGGGATGCCCGTGCGCGCCTCCTCGCGGACGAGGTCGTCGCCCTGCGCGCCTCGCTCGCCGATCACCAGCGCTCCGAGAGCGAGCGCACGAGCGAGCGCATCGTCGTGCAGGAGCAGCTCGATCAGGCGCGCATCCGCGTCTCGCGCATCGAGAGCCAGATGGTCGGCGACGCCGTCGACGGCGCGCGCCGCACCTCGTTCGCGCTCGAGCAGGTGCAGGAGCGCGTGCGCTCGCTCAGCTCGCTCGCGCAGCAGAAGCTCACGCTCCTCAGCCAGCAGTCCGAGCTCCCCGGCATGCAGTCCACGGTCACGCAGGCGATGGTCGACGAGGCGCTCGCCGAGGCGGAGGCCCTGCAGTCGGGCGTCGCCGACGCCGAGCGCGCGGTCGGCGAGGCGGCGGCCCGCACTGCCACCGCACGCGCGGCCCTCGACTCGCTCGACGAGGAGATCGCGGCTCAGTCGGCCCTCGTCTCGCAGCACGACCTCGAGCTCGCCGGCCTCGCGAGCCGCGTCGACGTCGCGCGCTCGACCCTCGCGGCAGCGCGCGGCGAGCTGCTGCGCCAGGAGCACTCGCTCGAGGCCGCTCGCGCCCGGCAGGAGTCCTCGCGCGCCGAGCTCGCGTCCCTTCCCGCGCTCGAGGACGCCGCGGATGCCGACGCCGAGCTCGACGCCGCCCTCGCCGCCGCCGACGCGCGCGTGGCGTCGCTGTCGTCGACGATCGACTCCGAGCGGGATGCCCTGCACGCCCTCGAGCGCGAGCGCGACGCTCTCGCCGCTCGCGTGAGCGCCCTCTCGCAGGCGATCGACTCGGGAGACGGCGCGAGCGGCCTCATCGGCTCGGCCGGAGTACGCGGACTCGTCGCCGACCACCTGCAGGTGAAGCCGGGCTTCGAGGCCGCGATCGCCGCAGCGCTCGGCACGCTCGCCGAGGCCGTCCTCGTCGACGACCTCGATGCCGGGCTCGCGGCGCTCGAGCGCGCGCGCGACGCCGAGGCGGGGCGCGTCGAGGTCGTCCTCGCCGAGCTGCGCACCGCGTCGGCGCCCACGACGGGCCTGCGCTCGACTGGCGGCCTGACCCCCGCGATCGACGTCGTCACCGCTCCGCCCGGCGTCGCCGACCTGCTGTCGCGCACCCTCATCGCCGACGATCTCGCCGCCGCACGCGCCGCGTGGCCCGCGATCGAGCGGCTCGGCGCGGTGACCGACGCCGTCAACGTCGTCACGCGTGAGGGCGACGTCCTCACGCGCTCCGTCCTCCGCGGCGGGTCGGGCGCCGGCCGCAGCCGCCTCGAGCTCGCGGCCGAGCGCGACGCCGCGGCCGAGCGCCTCGCCGACGTCTCGACCGGCATCGAGCGCGCCCGCTTCACCCTCGATGAGTCGCGCTCCGCTCTCGCCGACGCCCGCCGCGTCGCGACCGAGGCGCTCGCGGCGGTCCGCGATCAGGATGCGCAGCGCGCGGCCCGCAGCGAGCAGGTCTCGCGCGCCCGTGCGCAGGCCGAGGCCGCCGAGGCCGAGGCCGCGCGCCTCGCCGCCTCCCTCGAGAAGGCGCAGGAGGTCGTGCGCGAGGCCGAGTCCGGCGTCTCGCGCGCCGAGAGCGCCCACGCCGATTTCGCCGCGCGCCCCCGCCCGATGCTCGACGCGAGCGCGCGCGACGGTCTCGTCGGCGAGCTCGAGACGGCCCGCGCGACCGAGATGGAGCGCCGCATCGAGCTCGAGACCGCGCGCGAGCGCGTCCGCGCCGAGCGCGACAAGGCCGTGCAGCTCGAGCGCCGCCGCGAGGC
>NZ_JAUSMI010000149.1 GCF_030645145.1 Microcella sp. | reverse complement strand
CGACGGTGACGCTGCCGACCGCAGGGCCGGCGACGCGGGCGGCGATCGTCGCGGCCTCCTCGCGGTGCGAGGCGGGCGCGACGACGACGATGGTGGCGGGCTCGCTCAGCGAGAACGACGCCTCGAGCGCGTGCTCGAGGAGCGACCGGCCGCCGACAGCGACGAAGGCCTTGGGCTCGGGATGCCCGAGCCGCGTTCCGCTGCCCGCGGCGACGATGACGATGCCGACCGCGGGAGCCGCGGACGGATCAGCGGGCGCCACGGATCAGGACGCGAGGACCTCGTCGAGGACGCTCGAGGCCTTCTCCTCGTCGGTCTTCTCGGCGAGGGCGAGCTCGGAGATCAGGATCTGGCGCGCCTTCGCGAGCATGCGCTTCTCTCCCGCGCTGAGACCGCGGTCCTGATCGCGGCGCCAGAGGTCGCGGACGACCTCGGAAACCTTGATGACGTCGCCCGACGCGAGCTTCTCGAGGTTCGCCTTGTAGCGACGCGACCAGTTGGTCGGCTCCTCCGTGAAGGGAGCGCGCAGGACCTCGAACACCTTGTCGAGACCCTCCTGGCCGATCACGTCGCGAACGCCGACGAGGTCGACGTTGTCAGCGGGAACCTCGATCGTGAGGTCGCCCTGAGTGACGTTGAGCTTGAGATACAGCTTCTCTTCGCCCCGGATGGTTCGGTTCTTCACTTCGATGATGGTCGCAGCCCCATGATGGGGGTAGACGACGGTCTCGCCGACCTGGAAAAGCATGGATGGTGGTCCTTCCGCAGAACCTCGATTCTACCACAGGCGTTTCTCAGCATCCCCGGGTGGGTCGCGTCGCGGAGACCGCGCCTGCGCGCGGTAGTGGGCGTTCGACCTGGCTAGACTGAGGGAGGTCGCGCCTGGGCAGACGGAGGTTTCGCGCCGGCGGCCGCCGACTCGACGGGCTCTGGAGGCTATTCGTGAAAAACCGCTGGGCGATGACGACTGCCCTTGCCGCGGCGCTGATGGTGGGCACGACGGGCTGCACCTTCGACGCCGAGATCGCCACGAACATCCCGTACTCGCCGAGCGACGGCACCGGCACCGTGGTCGGCGACGTCGCCGTCCGCAACGCCCTCCTCATCACCGACGACGGCGAGCGTCTGAACCTCGTCGTCTCGCTCGTCAACCGCGGCGAGACCGACCGGGCTGTGACCGTGCAGTGGGAGGGCGGCAGCGGGCGCGAGAGCGAGCGCATCCTCGTCGACGGCAACGACACGACCCAGCTCGGCGGCCCCGAGCAGCGCCAGATCGTCATCGAGGGCGTCGAGGTCACGCCCGGCGCGCTCTACCCGGTCTTCTTCCAGTACGGCGACGAGCCGGGCAGCGAGCTCCTCGTCCCCGTCCTCGACGGCGCGCTCCCCGAGTACGAGCTCTACGTCCCGAGCTCCTAGCCCGGTCCGCTCGGCTCGCGGGTCACCCGACCCGCGCCGAGCATCCGCCCCCGGCTACGCCTCGAAGCGGTAGCCGAGCCCGCGCACCGTCAGCAGCAGCTGCGGGTTCGACGGGTCGGCCTCGATCTTCGACCGGATGCGCTTGACGTGCACGTCGAGCGTCTTGGTGTCGCCGAAGTAGTCGGCGCCCCACACGCGGTCGATGAGCTGCCCGCGCGTGAGCACGCGCCCGGCGTTGCGCAGCAGCAGCTCCAGCAGCTCGAACTCCTTGAGCGGCATCGCGACCTCGCGCCCGTTCACGCTCACCTGGTGGCGGTCGACGTCGACGCGGACTCCCCCGGCCTCGAGGATCCCGTCGTCGATGTCGTCCTCGTCGACGCGGCGGCGCAGAACGGCTCGGATGCGCGCGAGGAGCTCGCGCGTCGAGTAGGGCTTCGTGACGTAGTCGTCGGCGCCGAGCTCGAGCCCCACGACGATGTCGACCTCGCTGTCCTTCGCGGTGAGCATGATGATCGGCACGCTCGACCGCTGACGGATCTCGCGGCACACCTCGGTGCCCGGCAGCCCGGGGAGCATGAGATCGAGCAGGATCAGGTCGGCGCCGCCGCGCTCGAACTCGGCGAGAGCGGCGGGGCCGTCCTCCGCGACCGCCGTCTCGTAGCCCTCCCGGCCGAGGAGGTAGGCGAGGGGCTCGCTGAGCGAGGGCTCGTCATCGACGATGAGGATGCGGGTCATGTGCGTGCCTTCGAGGGGAGAGCGGTGGTCGGGGAGTCTGCGGTCGCCCGCGGGAGGAGGAGCGTGAAGGTCGAGCCGTGGCCGGGCTGCGACCAGACGCGCACGTCGCCGCCGTGGTTCTGCACGACGTGCTTGACGATGCTGAGGCCGAGGCCCGTGCCGCCCGTCGCCCGGGCTCGGGCCTGGTCGACGCGGAAGAAGCGCTCGAAGACGCGGTCGAGATCCTCCTCGGGGATCCCGATGCCCTGATCGGTGACCGCGATCTCGACGACGTCGTCGCGGGCGGTCACGCCGATCCCGACCCGCGAGGGCGAGGGCGAGTACTGCACGGCGTTGATGATGAGGTTGTGGACGGCCGTCACGAGCATCCCCTCGTCGCCCCACACGTGCTCGCCGCTCGGCGTTCCCGAGACGAGCGCGATGCGGTTCGACTCGGCCGCGACCCTGTTCTGGTCGATCGCGGCCTGGATGACGCGGTCGACGGCGACGACCTCCGGGTCGGTGAGCGCGTCGGCGGCCTGCAGCCGGCTGAGCTCGATGATCTCCTGCGTCATGTGGGCGAGCCGCTTCGACTCCTTGCTCATGCGCTTCGCGAAGCGCTGCACCTGCTCGGGGTCGTCGGCGGCCTGCTCGAGCGCCTCGGCGAGGAGGCTGATCGCGCCGATCGGCGTCTTGAGCTCGTGACTGATGTTGGCGACGAAGTCGCGGCGCACGGCCTCGAGGCGCACCGACTCGGTGCGGTCCTCGGCCAGGAGCAGCACGAAGCGCGTGCCGAGGCGCGCCACGCGCACCGTGAGGTGGATGCTCGCATCGCTGAGCGGTCCGCGCGCGATGTCGACGTCCTCCGTCATCGGATCGCCCGAGCGCCGCACGCGGTCGACGAGCTCGATGAGCGGCGCGTGCACGAGGGCGCGATTCCAGACCAGGCCGAGCGTGAGAGCTCCGGGGCTGGCCCTGACGACGGTGTTGCTCGGGTCGAGGACCACGCCGGCGGATTCGAGGACCTCGAGGACGTGGCTCACGCCGTCGGGCACCGATGTCGACACCACTTCGGCCGCGACACGACCCCGCCGGGCTGCGGCGACGACCGTGGCGACAGCGCCTCCCCCGATCGCCGCGCCGAGGAGCAGCGCGAGGGGCACCAGCAGTGCCGAGTCCATGAGCACTAGATTAGACACCACTCACCACCCCGGATCACCGAGGAGGGGGCGCCGGCCGCCGGTGTCGGAGAGTTCACTCTCGGGTCACCTCCCGTTCACCGACGGTGGCCAGATTGGGCTTCGACTGTGCGCCCCGAAGACAGAGCAAGGACGTGACCTGATGCGCGAAGTATTCCAGCAGGAGCTGCGAGAGGTGCAGGAGCGCCTGGTCGAGATCTCGACCCTCGTCGCCATCTCGATCGAGAACGCCACGCGCGCCTTCACCGAGTCGAACGTCTCGCTCGCCGAGACCGTCATCGCCGACGACGACAAGATCGACGTGGCCGCGGCCGAGCTCGACGAGCTCGCCATCAACATCCTCGCCCGCCAGCAGCCGGTCGCCCGCGACCTCCGCATCGTCGTGAGCGCGCTGCGCATCAGCGCCTCGCTCGAGCGCATGGGCGACATGGCCGAGCACATCGCGCAGCTCGCCCGCTACCGCTTCCCCGAGAAGGTCGTCCCGAAGAGCCTGCGGCCGACGTTCGCCGAGATGGGCCAGATCGACGTCGAGATGGCGCGCATGCTCGTCGAGCTGCTCCGCACGGAGGACGTCACGATCGCCGAAGCCATCCGCAACGAGGACGACAAGGTCGACGCCCTCCACCTCAGCGTCTTCGACAAGGTGCTCGGCGAGACGTGGAAGGGCCAGGCCGTCGACACGGTCGACGCGACCCTCGCCTCGCGCTACCACGAGCGCTTCGCGGACCACGCGGTGTCGATCGCGAAGAAGGTCCAGTACCTCGCGACCGGCGACTGGGTGCCGCAGGGCGCCTAGCCCGGCCGGTTCGCCCGTTCAGCGGTTCGGCTCAGGCCGTGTCGCGGAACATCGCCGCGAAGCGCTCGAGCGACGACTGCAGCGCGTCGTCGTAGGTGAGCTCGCCGAGCTCGTAGAACGCGCGGCGGCCCGCGGCCACCGCGGCTCCCCCGCGCGACGCGGCCTCGAGCCACGCCACGACGGCGGGCTCGACATCGGCCGGTTCGCGGACGGCGTTGACGAGGCCGACCTCGCGCGCCCGCTCGGCCGTGAACGGCTCGCCCGAGCCGATGTTCTCCATCGCGAAGCGCGCGCCGATGCGGTGCACGATCGGCACCTGGGCGATCATCGGCCAGACGCCGACGCTCACCTCGAACGTGCCCAGGCGTGCGGTCGGGGTTGCGACGGCGTAGTCGCAGACGGCGACGATCGACGCCCCCGAGGCCACGGCATCCCCGTTCACCGCGGCGGCGATCGGCGTGCTCAGGGTCGGGAAGATGCGCAGCAGGCTCACGAGAGCCGATGCGAACGCGACCGGATCGGCGCCCGCGCGGATCGCGGCCACGTCGAGGCCGCCGCAGAAGCTGTCGCCCGCGCCCGTGAGGAGGATGCCGGTGATCTCGGGGTCGGCGTCGGCGTCGGCGTCGAGGATGCTCCGCTCGAGTGCGCCCATGACGTCGGGGTCGAGGAGGTTCGGGCCGGTGCCGCTGATCTCGATGCGGGCGATGCGCGTCATGGTGGGCCTTCCTACTGCATCAAGGGACGGTGACTCATGGCTCCCGCGGCTACAGCAGCGGGAACTGATCGACGACGCGCACCCGGTCGGGGTCGCCGTCGGGGGCGAGGTCGAGCACCGCGACGGCGCGGAGCTCGAGGCGCTCGCCGCGCTCGATGCGGCCCGCGCGGTCATCCGACTCGGCGGCGACGGCCACGAACGGCCGGTACCGGCGGGCGACGATGCTCGGGTCGTCGACCCGGACTCCGAGGTCGCGCAGGTCGACGACGAGCGCGAGGTGGGCATCCGCCAGATCGCCGTCATCGACGACGAGGGTCGCGTCGACCTCGTCGGCACCGACCACCTCGTCGTCGCCGCCACGCGCGACGAAGACGCCGTGGCTCGAGTACGCGGCCTCGACCGCCGACACGACCTGGTCGAGGTCGGCGTCGGTCGAGGCGGCCGCGAGCAGCGTCACGTGGAGGGGCAGCTCGTCGGCCTCGAACTCGGCCTCGAGCGCGACGTCGTCGAGGAAGGCGACGACCGCGAAGCGCAGCATGGGCGCGGGGTGCTCTCGGCTACTTCTTGCCCTGGCTCGCGACCGCGGCGGCGCCGGCGGCGGCGGCCTCCGGGTCGAGGTACTCGGCGGGCTTGATCGGCATGAAGTCGTCGCCGAGCTCGTACACGAGCGGGATTCCCGTCGGGATGTTGAGGCTCGCGATCTCGTCGTCGCCGATGCCGTCGAGGTGCTTCACGAGCGCGCGCAGCGAGTTGCCGTGGGCGACGACGAGCACCGTCTCGCCGGTCGCGAGGTCCTTGGTGATGTCGCTCTCCCAGTAGGGCAGCATGCGGTCGATGACGAGCTTGAGGCTCTCGGTGCGGGGCACCTCGCCGTCGATGCCGACGTAGCGGGGGTCGTGCACCTGGCTGTACTCGGCGTCGTCGTCGAGCGGCGGCGGCGGGGTGTCGAAGCTGCGGCGCCAGGTCATGAAGAGCTCCTCGCCGTGCTTCTCGAGCGTCTCGGCCTTGTTGAGGCCCTGCAACGCGCCGTAGTGGCGCTCGTTGAGGCGCCAGCTGCGCTTGACCGGCAGCCAGTCGAGGTCGGCGGCGTCGAGCGCGATGTTCGCGGTCTGGATCGCGCGCTTAAGGAGGCTCGTGTAGAGCATGCGCGGCGCGAGGCCCGACTCGGCGATGAGCTCTCCGGCCCGGTGCGCCTCGGCGCGCCCCTGCTCGGTCAGTTCGACATCCACCCAGCCGGTGAAGATGTTCTTCTCGTTCCAGACGGAGTGGCCGTGGCGGAGCAGGATCAGCGTGTGCGACATGGCATCCAGCCTAGCCAGCGCCGGGCATCCGCGAGAATGACGGCATGACGGCGACGCGGGGGGCCAGGGGCCGCATCACGCGCGGCACCACCGGCGTCAACCGGCTGCGCCGCATGGACCGCTGGATCGCCGCCCACCCCGCTCTGCGGCACGCGGCCGACCCCCTCGTCGTCGACCTCGGCTACGGCGCCTCGCACCGCACCGCGCTCGAGCTGCTCTCGCGGTTGCGCGCCGTGCGACCCGACGTGCGGGTCGTCGGCATCGAGATCGACCCGGCGCGCGTCGCCGCCGCCGCGCCGTTCGCGCGCGAAGGGCTCGCATTCGCGGTCGGCGGCTTCGAGGTGCCGCTTGCGGGGGATGCCCGGCCCGCCGTGATCCGCGCAGCGAACGTGCTGCGGCAGTACGACGAGGCCGAGGTCGCCGAGGCCTGGGCGACGATGCTCGCGCGGCTGCAGCCCGGCGGACTGCTGCTCGAGGGCACGTGCAACGAGGTCGGCCGGGTCGGGAGCTGGGTCGGGCTGCGAGCCGCGGGGGCGACGGGCGACGATGCGCCGGCGGCGTACGGCGCACGGGCGGCGGGCGCGGCGGTGGCGACGACCGGGCCCGAGACCTTCACGATCGCGCTGCACCTCGACTCGCTCGCCGACGCCGGAGGGCCCTCGGTCGTCGCCGAACGGCTGCCGAAGGCGCTCATCCACCGCAACGTGCCCGGCGAGCGGGTGCACGAGCTGCTGCGGGCGCTCGACGCGCAGTGGGCGCGGCACGCCCCGCTCGCGACGTTCTCGGCCCGGCAGCGCTGGGTCGCCGCGGTGCAGGGGCTGCGCGAGGCCGGCTGGCCCGTGCGCGACGGCGTCACGCGCTGGCGGCTGGGCGAGCTGACGCTGCCGTGGGCCGCGGTCGCGCCGCGCGACGGGGCGCTCGCCCTCGGCGATTAGGCGCCGAGCAGCCCGCTGGTCCAGCCGCTGCCAAATGCAGGCACTGCGGCTCCGAGGCGCGGCGTGTCGGCACGACACGCCGCGTCGCCGACCGGCCGTGCCTGCATTCGGCATCGCACACGTCGGTGCGGGTGCTCCGAGGCGCGCGGCCTGCGAATCGCGACCTCGCTAGATCGGCGGGAGCGCCTGCCGCGCCTGCTCGGGCGTGAGGCCGACCGTGACGAGCACGTCGAACACGAGCGAGCGCAGCAGCACGACGATGACCTGGTCGGGCACCGTGACGGCCCCCGGCACGAGCTCGGGCGCGAGCTCGCCCGCCATCGCGAGCCCGAGGATCCGCGCCCGGTCGCGCTCGGACGGGTCGTCGACGCTGCGGCCGAGGGCACGGACGATCACCGCGGCCTCGTCGAGCAGCCCCGCGAGCCCGGGCCGCTCGACCCCGTCGCGGACGAGGATGTCGACGCGCCGAGCGATCGATCGCACGTGACGCGTCGACAGGTCGGCGGCCGTCAGCTGGGCGGCCTCGGCCGCGAGACGCGCCCTCCCGCGCCGCAGCCACGGGGAGTAGGCGGCGACGGCCCGGGCCGAGTCGAGGGTCTGCGTCCACTCGTCGATGAGGGGCTGCGTGCGGCGGCTGCGCGCGAGCGCGAGGTCGGCGGCCGGCTCGTCGCCGCGGCGAAGCGCGTCGGCGAGTCCGGTGAGCGACTGGTCGAGCACCGAGAAGAGCGCACGCGACTCCCCGCGCGAGCGCAGCACGTCGAGCCGCGGGATGAGCGCCGTGACGACGAGCGCGACGACGGCGCCCACGAGTCCGTCGAGCACGCGCGCGAACACCCCGCCCTCGGGAGCGGGAAGCACGGCGACGAGCATCGACTGCACCCCCGCGGCGATCGCGAACGCGGCCGACGGCGACAGAGCCCGCGCGATCACGAGCGTCACGCCGAGGATCACCGCGATCTGCCACACCCCCTGCCCGAGCAGGACGACGAGCAGCGCCGCTACGGTGATGCCGACCGAGATGCCGACGACGACCTCCGCGACCCGGCGGGGGCGGGCGTCGCGCGCGAGACCGAGCGCCGCGATCGTCACCGTCACGGCGACGACGGGCAGGTCGTGCCCGAGACCGTAGGTCGCGATCGCGTAGGCGGCGACGGCCGCCACGACGATCTGCGCGATGGCCGGCAGCGAGCGCACGACGCGCTGGGCCGCCATGCGGGCATCCATGCGGCGACGGATGCTGCGCTCGAGCCGCGCCATCGAATCGCGCTTCTCAGCCATCGTCGCCTCCGCGAGCCGCGCGAACCGACACCGTCACGGCGCGGCCTAGCGGCGGACGGCGCCGAGGCGCGGGATGCGCGGCACCCCCGCGGTCGCGCCCGCCTCGGGCGGCACGACGACCTCCTGGGCGGCGGCGATCTCGGCGGTCTCGCCGGTGGGGGCTCCGTCGTCGCCGGGCACCTCGGCCGTGACGACGAGCGGCGCGTCGACGGCGAGGGAGCGCTTGACGACGGCGAGCGCGATCGGCCCGAGGTCGTGGTGCCGCGCGGCGGCGGTGACGCGGCCGACCTCGGCTCCGCCGCTCAGCACGGGCGAGCCAGCGACGGGCAGCAGCGAGAGCGTGCCGTCGAGGTGCAGCATGACGAGCCGGCGGGGCGGGTGCCCGAGGTTGTGGACCTTCGCGACGGTCTCCTGCCCGCGGTAGCAGCCCTTCGACAAGTGGACGGCCGAGCGCAGCCAGTCGAGCTCGTGCGGGATCGACCGCTCGTCGACGTCGCTCTGCCGCGGACGCCACGCGGCGATGCGCAGCGCGTCGAGCGCGAGCGAGCCGGCGACGTGCGCGAGCCCCGCCCCCAGCCCCGCGACGAGACCGGGCAGTGAATCGCGCGGCACGAGCAGCTCGACGGCCGGGAACTCGGCGCCGGGGTGCGCCTCGACGCCCGCGTACTGCCAGCCGCCGGACTGCACCTCGACCCACGGGTCGCGCCACACGAGCGGCGTGCCGTTCGGCTCGGCCGCCGAGACGAGCAGCCGCGCGCCCTCGGGCTGCAGCTGACCGAGGGTCGCCCACTCGGCCGAGACGTCGGCGACCTCGACGCGCATCATGAAGCGCATCCGGTCGAGCCAGCCGGCGAGCGGCGCGGCCTGCGCCGCGTCGACGAGCAGCCAGGTCGTCGTGCCGTCATCGAGCAGACGGATGCTGTGCTCGAGCCGCCCCTGCGGGTCGAGCAGCAGGGTCTCCGCGCTCGATCCCGGCGCGAGCTGCCCGACGGCCTGCGAGGTGAGCGAGTCGAGCCAGCGCAGGCGGTCATCGCCCGTGACGGTCACGACTCCGCGGTCGGAGAGGTCGACGATCGCGCGGCCCGCGGCGAGCATCCGCTGCTCGGAGACGGGGTCGCCGTAGTGGGCCGCCGTGACGACGCCGTCGGGCGAGGCGGGCGCGCCGGCGACCGCTCCGGGGACGCTCAGGAAGGCGGACTCAGTCGACACGGGTCAGCGTCCCCGAGGCGTGCGTGCGGAGGTCGTTGCCGAGCGCGGCGATGTCCCACGCCCAGAGCAGGCGGCCGTCGACGAGACCGTAGAGGCGCGTCGCGGCGGCGTACTCCTTGGCGCTCGCGGAGCGCATGACGGCGTCGGTCTGCAGGTCGATGCGCGGGCCGCTGACGGTGCCGAGGTAGAGCTCGCTCACGCCGCCGGGGTGGATGAGCGCGACCTCGATCTCGAAGTCGCCGCGCGGCGTGCGCAGGGTCTCGACCGATTCGGCCGTCGGGTAGGGCCGCTCGCCGACGCCGGGGAGCATGCCGGGGCCGGGGTCGCCCGGCTGCGAGGGGCGGTGCAGGCGCCAGTAGCCGGCCTCGGCGTTGAGGGGCGTGAGCGACTCGTCGAGGATCCACGTCGTGGACGAGTAGTTCAGGTACGGCAGGCCGTCCTGGCTGAAGCTGACGCGCTGGCCGAACTCGTGCTCGCGCGTCGTGCCGGCGTCGTCGTAGTGGACCACGCCCGTGCCCTCCCAGACCCCGATGAGCCACGAGAGGGGGGCGAGCTCGGCGGGCAGGCTCGTGTCGAGATTGAACACGACGCCGCCGATGTCAGCGCTGGCCGCGGTACAGGTTGCGCAGGACGACGATGGACACGCCGCCGATCGCGAGCGACGCCAGAGCGAGCAGGCCGAGGAAGAAGATTTCGATCGCGAGCAGCATGCGCTCAGTCTACGCGCTGGGGACTGTGAGAATCATCGCGAACGACGCGATCGCGAGGATCACCACGACGCCCGTCACGCTCACGAGCATGCGCTTCACGAGGCCGTCCTTCGACTGCAGGCTCACCTGCACGAGGAAGGTCAGCAGCAGGGCGCCGGCCCCGATCACGGGCACCGACGGCAGCCACACCTCGGGACGACCGAGCGAGACGAGGGCGATGACGCCCGCGACGACGGCCACCCAGACGGGGATCGCGGTCGCGAGGGTCCGGCGCATTCCCCCATGCTAGGGCGCTTGTAGACTGAGCCGGACACCCTGGAGGACGAGTGGCTCAGCTGTTGATCCTGACCTCGCAGGTGAACAGCGACGTTCTGCCCGCGCTAGGACTCCTCAGCCACCGGGTCCGCATCATCCCTGCGGAGCCTGCGGCCCTCGTCGGCGCGCCCTCGGCTGACGCGATCATCGTCGACGGCCGCACCGACCTCGCCGCCGCGAAGGGCCTGTGCAAGATCCTCACCGCGACGGGCGCCGGCTCGCCGCTCCTCCTCGTCATCACCGAGGGCGGCCTCACGGCGGTCACCGCCGAATGGGGCATCGACGACGTCATCCTCGACGCGGCGGGGCCCGCCGAGGTGGATGCCCGGCTGCGCATCGCGATCGGCCGCCAGTCGCGCGACGGCGGGTCGAGCATGATCAAGGCCTCGGGCGTCGTCATCGACGAGGCGAGCTACTCGGCGAAGGTGCACGGGCGCACGCTCGACCTGACCTTCAAGGAGTTCGAGCTCCTCCGCTTCCTCGCCGCGAACCCCAGCCGCGTCTTCACGCGCGAGCAGCTGCTGAGCGAGGTGTGGGGCTACGACTACTTCGGCGGCACCCGCACGGTCGACGTGCACGTCCGGCGCCTGCGCGCGAAGCTCGGCGACATGGAGTCGCTCATCGGCACCGTGCGCAACGTCGGCTACCGCTTCACCCTCCACGAGGAGGAGGCGGCGGAGCGCGTCGACTCGTAGCCCGGCTGCGCTTGTCGCGAGGCTCAGGCGGGGAGGATCTCGCCGAGCAGCACCTCGATGCGGCGCTTGATCTCGTCGCGGATGGGGCGCACCGACTCGATGCCCTGGCCGGCCGGGTCGTCGAGCTCCCAGTCCTCGTAGCGCTTGCCGGGGAACACGGGGCACACGTCGCCGCAGCCCATCGTGATGACGACGTCGCTCTCCTGCACCGCCTCGGTCGTGAGCACCTTCGGCACGTTGTGCGCGATGTCGATGCCCTCCTCGGCCATGGCGTCGATGGCGACGGGGTTGATCTGGTCCTTCGGCGCCGACCCGGCGGAGAGCACCTGCACGCGGTCGCCCGCGAGGTGCTGCAGGTAGCCCGCGGCCATCTGCGAGCGGCCGGCGTTGTGCACGCAGACGAAGAGAACGGTGGGGATGCTGTTGTCGCTCATGCTCGTAAGCATAGATGGTGATCTATGCGATTTCCACTCGCTGCCGAACGATTCACCCGCTGTTCACACGAGCGAGTCGAGCAGCCCCCGCACCCGCGCATCGATGTCGTCGCGGATCCGGCGCACCTCCTCGAGCGGGCGCCCCACGGGGTCGTCCACCGCCCAGTCGAGGTAGCGCCGCCCCGGATACACGGGGCACGCGTCGCCGCAGCCCATCGTGACGACGACGTCGGCGGCGCGCACCGCCTCGTCGGTGAGCGGCTTCGGGAACTCGCCGCCGAGCGGCACCCCGATCTCGTCGAGCGCCGCGACGACGGAGGCGCGCACCGCCTCGGCGGGAGCGGAGCCGGCCGTGCGCACGCTCACGCGATCGCCGCCGAGCTGCCGCAGGATCGCCGCGGCGAGCTGCGAGCGCCCCGCGTTCTGCACGCACACGAACAGCACCTCGAGGGGTCGGCCGG
The DNA here is from genome assembly GCF_030645145.1 of Microcella sp. Classification (GTDB taxonomy): domain Bacteria; phylum Actinomycetota; class Actinomycetes; order Actinomycetales; family Microbacteriaceae; genus Microcella. Next base: position 14,180 of record NZ_JAUSMI010000149.1, on the reverse strand, counting down.
CCTCATCCCGGCGAGCGACCGCGGCGAGCGCTGCGAGACGATCGGCCGCGAACCGGGCGGTGAGCGACGGCAGGAACCGGGTGATGCGCGCGCCGTCGGCGAGGAGGTCGTAGCTCTCGAGCACGTAGCGCTCGACCGTGCCCCGCGAGAAGGTGCCCTCGAAGCGCAGGGCCAGGTCGCCGATGATGCGCTGCAGGACGTGGCCCGTCATCCGCGCGGCCGGGGCCGCGTCGAGCACGTCGGCGACCCGGTCGAGCTCCTCCGGCGCGACCGAGTACCAGACCCGGCGCCCCTCCGGCTCGCCCATGACGAGGCCGAGATCGCGCAGTCGCGCCAGGTGGTGCGAGACGGTCGGCTGGGTGAGCTCGAGCGCGTCCGCGAGCGCCCCGACCGTGGCGCGCCCGTCAGGGGCGGAGAGGAGGCGCCGGAGGATGGCCGCGCGGGTCGGGTCGGTGAGCGCGCGGAGCGCGCCATCCGTCATCGCCTCGCCACTCATAGACGACAGTCTATCGACGGGCGTAGCATCGCACCATGACCGCCGCCGCCGACCCCGCGCCCGCTCCGCTCTCGCTCGGGCGCCGCGCCCTCGTCGAGGGCCTCGGCGCCGCGACCCTCGCGGCCGTCGTGATCGGCTCGGGCGTCATGGCGACGCGCCTCAGCGACGACGTCGGCGTGCAGCTACTCATGAACGCGATCGCGACGGTCTTCGCGCTCTTCGTGCTCATCGCCGCGCTCGGCGGGCTCAGCGGCGCGCACCTCAACCCCGCGGTGACCCTGGTCATGCTCGCTCTCCGTCGCACCGGGCCGGTCGACGCGGCCGTGTACATCCCCGCGCAGGTCGCCGGCTGCCTCGCGGGAGCCGCGCTCGCGAACCTCATGTTCGGGCTCCCCGTCGTCGCGATCAGCACGACCGACCGCGCCGAGCCCGCGACCCTCCTCGCCGAGGTCGTCGCCACGGCGGGGCTCATCGCGGTCATCCTGCTACTGGCCCGCCAGGGCAGGGACGCCCTCATCGCGCCCGCGGTCGCCGCCTACATCGGCGCCGCCTACTTCTTCACGAGCTCGACGAGCTTCGCGAACCCCGCGATCACAATCGGACGCATCGCGAGCGACACCTTCGCCGGGATCGCCCCGGCGAGCGCCGGGCCGTTCATCGTCGCTCAGCTCGTCGGCGCGGCGATCGCGGTCGGCGTCGCGCTCGCGCTCGCCCCGCGCGCTGCCATGGCGCGCGCGACGACGGCTGCTCCGCCCGCGGAGGCGGCGCGCGCATGACCCGGCGAGCGCCGACCCCGCGCCGCGTCGAGGGGACGTACTACGCGCTCACGCTCGGCAGCACGCTCGCGGCGTCGTTCATCTGGGGCATCAACACGCTCTTCCTGCTCGACGCGGGGCTGACCAATCTCGAGGCATTCGCGGCCAACGCGTTCTTCACCGCGGGCATGGTCATCTTCGAGATCCCGACCGGGGTCGTCGCCGACACGTGGGGGAGGCGCGCCTCCTACCTGCTCGGAACGGTGACGCTCGCCGTCACGACCTTCGCCTACTGGGTGATGTGGGTGCAGCAGGCGCCGTTCTGGGCGTGGGCGATCGTCTCGGTGCTACTGGGCCTCGGCTTCACCTTCTTCTCCGGCGCGGTCGACGCGTGGCTCGTCGACGCCCTGCGCGCGACCGACTACCGCGGCGCGCTCGAGACCGTCTTCGGCCGCGCGCAGGTCGTCGCAGGCGTCGCGATGCTCACGGGCTCGGTCGCGGGCGGCATCATCGCCCAGGCGACCGACCTCGGCGTGCCGTTCCTCGTGCGCGCGGGCGTGCTCGTGGCCATGCTCGTCATCGCGGCCGTGCTCATGCGCGACCTCGGCTTCACGCCCGTGCGCGGCGCGACGCCGATGGCCGCCGTGCGCGACGTCATACGCTCGTCGGTGCGGCACGGGCTCGGGCGGCCGCCCATCCGCTGGCTCATGATCGCGGCGCCGTTCACGACGGGCGTCGGCATCTACGCCTTCTACGCGCTGCAGCCCTACCTGCTCGAGCTCGGCGGCGACGACGGCGCCTACGCGCTCGCGGGCCTCGCGGCCGCCGTCATCTCGGGCGCCTCGATCGCGGGAGGAGCGCTCGCGCCGGTCGTCCGCCGGCTCGTCCGGCGCCGCACGACTCTCCTGCTCGCCTCGGCCGCGACCTCCGCCGCGGTGCTCGTCGCGTTCTTCTTCGTCCGCGAGCTGTGGGTCGCGATCGCCCTGCTCGCCGCGTGGGGAATCGCCTCCTCGATCGGGCAGCCGGCGCAGCGGGCCTACCTCAACGACATGATCCCCTCGGCGCAGCGCGCGACCGTGCTCTCCTTCCACTCGCTCCTCGGCAGCGCGGGCGGCGTCGCCATCCAGCCCGCCCTCGGACGCGCGGCCGATGTCGGCGGATACGGATACTCGCTGCTGTGGGGCGGCATCGTCTCGACGATCGCGATCCCGTTCCTCGCCGCGAGCCGCGCGCAGCGCGACCCGGCAGACACCGCGGTCGCGCCGGGCGAGGTCGTCGGTGACGAGCCGTCGCCCCGGTCCGCCGACTGAGCGACGACGCGGAACCCCGGCCGGGCATCCCCCCCTGGCATGATGTGCGCATGCAGGACGAGGAGTACCGCACCGATTCGAGCTACCAGGTCGATGGGGGCGTCGGGGGCGACTTCCTCGACGACTGGGACGAGACCACGAGCGTCGACGACGGCACGCTGCCCGTCGAGCGGTACCTCGACCGCGAGCTGAGCTGGCTGCGCTTCAACCAACGCGTGCTCGAGCTCGCGGAGGACCCGGCCGTCCCGCTGCTGGAACGCGTCAACTTCCTCGCGATCTTCGCCTCGAACCTCGACGAGTTCTTTATGGTCCGCGTCGCCGGCCTCAAGCGGCGCATCGTCACCGGCCTCGCCGTGCCGACCAACATCGGACGGGCGCCGGCGGATGTCCTCGCCGACATCAATCGGACGGCCCTCGAGCTGCAGCACCGGCACGCTCTCTGCTTCCACAGCCTCGTGAAGCCCGAGCTCGACGATGCGGGCATCCACATCGAGAACTGGGCGGACCTCGACGAGGCCGACCGCATCCAGGTCGATCAGACGTTCTCGAAGCAGATCTTCCCCGTCCTCATGCCGCTCGCGGTCGACCCCGCCCACCCCTTCCCGTACATCTCGGGGCTCTCGCTCAACCTCTCGGTGCGCGTGCGCAACCCGAAGACGGAGAAGGTCGAGTTCGCGCGCCTGAAGGTGCCGCAGGTGCTGCCGCGCTTCGTGCCGCTGCCGGACGACGGCTCGGGGCTGCAGCGCTTCCTCACCCTCGAGGACCTCATCTCGAACCACCTCGGCGAGCTCTTCCCCGGCATGGAGATCCTCGAGCACCACGAGTTCCGCGTCACGCGCAACGAGGACGTCGAGATCGAGGAGGACGAGACCGAGAACCTCATCCAGGCGCTCGAGCGCGAGCTGCTCCGTCGGCGCTTCGGCCCGCCCATCCGCCTCGAGATCACCGATGACATGGACGACCTGACGCTCGGCCTGCTCGTGCGCGAGCTCGGCATCACCGAGCAGGAGGTCTACCGGCTCCCCGCGCCGCTCGACCTCGGCGGGCTGTTCGAGATCTCGAAGATCGACCGGCCGCACCTCAAGTACCCCAAGCACGTGCCCGTCACCCCGTTGCAGCTGCAGCCGAGCGAGCCGAACGCGACGCCCGACCTCTTCCGCGCGATCGGGCGCTCCGACGTGCTCGTCCATCACCCCTACGAGTCGTTCGCGACGAGCGTCCAGGCCTTCCTCGAGCAGGCGGCGCGCGACCCGAACGTGCTCGCCATCAAGCAGACGCTCTACCGCACGAGCGGCGACAGTCCCATCGTCGAGGCGCTCATCGACGCCGCCGAGGCCGGCAAGGCCGTCCTCGCGCTCGTCGAGATCAAGGCGCGCTTCGACGAGCAGAACAACATCGAGTGGGCCCGCAAGCTCGAGAAGGCCGGCGTGCACGTCGTCTACGGCCTCGTCGGCCTCAAGACGCACTGCAAGCTCGCACTCGTCGTGCGGCAGGAGAAGAACGGCGAGCTGAAGTACTACTCGCACGTCGGCACGGGCAACTACAACCCGAAGACGAGCCGCATATACGAGGACCTCGGCCTGTTCACCGCCGACCCGCAGGTGGGCAAGGACCTCACGCGGCTGTTCAACGAGCTCTCCGGCTACGCCATCGAGAAGAAGTACAAGCGCCTGCTCGTGGCGCCGCGCTACCTGCGGCGCGGGTTGCTCCGCGGCATCAGCGGCGAGATCAAGGCCGCGAAGGAGGGGCGCGAGTCGGGCATCCGCATCAAGGTGAACTCGCTCGTCGACGAGGCGATCATCGACGCGCTCTACCGCGCCAGCAACGCCGGAGTGCCGGTCGACATCGTCGTGCGCGGCATCTGCGCGCTCGTGCCCGGGCTCGAGGGGGCGAGCGAGAACATCCGCGTGCGCAGCGTGCTCGGCCGCTACCTCGAGCACTCGCGCGTGTTCTCCTTCCGCAACGGCGGCGAGCCCCACGTCTGGATCGGCAGCGCCGACATGATGCACCGCAACCTCGACCGGCGGATCGAGGTGCTCGTGCGCCTCACCGACCCCCTGCACCTCGCGCAGGTCGACGCGATGTTCGACCTCGCGATGAGCGACGCGACGAGCGCGTGGGCGCTGCGGCCGGACGGCGAGTGGGAGCGCCGCCACCGCGACGATAAGGGCCGCGCGCTCGCCGACATGCAGAATGTGGTCATGACCACCGTGACCGCGCGCCGTCGGCTCGGCGGCACCCGATGACCCCGGCGGATGCCCCGGGCGAGGCCGCGACCGACGCCGTCGTCGCCGCCGGCGCCGTGGTGTGGAAGCTCGTCGACGGCAAGGTGCGGGTGCTGCTCGTCCACCGCACCCAGCACAAGGACGTCACGATCCCCAAGGGCAAGGTGGACCCGGGCGAGACGCTGCCGCAGACCGCGGTGCGCGAGATCCAGGAGGAGACGGGCTTCGACGTCGACCTCGGCGCGCCGCTCGGCGCCGTCGAGTACACCCTTCCCAACGGGCGGCCGAAGATCGTGCACTACTGGTCGGCCGAGGTCGACCCGGGTGCCGCCGAGCGGCACACCTACGAGGCCAACGGCGAGATCCTCGCGCTCGAATGGCTGCCGATCGCGAAGGCCTCCAAGCACCTCACGTACGAGCACGACGCCGACGTGCTCGACCGCTTCGCTGCGCAGGTCGAGGCGGGCCACGCGCGCACCTTCGCCCTCGTCGTGCTGCGGCACGGCAAGGCCATGCCGCCCGAGCAGTGGGACGGCCCCGACCACACCCGGCCGCTCCTGCACCGCGGCATCGAGCAGTCGCTCGCGGTCGCCGGCGGCATCGCCGCCTACGGGCCCGAGCGGCTCGTGTCGTCGACCGCGGCCCGCTGCCTGTCGACGATCGGGCCGACCGCCGCGATCACGGGCCTCGACGTGAAGGCCTCGACGACGCTCAGCCAGGACGCGTGGACGGGCGACGGCGCGCGCGTGAGCGCGGCCGTGGCCAAGCGCGTCGCCAAGCGCCAGTCGGTCGTGGTGTGCTCGCACGGCCCGGTGATCCCGCAGATCATCGAGGCCGCGGCATCCCTCGGCGGGGCCACGGTCACGCGCGACCTGCGGCGCAGCGCGTCGCTCGGCACCGGCGAGTACTCGGTCCTGCACTTCTCGCTCGAGAGCGAGACGCCGTGGCTCGTGGCGGTCGAGACGCACTCCTCAGGGCTCTAGCGTTCCCCGCTCGTTCACCTTCCGTTCACCGACGAGGACGACGGTGGTCACCAGCGCTTCGTAGCGTCGAACCTCGTGCGGCCCCCTTGCGCCGTGCAGAACCCGTCACCGATCCCCGAAGGGAACACAGTGAACATCACACGTGCGAGCGGCTTCACCGCTCTCATCGCCGCCAGCGCCATCGTGCTGAGCGGATGCGCCGCCAACGAGCCCGGCGGCGCCGCGCCGGAGGAGACCGAGGGCGCATCGTCGCTCGAGGGCACCCTCGTCGGCGCGGGCGCCTCCTCGCAGCAGTCGGCACAGGAGGCCTGGGTCGCCGCGTTCCAGGACGCCAACCCCGACGTCACCGTCGAGTACGACCCCTCGGGCTCGGGCGCCGGTCGCGACACCTTCATCGCGGGCGGGTCGGCCTTCGCCGGCTCCGACCGCGCGTTCAAGGACGATGAGATCGCCGCGGGCTAGTTCGGCCGCTGCGTGCCCGAGTCGGGCATCGTGGAGATCCCCGCCTACGTGTCGCCGATCGCCGTCATCTTCAACCTCGAGGGCGTCGACTCCCTCAACCTCGACCCGGCCACCATCGCGGGCATCTTCGCGGGCACGATCACCAACTGGAACGACGAGGCCATCGCGTCGCAGAACGAGGGCGTCGAGCTCCCCGACCTCGCGATCACGCCCGTCCACCGCGCTGATGACTCGGGCACGACCGAGAACTTCACCGGCTACCTCTTCGAGGCGGCGGGCGACGTGTGGACGGCTGAGCCCGACGGCGTGTGGCCGTTCGAGTCCGGCGAGGCCGCTCAGGGCACCTCGGGCGTCGTGGACGCCGTCACCAACGGCACCGGCACCATCGGCTACGCCGACGCCTCGCGCGCCGGCGATCTCGGCACCGTCTCGGTGAAGGTCGGCGACGAATACGTTCCGTTCTCGCCGGAGGCCGCTGCGGCCGTCGTCGACGCCTCGCCGTTCGTCGAGGGCCGGGGCGAGGGCGACCTCGCCATCGAGCTCGACCGCGGGACCGACGCCTCGGGCGTGTACCCCGTCGTGCTCGTGAGCTACCTCATCGGCTGCGTCGAGTACCAGGACGCCGCCGACGCCGAGCTCGTGTCGGCCTACTTCAGCTACATCATCTCGGAGGAGGGCCAGCAGGCCGCCGCCGAGGCCGCCGGTTCGGCGCCCATCTCGGACGCGCTCCGCGAGCGCGCGACCGCGGCGGTCGAGCTGATCGGCTAGTTCACCACCACTCCTGCCGGGCGCGGGCGCCTCTCGCATTGTGCGAGGCACCCGCGCCCGGCAGACTGTCCGGGGGAATCTCCCCGGCACCATCCGCCCCCGCGTCACGCAGCGCCCCGAGCGAGGACACTCTCCGATGACCGCACTGGGAACCCCGCCCAGAATCGCAGCCAAGCAGCGCCCCGGCGACCGCGTCTTCGCCGGCTCAGCCGCACTCGCCGGCTCCCTCATCCTGGCGACGCTCGCTCTCGTGGCGGCGTTCCTGGTGATCCAGAGCATCCCCGCCGTCACCGTTCCCGCCGATCAGCTGAGCATCCTCGGCGGAGACACTTTCCTCGAGTACGTCGCGCCCCTCGTCTTCGGCACCGTCTGGGCCGCGCTGATCGCCCTCGTGCTCGCCGTCCCCATCGCCCTCGGCATCGCGCTCTTCATCTCGCACTACGCGCCCCGGCGGCTGGCCCAGGGGCTGGGCTACATCATCGATCTGCTCGCCGCGGTGCCCTCAGTCGTCTTCGGCCTGTGGGGCGGCAACGTCCTCGCCCCGGCGATCCAGCCGTCCTACACATGGCTGTGGGAGAACCTCTCTTTCATCCCGCTCTTCGCCGGCCCGCCCTCGGGCACCGGGCGCACCGTCCTCACCGCGGGCATCGTCCTCGCCGTCATGATCCTGCCGATCATCACGGCGCTGTGCCGCGAGGTGTTCCTCCAGACGCCCGTCCTGCACGAGGAGGCCGCGCTCGCGCTCGGCGCCACGAGATGGGAGATGATCCGGATGACCGTGCTCCCGTTCGGACGCCCGGGCATCATCTCCGCGACGATGCTCGGCCTCGGCCGCGCGCTGGGCGAGACGATGGCCGTCGCGATGGTGCTCTCGGCGACCGGCGTCATCACGGTGAACCTCATCAGTTCGATCAACCCCTCCACGATCGCCGCCAACATCGCGCTCTCGTTCCCCGAGGCGTACGGCGACAACGTCTCCGTGCTGATCGCCACGGGCCTCGTGCTCTTCGCTATCACGCTCGTGGTCAACGCCATCGCGCGCGTCGTCGTCAACCGCCGCAAAGACTTCTCCGGAGCCAACTGATGACCGCGACCTCCGCGATCCACACCGGCGAGTCCAACTCCTTCGCCTCCGGACGACTTCCGAAGGCGACCCCGTGGTGGGTGCTCGCCGCCTGCCTCGCCGCCTCCACCGCCGTCTTCGCGCTGCTCGGGGCGGGTGCGCCCCTCGACGAATTCAACATCGTCGGTGCCGTCTTCTTCGGCGTCCTCGCCTACGCAGTCGTCATCGTCGCGGTCGCGCGGCTCGTCGAAGGGCAGCGGAAGGCCACCGACCGCTTCGTGACGACCCTCGTATCACTCGCGTTCGTGATCGCACTCCTGCCGCTCATCTCGCTCGTCTACACCGTCATCACCAACGGCCTGCCCCGGTTCGACCTCGAGTTCTTCACCTACTCGATGCGCAGCATCGTCGGCGAGGGAGGCGGTGCCATCCACGCGATCGTCGGCACCCTCCTGATGACGGGCACCGCCGCTCTCATCTCGATCCCCATCGGCCTCATGGCCTCGATCTACCTCGTCGAGTACGGCCGAGGCCGGCTCGCGCGCGCGATCACCTTCTTCGTCGATGTCATGACGGGCATCCCCTCGATCGTGGCCGGCCTGTTCGCCTACGCGGTGTTCAGCGCGCTGCTCGGGCCGGGCGAGCGTCTCGGACTCGCGGGGGCGATGGCCCTCGCCGTCCTCATGATCCCCGTGGTCGTGCGGTCATCGGAGGAGATGCTGCGGCTCGTCCCCAACGAGCTGCGCGAGGCCGCGTTCGCGCTCGGCGTGCCGAAGTGGCTCATGATCGTCAAGGTCGTCCTCCCGACCTCGATCGCAGGGATCACGACCGGCATCATGCTGTCGATCGCACGCGTGATCGGCGAGACCGCTCCGCTGCTGATCGCCGCCGGGTTCACCAACAACCTGAACTACGACCTGACCGATGGCCGCATGCAGTCCCTCCCGGTGTTCGTCTACACCTCCTACGTCGCCCAGGGCACCGACGCGCAGGCCTACCTCGATCGCGCCTGGGCCGGAGCGCTGACGCTGATACTGATCGTCATGCTGCTCAACCTCGTCGCTCGCCTCGTCGCCCGCCAGTTCGCCCCCAAGCTCGGCCGCTGAGCCACCCCACCGGATAGGAAAGCACTCGCACCGTGTCCAAGCGCATCGAAGTCAACGACCTCAACGTCTACTACGGCAAGTTCAAGGCCGTGGAGGACATCACCATGGTCATCGAGCCCCGCAGCGTCACCGCCTTCATCGGCCCGTCGGGCTGCGGCAAGTCGACGTTCATCCGCACTCTCAACCGCATGCACGAGGTGATCCCCGGCGCGTACGTCGAGGGCGAGGTGCTCGTCGACGGCAACAACCTCTACGGCCCCGGCGTCGACCCCGTGCTCGTGCGCCGCCAGGTCGGCATGGTCTTCCAGCGGCCCAACCCCTTCCCGACGATGTCGATCCGCGACAACGTGCTCGCGGGCGTCACGCTCAACAACCGCCGCATCTCGAAGTCCGATGCCGACGACCTCGTCGAGAAGTCGCTCCAGGGCGCCAACCTGTGGAACGAGGTCAAGGATCGCCTCGACCGACCCGGCTCGGGTCTCTCCGGCGGCCAGCAGCAGCGCCTCTGCATCGCGCGGGCGATCGCCGTCGAACCCGAGGTGATCCTCATGGACGAGCCGTGCTCGGCCCTCGACCCGATCTCGACCCTCGCCATCGAGGACCTCATCGAGGAGCTCAAGCAGGACTACACGATCGTCATCGTCACGCACAACATGCAGCAGGCCTCGCGCGTGAGCGACCGGACGGCGTTCTTCAACATCGCCGGGACGGGCCAGCCCGGCAAGCTCATCGAGTACGACGACACGCGCGTCATCTTCTCGAACCCGAGCGTCAAGGCGACCGAGGACTACGTCTCCGGCAAGTTCGGATAGACCGCCGCAGCGCACGACGAAGGGCCCGGGAGATCCTCCCGGGCCCTTCGTGATGCTGCAGCGCTGCGCTGTGCTGTGATTCGGTGCGGCGGCCTAGGCCTCCGTCGGTATCGCCACGATCGGCGTCGTCGTCGGCGCGGGGCTTCCCGTGCTCGGCTCGACTGTCACGCCAACGATCGTTCCGGCCTCGAAGGCACCGTCGAGGACCTGGACGACCTCGCCGTTCTCCTCGACCGTGAACAGGCCGGCCGGGGTCGGCTCGCCGTCGGTGATGTACCAGAGGGCGTACGCCTCGTCGTCGCTCAGCTCGGGCAGGCCGTCGAAGACCATCGCCGAGAGGCCGAGCGACTCGGAGCTCACAAGCGTCGCGCTGCCGCCGTCGGTCACGGGAGCCGCGACGGTCTGCACGTCGGGCGCGGCGACGATCGCGGCGAGCTGCTGCGCGTCGTCCCCGGGCTGGAAGAGGTTCGCCGAGACGACTCCCCCGAAGAACAGGGCGACGGCGGCCGCCGCCGCGACGAGGGTCGCCGAGGTGCGCGTGAACCAGCGGGCGTTCGCCTTCTGCTCGGCGGGCGAGGCGGGGCGCGCATCCGTCGCCGGGGTCGCTGCGGGAGCGAGGCTCGTCACGGGCGCGAGGCCCGCAGTCGGGGCGGGCTCGGCGCTCGGGGCCGGCTCGCTCGTGCGGGCCGGAAGCTGCGGGGTCACGGCGACCTGCGCCATGAGCCGCGCCTTCAGGTCGGGCGAGGGGTCGACGGGCGGGAGGGCGAGCGCGAGCTCGGCCGCCACGTCCCCGAAGTCGTCGTAGTCGAAATCGTCGTCAGAGCGGCTCACGATGCCACCCCCATTTCTTCGCGCAGGCGGATCATGCCATCGCGCAATCGTGTCTTGACCGTGCCGATCGGCACGCTCAGCATCTCGGCCACCTCGCTGTGCGAGTAGCCGCCGTAGTAGGCGAGCTCGACGGCCTGTCGCTGCAGGTCGGTCAGTCGAGACAACGCCTTCTCCACTCGGTCGTGCTCCACGCGGATCTCCACGCTCTCCGAGACCGAATCGAACTCCCGGTCCAGATCGCGGATGCCCACCTTGGTGTCGCGGTCACGACTCGACTGCGCGCTGCGCACGCGGTCGATCGCTCGGCGATGGGCCATGGTGAGCATCCAGGTCACCGCTTTCCCCTTATTCGGATCGAAGCGGCTCGCGGTTTGCCAGATCTCGAGCATCACTTCCTGAACGACCTCCTCCGACTGGGAGTGGTCCTTCAGGACGTGCCGCACGAGGCCGAGCATGCGCGATGCCGTCAGGTCGTACAGGTCGCTGAACGCCCGCTGGTCTCCGGTCGCCACGCGCTGCAGGAGCGCGTTCGCCACGTCGGGGGAGGAGAGCGGATCGCGCTCGGCCTCGGGATCGGTACTCACGAGTACCAGCATTCCAGGTGGATGCTGATCCCGCGGCGCGCGCGCCGGTCGCGCGGGATGCGCGGCGGCCCGGTGGACGCGGCGCGGGCGCGTGGCGAGGAGGGTCATGACGCCTCCGCGGGCCGGCGGCGCAGCAGGATGAGCGCGGTCGCGGCCGCCACGGCCACGAGCTGGGCCACGAGAGCGTACGTCTTGTCCGGGTAGTAGGCCGGCTCGAAGAGCAGGGGCAGCCCGATCGCCGTCAGATCCAGCGGGACGAGAGCCGTCACGACGATGAGCGCGGCTCCGCCGGCGGCGATGACGAGGGCGAGGGCATCCGCCCATCGACGTCGCGCGATCACGACGACCGCGATCGCGACGATGTTCGAGACCGCCTGGATGCGGAAGAGGTCGCCTTGCGAGGCGAGCGTGCCGGCGACCGCGTCGAACGGGGCGGCCAGTCGGAGGTGGATGACGGCGTTGACGAGGAGGGCGACGGCGAGGAGGCCGGTGGCGATCCAGCGGACGTAGCGCATGAGCGAGCCCTTCTGTGCGTTCGGTGCGGTGCGTGCGGTGCGGGGTGTGCGGGAACGGGAACGGCCGGTGGAGGTGCCTGGGGGCGCCCTCCACCGGCCGAGGTGGTGCGGTTACTGCAGGATCTCGAGGACTACTGGAGCTCGAGGTTGGTGGCGATGCCGCCGGCGAGCGCGGTCGCGGTCATCGGCATGTGGCTCGCGGCCTCCTTGAGGAGGTCGAAGTAGGCCGGGTCGTTCGCGATGTTGGCGTCGATCGCGGCGATCAGCGAGACGGCGTGCATCTCGAGCTCGGCCTGGACGGCCTCAGCGGGCAGCTCGGGGACGACCGAGTTGATCAGCTGACCGAACGACACGGCGTAGCCGTTGAGGTCGGAGACGGCCTGGTCGACGCCTGCCTGGTCGCCCGTGGCCTTCGCGACCGTGTAGTTCACGAAGAACGGGATGTGCGAGCGCCACGAGTCGAGGAAGGGCTGCTCGGCGTCGGGGTAGGCGGAGCCGACGAGCGCGGCGACCTCGACCGAGTTCTCGTCGAGGGCGGCGACGGCGGCGCCGACCTGCTCGGTGGTGAGGTCTCCGCCATCCTGCAGCGCCTGATCGATCGCGGCACCGGCGAGGTACACGTGGTCGGCGAGCAGCGCGGTGAGCTGGGCGCGGAGGTTCGAGCCGTCGCTGTTGACGGTGTCGATCATGGGCGCCTCGGCCTCGGTCTCCTCCGAGGTCATGGGCTCCTCGGCGGTCTCCTCGGCGGTCGCCGAGCAGCCGGTGAGGACGAGCGCGGCGGCGAGGCCGAGTCCGGCGAAAGCAGTGGTCTTGCGCATTGTGTGCTCCTTGGTTGTGTGTGGTGCTCTGTGCGTGCGATTGCGGAACGTGCGGTCGTGCTGTTCTGCTGTCTCTCGACTCAGCCCTCGACGATGACCATGGCGTTCATCGCCAGGTGCGGCTGGCAGAAGTACGGGTACTCCCCCGGCTCGTCGAAGGTGAACGAGAAGGTGTCGCCCTCCTGCCCCTTCGGCGCGAGCGCGTGATCGAAGAGGCCGTCGGGCGTCTGAGAGCCACGGATGCCCGTGCTCTCGTTGACGTCGCCCCAGGCACCCGACGTGATCGTGTGCCCGATGGTCTCGCCGTTGCGCCACGTGACCGTGGTGCCGACGGGGACCGTGATCGTCTCGGGCATGAACTTCAGCCCGATCGTGATCACCTCGTTCTCTCCCGGTGTGAGCGACTCGTCGGCCGAGGCTGACGGGCTCTGCTGCTCTGGAGCGCTATCGGTCGGCGCCGGAGCGGCGCATCCCGAGAGCACGAGCAGAGCCGCAGGGATCATCAGCAGGCCGGCGAGGCGTGCTCGCCCGGGGCGGAGGGTCCGAGTGGTGAGTGACATGCAAGGGGTTCGGCGCCCTCGGCCGAGGGGTTTGCGCATTCGGCCTGAGTTCGGCTGACTCTCAGGTTCGCGGGGGGCTCGACGGAGTGTCGGCGGCGCGGCTGGCGCGACGGCCCTCGCCGCTGCGCTTCGAAAAGTGCGGAGTGGGTGAACGAGGTTCACGGTGGTGAGGCGACCGCGATGTGACGAGGCGGGGCGTGGCCGCGGGCGTGGGCGCGGGCGTGGGCGCGGGCGGCCGGCTCGCTGGCTGGCTGGCTGGCTGGCTCGCTGGCTCGCTGGCGAAGCGAATGCGCGGGCGAGCGGCGGGAGAGCTGGGGCGGCGGGACGGCCGAGCGCAGAATCCGGGCACAGAAGTGCCGGCCCGCAGAACGCCTCTCGGCGCGTGGCCGCTCGAAGCGGCTGAAGTTGGAGCCCGGGGTTACTGCGGACCGGCACTGTCGAGTGTAACGGCGGGGTCGGCCGCGGCATTCCGCGGGCGTCCAGGTTCGGCCGCCGAGGTGGAGACGTCGCCGCTCGGCCGTTCATGGTGGCCGCTCTCGACCACGCGGTGCGCAGCTCAGGAACGGCGAACGCCCACGCGCATCGTTGCGGGCGAGCCGCGGCCGACCGGGCGCTCGGTTCCTGAGTTGCGCATCGGGCCGCACCGAATGGGGCGCCGGGCGGACCACCTCAGTACGAAATGCAGTCTCTGATGCACGCGGCAAGGCCGTCGGCCGCACGAGCACAGGGATCGGGGGTCCAGCGACTGCACTTGGTGGGGAGGCGGCGGCGTAGCGCTGACCGCGGCACGACGCCGCGGCAGCGTGTGGCGCGCGAGCGGGTCAGATCTGCCCTAGTCGAGGTCGCCGGCGCGCTCGAGGCGCGCGCACGCGGCGAAGTCGCGCGCCGAGGC
>NZ_JAUSMI010000143.1 GCF_030645145.1 Microcella sp. | reverse complement strand
GCCCGGTCGCCGCGGCGCTCCTGCTCGCCGCACGGGCGGTTCGCCGCGCCGTCGCGCCCGTCGTCCGCGTGGTCTCGCCGCTCGGCTGGATCGTGCTCGGCGCGGGAGCGGCGGCGCTCATCGCGGGCGCCGTCCTCGGCTGGCTCGAATTCGTCGCGCTCGGTGCGGTGCTGCTCGCCGCGCCCGTGGTGTCGATCGCCTTCCTGCTCGGCCGCGCCGCCTACCGCATCGACATCGAGCTCGAGCCGCGACGCGTCGTCGCCGGCGACCGCGCGCTCGGCAGGCTCGTGATCGCGAACGCTCGCGCTCGGCGGTCGTCGCCGTCGCGCCTCGAGCTGCCGGTCGGCGCGGGCTCCGCAGAGTTCGTCGTTCCGGCCCTCGCGCCGGGGGAGGAGCACGACGAGCTGTTCGCCGTGCCGACCGAGCGCCGCGCCGTCATCGTGGCGGGGCCCGCGGTGTCCGTCCGCGGCGACCAGCTCGGCCTGCTGCGCCGCGCGGTCGCGTGGGGCGACCCGGTCGAGCTCTTCGTCCACCCGCGCACCGCGCGGCTCGCGCCGAGCGCGGCGGGTCTCGTGCGCGACCTCGAGGGCGAGGTCACGAAGACCATCACGAACCACGACATCTCCTTCCACGCGCTGCGCGCCTACGAGCCCGGCGACGACCGCCGCTACGTGCACTGGCGCACCTCCGCGCGCACGGGCCAGCTCATGGTCCGGCAGTTCGAGGAGACCCGCCGATCGCAGCTCGTCATCCTCTTCGACGCCGACCGCGACAAGTACGCGAGCGAGGACGAGTTCGAGCTCGCCGTCTCGATCGTCGCCTCCCTCGGCGTCCAGGTCATCCGCGACGGCACGCGCGTCGCCGTCGTGAGCGAGCAGCGTGCCCTGCGCACCGCGACCGCGACGACGCTCCTCGACGACTCGTGCCGGTTCGAGCCCGTCACGACGCGCTACCCGAACGCCCGCGAGTTCGCGCGCGCCGCGACGCTGCGACTGCCCGCCCCGAGCCTCGTCGTGCTCGTGGGCGGGTCGGGGATGGCCGTCACCGACGCGCGCGCCGTGCAGACCCTCTTCGGTCGCGACGCGGTGACGATCGGCCTGCGCGCCGATGTCGCGGCGTCGAGCCGCATCGCGACGGTCGACCGTCTCCGCGTCGCGACGGTCGGCACGCTCGCCGACCTGCAGCGCCTCGTTCGGAGGATGTCGTGACGCCCCGGACGATCGCCGACGTCCTCGTCCCCATCGTGCTCGCCGCGATCGGCCTCGTCGGCTTCGCCGCCGCCTTCGACTCGAGCGCCTACGCGCTCGCCGGAGCGGGCGGTCTCGTCGTCGGCACCGCGGCGGCCGTCGTCGCGGCGCGGTTGCGCCTCGGCATCCTCCCGACGGCGGGCCTCGTCGTCGCCGCCTACTTCCTGCTCGGAACGCCCTTCGTCGCGCCCGCCGACGGCATCCTCGTCGTCCTCCCCTCGATCGCCTCCCTCGCCGCGCTCGCGATCGGCGCCGTCTTCGGCTGGGCCGACATCCTCACCCTGCAGGCGCCGCTGAGCCTGCCCGACTACGTCACGGCCGTCCCGTATGCGGCGGCCCTCCTCGTCGCGTTCACGTCGACGACGCTCGCGCTCCGCTGGCTCCCGCGCCGTCGCACGGCGCCCCGCGCGGCCCTCCTGCTCATCGGGCCCGCGGTGCTCTACGCCGTCGGCGTCCTCCTCGGCACCGACGAGCCCGTGCTCGCCGTGGTCCGCGGAGCGGCGTTCGCGGGCATCGCCCTCGTGTGGCTCGGCTGGCGGCGCCGCGCGTCGGCGACGACGTCGAGCGCCGCCGCGCAGCAGCTCCTCCGCCGCAAGCTCGTCGGCACCGCGATCGTCGTCGTCGCGGCCATCGGGCTCGGGTCGGCCGCCGCCGCGCTGATCGCGCCGCAGCCCGACAATCGCTTCGTCCTCCGCGACGAGATCGAGCCGCCGTTCGAGCCGCTCGAGTACCCGAGCCCGCTCGCGGGCTTCCGCGAGTACACGAAGGATCTCGTCGACACCGAGCTCATGGTCGTCGAGGGCCTGCAGCCCGGCGACCGCGTCCGCATGACGGCGATGGACGTCTACGACGGGGTCACCTGGAACGTCGCCGGTGCGAGCGAGGCGCTCGAGGGATCGGGACGCTTCCGCCTCGTCGGCCGGACGATCCCCGAGCCCCCTCTCGCGCGCACGGGCGCCGCCGAGGCCGTCACGGTCGACATCGCGGGCTACGCCGACGTCTGGCTGCCGAGCGCGGGCTACGCCGCCGACATCGCGTTCCTCGACGGTGCCGACGAGGGCGAGGGGACTCCCGAGCGAGTGGATGTCCGCTACAACGCCGCGACCGGAGCCGCGCTCGTCACCTCGGGAGCGCGCGAGGGCCTGCGCTACCGCGTCGCGACCGAGCGCCAGGTCGTCCCGGAGGACGACGCGCTCCGGGATGCCCCGGTCGCGCCGTTCGCGCCGGCGCCCGTCGTCGGCGTCCCCGACACGGTCGTCGCGCTCGCCGCCGAGCTCACCGCGACGGCGGAGTCGCCCGTCGAGAAGCTCCGCGCCCTCGAGCAGCACCTCGCGACCACCGGGTACTACAGCCGGGGCACCGCCTCCGACCAGGTGCCCTCGCGCGCCGGTCATGCCGCCGATCGCATGAACGACATGGTGACGCTCCCGAGCATGGTCGGAGACGAGGAGCAGTACGCCTCTCTCTTCGCCCTCATGGCCCGCAGCCTCGACTACCCGACCCGAGTCGTCATGGGCTTCGCGCCCGAGATCGGCGAGGGCGGCGGCCCCGTCGCGATCATGGGCGACGACGTGACGGCGTGGGTCGAGGTCGCGTTCGAGGGCGTCGGCTGGGTGCCGTTCTTCCCCATCCCCGACGAGACCGACGTGCCGCAGGACCAGATCCCCGAGCCGCGCACCGAGCCGCAGCCGCAGGTGCGGCAGCCGCCGCGCACCGACTCCGAGCAGGACGACCTCGTCACGGCCGTCGAGATCGATGACACGGACGACGAGGAGCGCGACGACAGCGGCCTGCCGGGCTGGCTGCTCGGCGCTCTGCTCGCGGTGGGGATCCCGCCGCTGCTCATGCTCGTGCCGATGCTCGTCATCGCCCTGCTCAAGCGCCGCCGCGCCGAGCGCCGTCGTCGCGCCGACGAGGGCCATCGGGCGGTCGCGGGGGCGTGGGACGAGCTCGTCGACCGGTTCTCGGAGCTCGGCGCGGACATCCCGCAGCGCACGACGCGCGTGCACGTCGCGGCAGGGCTCGCGGCCGGCGGCGCGGCCGCGGACGCCGCGGGGCGGGACCCCGACGGGAGCGTCGCCGAGTCCGAGCCGCTGCGCGCGCTCGCCCTGCGCACCGACGAGGCGGTCTTCTCAGGGCGCGAGATCGACGCCCGCGAGGCGGACGAGGTGTGGGCCGACGCCCTCGCCGCGGCGGCCGCGGCCCACGATCGGGCGAGTCGCTCGGCGAGGATCCGCAGCCGGTTCCGCCTCGCGAGCGTCCGCGCGGCCGGTCGGCGCCTCGTGGCACGGGCGGAGTCGGGGAGCCCTCCCCATCGACCTCCCGCCGCGACCCCCTCGGCAGCGGGCCCGCGCGAAGGCTAGGATCTCTCGCGACCCTCGAGGGAGCTCGATGACCGATCACGACGACGCGCGGCCCGCCCGGCCGCTCATCACCCCGCCTCCGGGCCTCGTGCCCGACGCCGACCCGGCGCCGCGCTCCGGCGCCGCCGTCCTGCCCGCGGGCGGCCCCCTCATCGACCTGCCGCCCGGCCTCGCCGATTCCGGCACGGTGCGGATGCCCGCCGCCCGCCGCGCGAGCGTC
>NZ_JAUSMI010000136.1 GCF_030645145.1 Microcella sp. | reverse complement strand
GTTCGGCTACGACCCGATCTTCGTGCCCGACGGGCTCACGGTCACGAGCGCCGAGATCACCGCCGACGAGAAGAACGCGATCAGCCACCGCGCCCTCGCCTTCGCGGCGCTCGCCGACGTGCTGCGCGAGCGCGCCGCCCGCTAGCCCGCCCGCGCCGACCCACACGCGCCGACCCGCTCGCGCCGACCCGCGCCGACCCGCTCGCGGGCCGCCCGCCTGCCGCAGCTGTTGTGCTCATTCGTTGCAGTTGGGCCCGAACTTTCGGGCTCAGTCGCCACTTTCGGGCTCACTCGCGAAGGCTGGGCCGCCCCGTACCCTGGAGCCATGGTCGAATCGGGCGTGCGCGCGGCGCTCAGCGGCGCCGCCTCGACGGCCGCCGACGACTACCTCAAGACGATCTACTCGCACACCGAGTGGCAGCCCGAGCCGATCACGCCGAGCCAGCTCGCCGCCCGCCTCGGACTCGCCCCGTCTAGCGTCACCGAGATGGTGAAGAAGCTCGCCGCCGCCGGGCTCGTCGACCACCGCCCGTACTCGGCGATCTCGCTCACGGCCGACGGCGAGCGGCGCGCCCTCGCGATGCTGCGCCGGCACCGGCTCATCGAGACCTGGCTCGTGCGCGTGCATGGCTACGGCTGGGACGAGGTCGACGAGGAGGCCGAGGTGCTCGAGCACGCCATCAGCGACCGTCTGCTCGACGCGATCGACGCGCAGCTCGGGCACCCCGACCGCGACCCGCACGGCGACCTCATCCCGAGCGCGACGGGCGCGCTCACCCGTCCCGACGCGGTGCGCCTCGACGCGGCTCCGCTCGGATTCGCGGGCCGCGTCGTGCGCATCAGCGACCGCGACCCCGACACCCTGCGCGTGCTCGACCGGCTCGGCATCGCGCTCGACGCGGCGCTGCGGGTCGCCGACGAGCAGACCACTGCCGCCGGGGTCGCGATCGTGCGGGCGCTGGGCGGCCCCGTCGTGATCTCGCCGAGCGTCGCGGCATCCGTGTGGCTGGAGCGGAGCATCCGGGCCTAATATTTCGGCATGCCGAAAAATGCGACGGATGCCCTGCCTCGCGATCCGCGCCCGGTGAGGGCCGCTCGGGGCGGTCTGCTCGTCGCCCCGCTGCTCGGGCCGGCAATGGTCGCCGGTGTCGCGTATCTCGACCCGGGCAACGTCGCCGCGAACATGACGGCGGGCGCCGCGTTCGGCTACCTGCTCGTGTGGGTCGTCGTGACGGGCAACGTCATGGCGTGGCTCATCCAGTACCTGTCGGCGAAGCTCGGCATCGTGACCGGGCAGAGCCTGCCCGAGGCGCTCGGCAAGCGGTTTCGCTCGAGGCCGGCGCGGTACGGCTACTGGCTGCAGGCCGAGGGCGTCGCGATGGCGACCGACGTCGCCGAGGTCATCGGCGGCGCCGTCGCGCTGTACCTGCTGTTCGACCTGCCGCTCATCGTCGGCGGCCTCATCACGGGCGTCGTGTCGATGCTGCTGCTCGTCGTGCAGTCGCAGCGGGGCGCGAAGCCGTTCGAGCGCGTCATCACCGGGCTCATGCTCGTGATCGCCGTCGGGTTCTGCGCCGGGCTCGTCATCGGGCCGCCCGACCCCGCGGAGGCCGCGGCAGGTCTCGTGCCGATGTTCGACGGAGCGGATTCCGTGCTGCTCGCGGCGAGCATCCTCGGCGCGACCGTCATGCCGCACGCCATCTACGCGCACTCGGCCCTCACGCGCGACCGCTTCGGTCTCGTCGAGGCCGGAGTCGAGCGCCGCCTCGTGCTGCGCGCCACCAAGGTCGACGT
The DNA here is from genome assembly GCF_030645145.1 of Microcella sp. Lineage (GTDB taxonomy): Bacteria > Actinomycetota > Actinomycetes > Actinomycetales > Microbacteriaceae > Microcella. The sequence continues at coordinate 21,249 of NZ_JAUSMI010000136.1, read as the reverse complement.
GACGATCGCTCTCGCGATCGCCGGGACGGTCAACGTCGTGATCCTGCTCCTCGCCGCGGCGAACCTCGAAGGCGTCGAGGGCACGGACTCGCTCGAGGGGGCGCACGCGGCGCTCGGGGCGGCGCTCGGCGAGCCCGTCGCCCTGCTGTTCGCGATCGGGCTGCTCGCCTCGGGCCTCGCCTCGACCTCGGTCGGCGCCTACGCGGGGGCCGAGATCATGCGCGGGCTGCTGCGCGTGAACATCCCGCTGCTCGTGCGGCGCGCAATCACGATCGCACCGGCACTGGTACTGCTCATCATCGGCGTCGACCCGACGCTCGCGCTCGTCCTCAGCCAGGTCGTGCTGAGCTTCGGGATCCCGTTCGCGCTCATCCCGCTCGTCCGGCTCACCGCCGATCGCCGGATCATGGGCTCGGCCGTCAACGCGCGTCTGACGACGGCTCTCGCGATCATCGCAGCGGGCCTGCTCATCGCGCTCAACGTGACGCTGCTCGTGCTCGTCGCGACGGGCGCGTAGGCGGGCGTTGGCCGCTGCGGGCGCTGCGGGGCGGATGCTCCGCTAGAGCAGCCCGTCGGGCTTCTCGTGAGCGCCGTCGGGCTTGCCGACGAGCTTGCGCGGGTCGCCGCGGCGGTGCTCGTGCTCGTCGTGGTCGGCTTCGGCGCCGTGCTCGGCGTGGTCTCCGCGGTGACGCGCGTGCGCGGGCGCCTCGTGACGGCCGTCGTGCTCGGGCTCGTCAAGGCGGACGATGTCGACCTCGACCGGGGTGCCCGCGCGCTCGGCGGCTTCCTCCTGTTTGCGCTCGTGACGCTCCTTGAGCGCGTGGTAGCCGATGCCCGTGAGGGCCATGGCGATGACGACGAGGAGGACGATCTCGATGTACTCGGTGACGACCTCGGCGACGCCGGGGATGTGCGCGACGCCCCACCCGAGGACGGTGAGCCCGACGGCCCAGAGGAACGCGCCGAGGGTGTCGTAGATGAGGAAGGTGCGGTAGTTCATGCGGCCCACGCCCGCCGCGACCGGGGCGATCGTGCGGACGACGCCGATGAAGCGCGCGATCGTGACCGCGAATCCGCCGTACTTGGCGAAGAACGCCTCGGTGCGGGCGACGCTGCGTTTGGAGAAGAACCCGGCGGACTTCTTCTCGAAGATCGCAGGCCCCGCCTTCCGGCCGATCCAGTATCCGAGGTTGTCGCCGCCCATCGTCGCGATCATGATCGACAGCGAGACGACCCAGATCGGCTGCGGGATGACGCCCGTGTAGGTGAGGACGCCCGTGATGACGAGGAGCGTGTCGCCGGGCAGGAGGAAGCCGACGAGCAGCCCGGTCTCGACGAAGACGATCGCGCACACGACCAGCAGGGCCCAGGGGCCCGCGCCCGTGATGATCCCCTCCACGTCGAAGAGACCGATGTCGGTCGCGAGCATGGCGGCTCCGGGTTCGTCGAGAGGGCGGCGGTGATCGATGCTCAGGCTACCGCGCTGAGGCTATGCGTCGGCTTGCGGGAAGGTGACCGTTCTGTGGCGGCCGTCGGCGCCGGCTCGTACGCTGGTGCCGCGGTGGCCGGACTGCTCGACTCGAGTCCGGAGGGAGCCCCGTGGTGCAGCGCGCGAACCACTGGCATCCGCTGCTCGCCGCAGTCGAGCAGGAGCCCGGTCTCTGGCATCTCGCGTCGCAGACCGGCCCGTACGCGGTCGTGCGTCTCATCGAGATCGGCGGCGAGCGCGGCTATCGCGCGACGACGTACGCCGAGCCCCGGCGGCTCATCGGGTATCGCCGCACTTTGCGCGGAGCGTGCGAGGCCGCGCATCGCGACTGGCTGCGCCGGCACGGGCCCGACCCGGGAGCCGAGCAGTACCCCGACCTGTCGGGCGGGCGTCGCGTTCCGCGCTGACGGCTAGGGCAAGACGGCCTGGACTACGCGTTGGACTGCAGCTCGAGAGGACCCGCCCCGCCCTGCACCCTGATCACAATGCCGTCGATGCTCTGAAGGGAGCGTGCGCCGAGCTCCTCAACGGTGTCCGAGGTGTACACGATCACCCAACCCGTCTCCGGGTCGGATGAGGTGAAGAGGATCTCCGAAACACCGAGCTGGCCGGCGAAGTAGTCGCCGCGTTCAGACACTAGACGCGCATGTGCCTGGCCGAAGTCGGATGGCCCACTCGCCTTCAGGGTGAAGGTGCCGATCACCGTTCGACCGTCGCTGTCGTAGAGCGGCACCTCTATCGACGTTCCAAACAGGTCGGAATCCCGGATGTAGCCCTCGGTCCCGTCGTCGCCGATGGCGAGCACGAGATCCGGGACGATTGGCAGATCGCCCCGCCCGTACGTCTCTCCCGACTCATTCACCGGGAAGTAGATCCGCTCATCGCCATTGGAGAGGATTCGACCGTCGTCCGCTGCCGGGAGCGTCTGGTCGGAGCCGCCGTCCGAACTGCCGATCGCGATGCCGACCAGGAGCACGCCGCCGAGAACCAGAGCCACGACTGCGACGGCCATCTTCCTGTCCATGTGGATCGCTCCGCTCAGCTGCTGAAAGTCGAACAACTCTCGCACTCGTGCCATCGGCTGTCAATCCGGAAGCGCGCGGAGCTCAGTGCGGAAGGAGGGACTTGAACCCTCACGCTGGGGGTCTTGCTCGCCATTAACTTCCGCTAGATTCCGGGCTTTTCAGGCCTTCCGGGCACCCTGTTGCGCGCCCTGCCCCCACAGAACCCCCACAATTGGGAAGGGAGGGGACCGCCGTGATGTTGGGAAACTACGTGAGGCTCATCTACGCTGTGTCACCGGTCGACATAGACGAAGAGGGCTCGTGGGCAGATACTGGAGGAAGCACCCCGACAAGACGCTGGAGTCTTTGCTCGGTGAGTTCCATGGGGCCGGATGGAGAATCGAAAGTACGAACAAGTACTACAAGGTGTACTGCCCGTGTGAAGCGAAGCATAAGACGACGGTCCATCTGTCGCCCTCGAGTGGCTACTACGCCAACCACAAGCTCCAGTGGCTGTACAACCAAACCTGCTACAACGGTAGCCAGCAGTAAGGAGGGGAACTATGCACGCAATCGTGAGCGGTGAGTTCCATGTTCATGGGTCGCGGGATCTCGACGCAGAAACCGACGCGCTCATGGATGCTCTTCTGGATCTGGAAGCGGCGTCGGCTGGAGTGATTTCAGATGTTGACGTGACCGCGATCCTCGCCTCGGCGACGGTCACGGTAACGATCACCGTCAATGCAGACAGCCTTGACGCCGCCGAGCAGATCGGCATGCGCATAATCAACCAGGCGATCGCATCTTCCGGTGGACAGACCACCAAGCCAACGGCAAATTCGGGAGATGGCGCGGGCTATGAGGCCCACAGGCGAGCGTCTGAACTGATGCCCGTCTAGACAATCTCCCGGGCTTCGCGGGCTACGTTGGCCGCCCGAAGTCTGTCCAGAGCGACCGCCACCGCCTCGAGGTCGTCGTCGAAGAGATCCGCGTAGACGTCGAGGGTCATCGTGGCCGAGGCGTGCCCGAGCATCGCCTGCACTGCCTTCACGTTCGCGCCGGCGCTGATCGCGAGGCTCGCCGCCGTGTGCCGGAGATCGTGCAGCGTTAGACGCGGGAAGTCGGCGTCGCCGGCCTGAGAAGCTCGCACGGCCGCGGCGAACCACCCGCGCTCGCCATAGGTCGCCCGCACGTGCGTGACACCGTCGCCGAACACCAGGCGATCGCGCGACTTCCCGATGCACTCGGCCGCGATCGCGTCGACGAGGAACGACGGGAACGGCACCGAGCGGGCCCGGTGCGACTTCGGGGTGCCGACGTGCACGACGGCGCCGATGCGGACGGCGTTCTCGACGACGTGCACGCGCCGGCGGAGCATGTCGACGTCGCGCACGCGCAGCGCCGTCGCCTCGCCCCATCGCAGCCCCGTGTAGGCCAGCAGCATGACGAGCGCGCCCTGTGCGCCCGCCTCCCGCGCCAGGAGCTCCACCTGACCCATGGACAGGTACTCACGCCTCTTCGGCGCTCGCCGGGGGAGCGAGACGCCGCGGGCGGGGTTCGTGGCGATACGGCGATCGCGGACGGCGGCCTCGAGCACGCTCGTCAGCACTCCGTGGGCTCGGCGGACGACCGTGGCGCCCTTCTCGGCAGAGAGTCGCGTCACCCACCCCTGGACCTCGCTGTGGCGGATGTCGCTCACTCGGCGCCGGCCCCACTCGGGCTCGACGTGCACCCGCCAGCTGGACTCGATCGGTCTCAGCGATGACGGCTTCAGGTGCGTCTGGTTCGCGAGCCACTCGCGACCGAGCTCGGCGACCGTGACGCGCGCCTCGGCCGGGTCGATGTACTCGCCGCGGCGGATCCCCACTGTGACGGCCGCGAGGTAGTCCTCAGCGTCGATCTTCCGAGTGAATCCGCCCTTCTCCCGCTGCCGGCGCTCCGGGTCTCGGTAGCGGGCGCGCCAGCGCCGGCCGCTCGCTGTCTGGTACGGCTCAACGCTAGGCATCGGTCAATCCATGAAGCCGTGCGAGCGGGCGATGGCCGAGTAGCCCGGGCTCTGTCGCCGTCGTCGAAGGTCTGCGACGACGTCTTCGACTGGGAGCCCGGAGACAGCCGCGATGACGCCATCTACGTCTAGATCTGGATAGAGCTCGTCCGATGCGGCGCGGTCATCAGAGACCTTGCGGCGCGCCTCGACGAGGGAACTTTCTAGCAGCAGGATCTCGTCGATGACAGTTGCGAGCTCCTCGTGTTGTTCCACCAGCCGCACGGCGAGCTTCACGACGTGATCGGCGTAGACATCTTCCGAGCCTGACGCGATCAGGAACGACAGCGACGCTCCGAGAACCTGAGAGAGCGCCTCCGCTTCGCCCACGGTCACGCGCCTCGAGCCGTTCTCGATCTTGTAGATCGTGGCCTGGTGGAAGCGGAAGCCGCGCTCCCGCATCAGCTCCGCCACGAGCTCCTGCGACATGCTGCGGCGCTCGCGAACCTTCTTGACCTCGGCCGCGAATCGCTGGTCAGCAGCTGAGGGCGTAGGGCTGGCGTCGATCATCGTGCCAGCCTAAGGCCAGAACGGATTTTTTGATACGTCAGGTTCGATTAGGACGTGCTAGAGTCGCGCCAACAACAAACCGGATTGACGGGAGAACCCATGGATTCCGACTTCATCGACATCGACCAGACCTGCGAGCTCACCGGCCTCAGCCGCGGGGGACTTGCGCAGCTGCGCTTCAGGGGAGAGGGTCCGCCCTTCTACGCCATCACCCCACGGAAGATCCGCTACCGCGAGACCGAGGTCGTCGAGTGGATGGCCTCGAAGCGCCGTCAGAGCACGGCGGACTCGGCGCTCGCCGGATGAGCGCCAAAGGAAATGCCCCCGGAGGTAAGCCGGGGGCGAGAGCAGAACATCTACGAGAGGAACCACTCATGACCCAGGTTACGCCCCTTCGCCCGATGTACAACCTGATCCGCGAGACGTGCCCCCCGTGGTGCATCTGGAAGGCGGACGGCCACTCGATGCGTCGCGTCGACCAGGGCCGCACCACCGTCATCGAGCACGGGACGAGCATGCTCGATGACGAGCTCTTCGTCGAGCTCCGCAGAGACGTCACCGTGGGCCCAGACGGCATGCCCGAGTCGGTGCGCGAGTGGCTCCAAGTGGGCGAAACCGCCTACCCCCTCCGCCAGGTTCCGGCGCTCGCCGATGCGATCGACCATGCACGTCGCGCCGTCGCGCTCGGAGGGATCCGATGATCGACCTGAACAACCTTCCCACCCCCGACTGGGCGGAGCCGAGCCTCACGAGCGTGGAGGAGGGCGGGATCGCGAATGCCAAGGATCCGGCCGTGCATGAGATCATCCTCGACTGGTACGGCGTCGACCTGAGCCCCGAGATCGACGCGATCGCACACGTGACCCGCCTCGACACCTATGACCCCGTCGACGACGTCACGCTCACCGGCGATGTTGAGGGCTACGTCTGCATGACCCGCTCCCCAGAGGAGCGCGTCTTCGTCTCCGGTCCGGAGGAGGCCCGAGCCCTCGCCCTGGCCTGCACGGCGCTCGCCGAGGCCCTCGAGCGGGTGACCAGGTGACGCGCCGTGAGGTCGTCCCGCCGCCTTCCTGGGCCTCGCCCGTCGAGAAGTTCCTGATGCACCTGTCGCGCTCGGGCTCCCCGAAACCGACGATGACGATCCGGTCCTACCACCTGCGACGCTTCGCCCGAGATTGCGGAGTCGAACCGTGGGCGGTCGATGCGAGCGACCTGCTCGAGCACATCGACCGTCACAAGTGGGCGCCGGCCACCGTCAAGACCTTCCGCTCGACGATGCGCGAGTTCTACCGATGGGCCGAATCCGAAGAGCTCACCGATCGAAACCCGGCCGCCCGTCTCCCGAGAGTACGAACACGCCCCGGCCGCCCGCGACCAGCGGCCGACGAGGCCCTCGACGCCGCACTCGAGCGCAGCGACCCTCGAACGCAGCTGATGCTCCGCCTCGCCGCAAACCTCGGCCTGCGCTGCCGCGAGATCGCACGCGTGCACTCCTCCGACCTCGAGCACGACGGGATCGGCTGGACCCTCTACGTCCACGGTAAGGGTGACCGCACCCGCCGAGTCCCACTCCCAGACGAGCTCGCGCTCCGCCTGATCGAGCACGGTGGCTGGATCTTCCCCGGCCAGGAAGACGGCCACCTGTCGGCCGCCTACGTGTCCAAGCTGATCAGCAAGGCCCTTCCCGGAGCGACCGCCCACCAGCTGCGACACCGGTTCGCCACCCTCGCCTACCAGCGCGGCGGCCGCGACATTCGAGCCGTGCAAGAGCTCCTCGGACACGCCTCGATCGCGACAACCCAGGTCTACACCGGCGTCGAATTCAGCGCACTCAGGCGAGCCGCATCCGCAGTCACGTCGACGACGTCGGCGCTCGCCGAGGAGGTGGCGTGACCTCTTGGGCCTTCGACTTGTGCAGCGGGCATTCGCCGTGATGCCGCACGTGCGCCTCTCCGCTGAGGCCCGCAACGTGCTCGTCTTCATGGCGCTCCACGCCCGCGACGCCGACGAGCGGCCGCTCTACTTCATGAAGCGGGAGAGCACATGCATGGCCCTCGGTCGCATGGTGCCAGACGCTCCGGAGGTCGACGACCCGCGGGCGCCCGAGACCGTTCGAGAGCGTCGCGCAGCCTTCCAGCGACTCAAGGTGGTGACGGCCGAGCTCGTCGACGCCGGCCTCATCGAACGTGAGAAGCGCGGCCAGAAGAACCAGCGTGCCGAGTACTCACTCACGATCCCCAGCGCCCTCGATGCAGGTACGCCAGACGTACCCCATGCAGGTACGCGAGACGTACCCATACGGGTACGCGAGACGTACCCCAGAAGGTACGTCAGACGTACCCCCAAGGAAGAACAGGAGTCACTAGGAAGAAATGGCGAGGAACAACATCACCCCAAGCGCGCATCTCACGTGCACCCTGTGGAGAAGAGCGCATGACCGATCCGACGCCTGAAGACATCGCGAGAGACGACGAGCGCATCCAGGCGATGCTTCGGGTCCAAGAGCTCGAACGCCAGATCGCTCAACACGAGCATCACCAAACACGCCTCCTCGAAATGCTCCAAGCCTCAGCGGGTGACTCTGCGTCCCTGCTGATCGTCCACCCAGGATCCAGGGACTTCCTCACGGCGCTCGCCGCAGAGGATCTCGCACCAGTCGCGCTCGAGATCCTCCGATGGATGGATGAGCTGCTCCTCAACCCCGCCAACGACGAGCTCCGCTTCGACATCGAACTCCGCGCGCAGGTCGCCCTAGCGACCATGCCCGGGGGACTCGCCGATCTCGAATGACACGAACGTCGGTGCCCTCGGGTATCTTCACCAGCGAACGCGCTCGCGCAACAGGTTCGGCTCTACGGACTCGGATCGGCCTGACTGCTTCGACTGGATCAACCACGCCACTCGACAGCCTTTAGGAGGCCATCATGCGCACCATCTCCGACCTCGTCACCCAGAAGCGGGACGAGCTCAACACCCACACTCTCCGCTACAACTCCGCCGCCACCGAGCTCGGTGAGCTCCGGAAGCAGCCGGCCGTCGACGCCGCTCGCGTCGCCCAGCTGAGCACCGAGCAGGACGCCGCGAACCTCGACGTACAGCGCGCACAGCGCGAGCTCGAGTACCTCCAGCGCGAGCTCGCCGACGAGGAGCGCCTCGAGCGCGCCGCGCAGGTCAGCGTCCCCGCCGCTCGCGGGATCAGCCCCACCGCGTCCGTCGCCGACCGCGCCAGCGCCGACCTCCGCGCCGGCGAGTACATCAACGTCCAGACCCGCGAGCGCGCCGCTGTGCGCGCCGACGAGTCCGTGCGCCAGCACCCGGCATTCGCCCGCAGCAGCCGCGCAGGCGACGCCGACACCGTCTCCCGCTTCGGAGACCTCGGCCAGATGCTCCGCGCGATGACCACCACCAGCGGCTCGGCGATCATCCCGACCGACTGGGCCGCGAACATCATCGACCGCGTCCGCAACGAGGCCGCCGTCGCCCAGGCCGGCGCCACCTTCGTCCCCATGGCCGAGAAGACCGTCAAGATCGGCCGCCTCACCGGCGACCCGACCGCCGCATTCCGCGCCGAGGGCTCCACCGTCGTCGCCAGCGACGTCACCCTCGACAACGTGACCCTCGACGCCAAGACCCAGTCGGCCCTCGTCATCGGCTCCCTGGAATGGTTCCAGGACGCTGACAACGCCGAGGAGATCGTCTACGACGCGATCGCCAAGCAGATGGCCCTCAACGTCGACCTCGTCGCGCTCTACGGATCCATCACCACCGGCGCCGGCACCATCAACCTGCCGACCCCGCCGAACCCCCGCGGCATCCTCGGGGCCCTCAACGCCAACCGCCCCGGCAACGTCCTCGGCGCGGCGACGAACGGCACCGCGCAGACAGCGACGAGCTTCTACAACGAGCTCATCGACCTGATCTACAAGGTCCGAGAGGGCAACGAGGAGCCGACCGCGGTCATCTCCAACAGCCGCCTCGCACAGCGCTACGCCCGCGCCTACGACACCACCGGCCAGCCCCTCGCAGCCCCCGCCGAGTACACCGCCATCCGCCGCCTGATCTCCAACCAGATCCAGAGCTACACCCAGGGCACCATGGCGAACATCGCAACCGACGTCTTCGCCGGCGACTTCTCCAAGCTCCTCATCGGCCAGCGACTCGACATCACCATCCAGACCCTCACCGAGCGCTACGCCGACACCGGCCAGATCGGCATCATCGCCCACTGGCGCGGAGACGTGCAGCTCGCCCGAGAGTCCGCCTTCGCCGTCTACCGCGCCCTCCAGGGAGCCTGACCATGGCACGCCGACAGCCGACCCAGGAAGAGGCCGCCATCGAGGCACATGGCATCCCGGCAGCCGAGGCGGCCGCCGACAAGACGACCGACGCGTGGCGCCGCTTCTACGAGTTCGAACGCGAGACGAGGCCACAGCCCCGCATCGCCGCCGACTACGTCCACACCAAACACCCAGACACGGGGCTGCAGGTCGTCTTCGTGCCCGGCGAGACACTCCCAGCATGGGCGGTAACCCATGACTGACCGGGCGGCGCTCGCTGAGGCTGCCAGGTCACGCAGAGGGCAGATGAGGCAGCTCGTCGACAAGCCCCGCCAGCGTCGCCTGAGCAAGTCCGGGACCGGCCGAGGCGCGCCCCTGCCGGCGCCCTGGACGGCGCGGGAGGCATCGACGTCGACCGAGGGCCTGGTGCGCTTCACGGGCCTTGCATCGGCCTACGAGAGCCCCTACGAGATGTGGGACATCTTCGGCCCCTACACCGAAGTCGTATCCCTGGGGGCAGGCGCCAAGAGCCTCGCGCGAGACGACCTCGACGTCACACTCAACCTGGGGCACGACCAGATGCACCGCATCGCCTCGACCCTCGCCGGCACGCTCAACCTCAGCGAGTCAAGCGACGGGCTCGAGGTCGACGCCAGCCTCAACCCCGACGACCCCGACGTGCAACTCGTCATGCGGAAGATCGAAGATGGGCTTTATCGAGAGATGAGCTTCGCCTTCCACATCGTCCGCGGCTCCTGGTCACCGGACTGGACCGAGTACCGCATCGACGAGTACGACCTCCATCGCGGCGACGTCGCCATCGTCGGCTACGGCGCCAACCCAGCCACGGTCGCGCAGCTCCGTCACAGCGGCGCCGACCTTATCCCAGAGCACAGGACCCAGCGCCTGCTGCTCGTCTGACCGCTCGCGTCAACCGCACCACACAGCTTCGGACGGATGGAGGGACAGTGAGACGTCTTCCTCACAGCAGCCCTACCAGCGCGAGCCGGGGCCCTGCCGAGTCACACCGACAGGGCCCCACCACCACAGCCCTACAACACGCCCCACAGACCGTCCTACAGCGACCACCCGTCGACACCGGCGCTCGCCGAGGGGAATCACATGCCGACGAGCGGGCCGATGCCGCGCTGATCAGGGCTTCGTTTTTAGGAACGGGGCGGGACGGAAGACCGCGCCCTCTTCCGTTTTTTCTCTCCCCGACCGAGGGCTCCGAGACGTAGGGCGCTGATGACGACGACACCTCAGCACGGCACCTCCCGCCGCTACCGACTCGGCTGCCGGTGCGACGCCTGCAAGAGCGCCCACAGCCGCGCGCAGCGCCTATACCGGGCGCGTCGACGGATGGCGAGCGACAACCCGCAGCTCACGGTCGTCACCGACCAGCCGCTCGATCCGCCGGCGACGCCCACCCTCGGCGACGTCGAGAAGGCGGTCGCCGATGACCTCGACGAGCTCGACTCCGAAGGTCCCATGACCCGGACCCTCCGCGCCATGGCGCTCGCCCTCGCCCGTGAGATCGACCAGGCGGACACGAAGACGAGCAAGGCGGCGCTACACAACCAGCTGCTCGATGTCGTGCAGCGCCTTCGCGGCGACTCAGAAGACGGGGACACAGCCGGCGATGACCTCCTCGCCGCGCTCGGAACACCGCTCTTCGTTGTGTCGCGGACCTCGGGTGAGCACCACGACGAGGCACGCGATAAGCGGCTGTGATGGACCGGAGAGCAGTCCTAATCGTCGAGTCGCTCGCGGAGCTCGATGAGAATGTCCTCGCGAGTTGAGTCCCGTTCGTTCGCGAGCTGCTCGACGAGCCAGCTGAGTGTGACTAGCGAGGCGCCGAGCAGGTCCGAGAGGTTCACCGCGACGTCGAGCTCGTCTCCGTCGTCTCGCACTGTGACGCTGAAGGCGTCGATCTCGGCAAGGCGCCTGTAGGCGACATCGACCGCGTGAGTCTCGGTGGTTCCGGTCTCTTCGTGGGCGACAGAGACAGCGTCGAGGAGCACGTGTGCCGCGAGGCGGCCTTTCTCGGGAATGTCCATGTGTCGCACGGTACCGGCAGTCGCCGTGCCCCCACAAAAACCCCACAACCCCCCACAACTCTGTGGGGGCTAGGTAACCGTGCGTTGCTCTAGATGCCTGTAATTCCGGGCTTCTCGCGTCGCCGCCGCGCCATTCCAGGTGCGGAAGGAGGGACTTGAACCCTCACGCCCGAAGGCACAGGAACCTAAATCCTGCGTGTCTGCCGATTTCACCACTCCCGCTGGTGCGGCGTCAGTCTATCGACGGGCTCTCATCGGGCATCCGCGCCCCCTCGCCGCGACGCGCGGACGGGCGTACGATGCGCGCATGGACGGCAGCGAGCCGCACGGCGGCACCACGGAGAACCACTCGGACAACCGCAGCGCGTGCCCCTTGTGCGCGCACCCCATGAGCGAGCACCGGGTCGACCACTCGCGCCGCGACGGGATCCTGCACTGCCCCGTCGATCACCTGCCCGCACCGGACGACCGGCGCCCGCTCAACGAGCTCGGGATGACCCGCAGCGACTGAGACGTAGCGCGAGCAGAGGCGTCAGCGCGCGCCCGGCGGCAGCTTCGGCAGGCCGTTCATGTCGGGGCCCTCGTGCTGCGCGGCCGTGGCGTCGCTGATGACGTCGCGCGAGTCGGGCTGCGCGCCGTCGTCGCCCGGATAGTGCTGGTCCGTCGTACGGTCGTCGCCCTCCTCGCGCTCCTCGCGCGGGGGCAGGTGGTCGGTGGGCTTCTTCGGTTCGCGGTGCTCGGTCATGCGCACACTGTCCTCCGAGCATCCGCCCCCGTCAACGGGGTTGTCGGCGAGCGGCGGCGGGCGGATGCTCCGCTCAGGCCCGCCCGGCCGCGACGAGCGCGGCCCACAGCTCGGCCCGCGCCGGGAACGACCCGAGGTCGCGCCCGAGCAGCTGCTCGGCCCGCTTGACGCGGGCGCGCAGAGTGTGGCGGTGGATGCCCAGCCGGGTCGCCGCCGCCTCGGCCACGGCGTCGGCCGCGAGCCACTCGCTGAGCGTGCGCACGAGCTCGTCGCGCGATCGTGCGTCGTGCTCGTCGAGCGGCGCGAGCACCGAGGCGGCGATGCGGCGCGTGTCGTCGCCCGAGAGCGAGGCGAGCACGCCGTCGTCGCGCAGCATCGCGTAGTCGACGAGCCGCTGATCCGCGTGCGCCCGGTCGGCGGCGCGCCCGGCCTCGTCCACGGCGGTCGCGAGCGAGGAGTAGCGGGCGCCGCGCACGAACCCACCGGTGAGGCGCACGCGGTCGGCGAGGTAGTCGAGCACGGGGGTCTCCGACTCGGGCACGATGACGACGACGCGCTGGCCGTCGCGCGCGTGGAAGACCGCGCCCCGCGCGCGCTCGGCCCGCGATTCGAGCAGCTCGAGGAGGGCGGCCCGACGCGCTCCGCGCGCATCCACGACCGCGACGGTGAGCGGCTCGGCGGGCAGGGCGCCCCACAGGGCGCGGGAGGTCGAGGCGACGAGGTCGCGCTCGCCGCGCAGGAGGGCCGCGAGCAGGCCCGTGCGGAGGTGGTCAAGGGTGCGGGCGAGCGTGCGGTCCTGCTCGAGCGCGAGGCCGGTCATGGCGACGACGCTCGTGATGACGGCCCGCACGGCGTCGTCGTGCTGGCTCGCGGCGCCGACGACGAGCACGCCGCGCAGCGCCTCCGAGCGGCCGACGGTCTGCAGGGCGACGCCGTCGGCGACGACCGCGGCGCGGCGCGCGTCGGCGAGCATTCGCCGGGCCTCCTCCTGCGCTTCCGGGGTCACGGGGCCGCCGTGCACGATCTCGGCGTCCGTGCCGAGCAGCGCGACGGGGGCGTCGACGCGGCGGGCGAGCTCGGCGACGACCTCGGCGAGCCCGCCGGGCTTGAGGGCGGCGACGGCGATCGCGCGCTGCGCCTCGAGGGTCCAGCGCAGGCGCGCGTAGCGCTCGCGCGATTGCGCGTCGGCGACGGCGCGCGCGACGGCGATGAACGGCGTGCGGTACGGCACCTCGAAGAGGGCGATGCCCGCGTTCGCGCACGCGGCGACGAGCGGCTCGGGCGTGCCGGCCCTCACGACCTCGGTGCCGAACCCGATCGCGGGCACGCCGCGCTCGGCGAGGCGGGCGACCCACGGCGCGATCGCGTCGTCGTCGGCCCACTGCGTGCCCGTGGTGAGCAAGGCGTCGCCGGGGGAGAGGAAGTGCGTCGGGTCGGCGAGATCGCTCGAGTGCACCCACCCCCACTCCCGGCCGAGCGCGGCCTCGTCGGCCCACACCGTGCGGAGGGCGAGCTCGCGGTCGGCGAGCAGCGAGTGCAGGGAGACGGGCATGCGACCCTCCAGAAGCGGGATGTCCACGCCGTACAGAGCGGGCATCCGCATTGTACTGAGCGGACAGCCGCGATCGCGAGCCCCCGCCCTACGCTGGCCGTCATGAGCATGACCGTCACCGCGCCCGAGCACCTCGCCGGCGGGCCCTCGCTGCCCCAGCAGCGCCGCCTCGTCACCGCGATCCCGGGCCCCGAGTCGCAGGCGCGCATGGCGCGAAAGGCCGCCGCCGTCGCCTCCGGTGTCAGCACGATGATGCCCGTCTTCGCCGTCGCGGCGGGCGGAGGCGTCGTCGTCGACGCCGACGGCAACAGCCTCATCGACCTCGGCTCCGGCATCGCCGTGACCAACGTCGGCAACGCCGACCCCTTCGTCACCGAGGCCGTCATCGAGCAGGTGCGCCGCTTCACCCACACGTGCTTCACGATCACGCCCTACGACGGCTACGTCGAGGTCGCCGAGGCGCTCAACCGACTGACCCCCGGCGATCACGAGAAGCGCACGGCGCTCTTCAACTCGGGCGCCGAGGCGGTCGAGAACGCGATCAAGATCGCGCGCCACTACACGGGCAAGAGCGCGGTCGTCGCGTTCGATCACGGCTACCACGGCCGCACGAACCTCACGATGGCGCTCACCGCGAAGGCCATGCCGTACAAGGCCGGCTTCGGCCCGTTCGCGCCCGACGTCTACCGCGCGCCCATGTCGTACCCGTTCCGCGACGGGCTGAGCGGGGCCGAGGCGGCCGAGCGCGCCATCCACACGATGGAGCGCCAGATCGGCGCCGACCGCCTCGCCGCGATCATCATCGAGCCCATCCAGGGCGAGGGCGGCTTCATCGTCCCCGCGCCCGGCTTCCTCCCCGCGCTGCAGGAGTGGGCGAACGCGAACGGCGTCGTCTTCATCGCCGACGAGGTGCAGACCGGCTTCGCCCGCACGGGTCAGATGCTCGCGAGCGAGCACGAGGGCATCGTGCCGGATCTCGTCGTCATGGCGAAGGGCATCGCGGGCGGCCTCCCGCTCTCGGCCGTCACCGGTCGCGCCGAGATCATGGATGCTCCGCACGCGGGCGGGCTCGGCGGCACGTACGGCGGCAACCCGATCGCGACGGCCGCGGCGCTCGGCGCCCTGCGCGCCTACGACGAGCACGACCTGCTCGCGCGGGCCCGCGAGCTCGAGGGGATCATCCGCGACGAGCTCACCGCGCTGCAGTCGCGCGATGCGCGCATCGGCGACATCCGCGGGCGCGGCGCCATGATGGCGACCGAGATCGTCGACGCCGACGGCCGCCCCGACGCCGGACTCACCGGCCGAGTCGCCAAGCACTGCCACGCCCAGGGCGTCATCGTGCTCACGTGCGGAACCGACGGCAACGTCATCCGCCTGCTCCCGCCGCTGTCGATCAGCGACGCGCTGCTGCGGGAGGGCATCGGCGTCATCGCCGAGGCCCTTGCCGCGAACGCCGCCTAGGGCCACCCTCGGAACCGACCTGCGGATCGCCACCACCGCATCCCCCACACGGAAGATCAGGGAAACGACATGATCAGCGAAGCAGACCTCCTCGCCAAGGTGCCCCGCGGGCTCTACATCGACGGGCAGTGGGTCGACGCCGAGGGCGGCGCGACGATGGCCGTCACCGACCCGAGCACGGGCGAGACGCTCGTCGAGATCGCGAGCGCGTCGGTCGCCGACGGCAAGCGCGCGATGGACGCCGCCGCGAACGCGCAGTCGAGTTGGGCCGCGACCGCCCCGCGCGTGCGCGGCGAGCTGCTGCGCCGCGCCTTCGACCTCGTCATCGAGCGCGCCGACCAGTTCGCCCTGCTCATGACGCTGGAGATGGGCAAGCCGCTCGCCGAGTCGCGCGGCGAGGTCACCTACGGCGCCGAGTTCCTGCGCTGGTTCAGCGAGGAGGCCGTGCGCATCACCGGCCGCTTCGGCCAGAACCCCGAGGGCACGGGCCAGATCGTCGTCTCGCACGCGCCCGTCGGCCCGTCGTTCCTCATCACGCCGTGGAACTTCCCGCTCGCCATGGCGACCCGCAAGATCGCGCCTGCGATCGCCGCCGGCTGCACCTCGATCATCAAGCCCGCCGCGCTCACGCCTCTCACGACGATGTACTTCGTCAAGACGCTCGAGGACGCCGGGCTGCCCGCCGGCGTCGTGAACGTCGTCACGACGGCGAAGTCGGGGGCCCTGTCGGCCGAGATCATCGCCGACCCCCGGCTGCGCAAGCTGAGCTTCACCGGGTCGACCGAGGTCGGCCGCATGCTCATGAAGCAGGCCGCCGACGGCATCCTGCGCACCTCGATGGAGCTCGGCGGCAACGCCCCCTTCGTCGTGTTCGAGGATGCCGATCTCGACAAGGCGATCGACGGCGTCCTGCTGGCCAAGTTCCGCAACATCGGCCAGGCCTGCACGGCGGCGAACCGCATCCTCGTCCAGTCGTCCATCGCCGACGAGTTCGGCCGCCGCGTCACCGAGCGCGTCGCCTCCATGCGCATGGGCCGCGGCACCGAGGAGGGCGTGCAGATCGGCCCGCTCGTCGACGACAACGCGGTGCAGGGCTCGCACGAGCTCGTCGAGGACGCCGTCTCGAAGGGCGCGACGGTCACGACCGGCGGCGCCATCCCCGACCGCGCCGGATCGTTCTACCCGGCGACGGTGCTCACGGGCGTGAAGCCCGGCACGCGCCTGCTGAGCGAGGAGATCTTCGGGCCCGTGCTCGCGATCGTCCCGTTCGACACGGAGGACGAGGCCGTCGAGCTCGCCAACGCGACCGAGTACGGGCTCATCTCGTACGTGTACACCTCCGACCTCAACCGCGGCATGCGCATGATCGACCGCCTCGAGACGGGGATGATGGGCCTCAACGCGGGCGTCATCTCCAACGCCGCGGCCCCCTTCGGCGGCGTCAAGCAGTCGGGCATCGGCCGCGAGGGCTCGCTCGAGGGCATCGACGAGTACCTCACGACGAAGTACACGTTCATCCCGAAGGCCTAGACCTCCTCGAGGAACATCGGTTTCCGCCGCCGGGCGCTGTGGTGGCCGCCCGGCGGCGGATCTCTCTGCGCGGTCTCGTCGACCCAGCCTCCTCGCCGTGCCGGACCGCGCCGCGGCGCCGCTCGTGCCGCTGACGGCGTCTATCGGTCAGTTGTTGTCCGCTCGTCCCCACCGTGTCGCAACGAGTGACCGATACACGATGCCGGGTCCAGCAGAGAAAATTCGCCCGCCTCGGCGGCACTCTTCGCGGCATGAGTCGTGAACCCGAGCCGCCCGATGTGAGCTCCAAAGCGTGGGCCGTCCGAGCATCCGTCACCCATAGCCGGATGCCCTACGCGCGCACGCGGCGCGTCGACGTCGCGCATCCGTACCGCGGCGTCGCGACTCACAACGTCGACCTCGACGACATCGTCCAGCGCGCCCACGCCCTGTCGCTGCTGCTCAGCGAGGGCGCAGCGATCAGCCACGGCTCGGCGGCTCTCGTGCGCGGATTGCCCCTGCCCCGAGCCCTGCGACTTGACCCGATGCTGCACGTCTTCGTGAATCTCGTGAACACGTTCTTCCGCGAGAAGCTCATGGAGCTGCCGAGCATCCGGACCTACATCGAGGGGATCCAGGCCGGCCACGCAATAGCCTGATCGCATGCCCGATCCGACACCGTCGTCGCCGTCCGTCCCGCCCGTTCCCTCAGCCCCGCCCGCCGTCCTCGTCATCCAGCACGACGTCGACGACAACCTCGGCGAGCTCGCACCGCCCCTCGCCGAGGCGGGCATCCGCATCGTGATGTGGGATGCCGGGCGCGTGCCCGACGGCGCCCCGGCGAGCCTCGACGCCTTCAGCGGCATCGTCTCGCTCGGCGCGTACGCGGGCGTCCGCGACGAGGCGACGACGCCCTGGATGCCGGTCGAGAAAGCGCTTCTGCAGCAGGCGATCGAGCGGCGGATGCCCGTCCTGGGTCTCTGCTTCGGCGCCCAGCTGCTCGCCGCCGCGGCCGGCGCCGCGTTCCGCCCGTCGCCCGTCCCCGAGCTCGGCTGGACCCGCGTGACGCCGACGCCGGAGGCCGCCCTCGACCCGGTCGTCGCCCCGCTCGCGGCCGAGAGCGATGCTGACGGCGCGCTCGACGTCTTCCACTACCACTTCGACTCGTTCGAGCTCCCCGAGGGGGCGACGCTGCTCGGCGAGACCGACGGCATCATCGAGGCGTTCCGCGTGGGGGAGTGCGCGTGGGGCCTGCAGTTCCACCTCGAGGTGGGCCTGGCGACCCAGCTCGCCTGGATCGCCGGCGACCGCCCCGGCTTCGAGCGCGTCGGCTCCGACCCCGCGCGTCAGGAGGAGCTGAGCCACGAGAAGTGGCTCGCCTACCGCGAGCGCGCGCACGCGGTCGGCGCGGCCTTCGCGCGTCAGGTGCACCGCTTCGCGGAGGCCTGAGCCGGGCATCCGCCGCATCGACGCTCTCTCAGCGGCCCTCCGCGGCGCGCGACCGCAGGCGCGCCAGTCGGTTCGCGGTCACGACGGCCACGATCGCGGCGAGCCAGAGCAGACCCGCCCCGATGAGCAGGAGCTCGGATTCGAGCGAGGTGGCCGAGATCGCCTCGGCGAGGCGCGCGGGGGTCGGGGCCCCGGAGAGCCCGATGAGCGTGAGGGTGCGCGCGGTGGCGATCGCCCAGATGACGAGCGTGATGCCGGCGCCGATGACGGCCGAGCCGATCGCGAGCGGGTAGCCGCGACGGAGGGCGGCCTCGCGGTGTCGGAACTCCTCGACGGTGAGGATGCGCGTTCTGCTCAGGGCGGTCCTCCGGCTAGCGGCGGACCTCGTCGCCCACGGTCGAGGCGACCGGGGCTGCGGGCGGTGCGCTCTGCTCGGCGCCCGGCTCGATGCCGGTCTCGAGCTGGTGCCCGATGCGCCACATCCACACCAGCAGGATGACGACGCCGATGCCGAGGATCACCGCGAGAACGCTCGTGAGCCCGCTCAGGTCGAGCTCGATCGCCTGCGTCGACATCGTCGCGAACGCGCTCATAGTGTGCACCTCGGGGGAGTGGGGGCCGCCTCGGGAAGACGGGGAATGGTCAATAACAGCACATCCGGGCGTAGAACGCACGGGTTTTCTTCAACCTGGCAGATCACCCGCACGACTGTGGAAAACGCAGCGGATGCCCGGCGCGCTTCGGGCGACCATGTCGCGCATGTCGACCGCCGTCTCCGCCATCACCGACCGCGTCCGCGAGCGGGTTCGCAGCGAGCGGCTCGATCTGCACCGCGACCCGGAGACCGCCGAGCGGCTCGTCCGCGAGGAGCTGCGGTCGTACGCCGAGCGGTCGCTCGCGGGCTCGCTGCCGCGCATCGCCGACGAGGCGCACGCCTTCGGCCAGGTGCTCGCCGGTCTCACCGGCTACGGGCCGCTGCAGCCGTTCTTCGACGACCCGAGCGTCGAGGAGATCTGGATCAACCGCCCTGACGCCGTCTTCATCGCCCGTGCTGGAGTCAGCGAGCGCACCGACGTGCGGCTCACGGACGAGCAGGTTCGCACCCTCGTCGAGCGGATGCTCCAGGCGACCGGGCGCCGCGTGGACCTCAGCTCGCCGTTCGTCGACGCATCCCTCCCCGACGGGTCCCGCCTCCACGTCGTGATCCCCGACGTCACGCGCTCGCACTGGGCGGTCAACGTCCGCAAGTTCTCGCAGCGCATCCGCGATCTCTCCCGGCTCGTCGAGCTCGGCTCGCTCACCCCGCAATCGGCCGAGTTCCTGCGGATGTCCGTGCTCGCCGGGTGCAACATCCTCGTGTCGGGCGCGACGCAGTCGGGCAAGACGACGACGCTCGGGGCGCTCCTCGCCGGCGCGCGGCCGCGCGAGCGGATCGTGACGGTCGAGGAGACCTTCGAGCTCGACCTCCACGCACCCGACTGCGTCGCGATGCAGTGCCGCAGCCCCAACCTCGAGGGCACGGGGGAGATCTCGCTGCGTCGCCTCATCAAGGAGGCGCTCCGGATGCGCCCCGACCGTCTCGTCGTGGGCGAGGTCCGCGAGGCGGAGTCGCTCGACCTCCTGATCGCCCTGAACAGCGGACTGCCGGGAGCCTGCAGCCTCCACGCCAACAGCGCGCGCGATGCGCTCATCAAGCTCTCCACGCTCCCGCTCCTCGCGGGCCGCAACATCGACGCGTCGTTCGTGGTGCCGACGGTCGCGAGCGCGATCGACCTCGTCGTCCACTGCGAGCTCGTCGCCGGCGGGCAGCGGCGCGTGGCGGAGATCGTCGCTCCGACGGGCGCCCTCGACGAGGGCGGCATCGAGGTCGACACGATCTTCCGTCTCGTCGAGGGCCGCCTCGAGCCCACGGGCGCCGTGCCCGCGCGGGGCGAGAAGTTCGCAGCGGCCGGTCTCGATCCGCGACTCGTGACGGTCGCCGCATGACCGTCGTCGCCGCTCTCCTCATGGGTGCCGGCGTCCTCCTGATCGCGTCGCCCTGGCTCTGGCCGCGTCGCGAGGGCCGATCGGCCGCCCGGCGCGTCCTCCGGCCGCTCGCCGAGCTCCTCGCACGCGCCGGACTCGTCCAAGCGAGCCCCCTCGCCCTCCTCGGCATCATCGCGCTCGTCGGGGTGGTCGGCGCCGCGGTCACCGTCCTCCTCGTACCCGTCGCCGCTCTCGCCCCGGTCGCGGGGCTCGTGGCGGCGAGCCTGCCGATCGTCGCGCTCCGCGCCAGGGCGGCCGCGCGACGCCGGGCGCTGCGGCAGGTCTGGCCCGACGTCGTGGACCACCTCGTGTCCGGCATCCGCGCCGGATTGGGGCTGCCGGAGGCGATCGGCTCGCTCGCCGAGTCGGCGCCGGATGCCGTCCGCGAGCCGTTCCGCGAGTTCCGTCGCGAGTACGCGCGCACGGCCCGCTTCGGCGAGGCGCTCGACGATCTGAAGGCCGCCCTCGCCGACCCCGTCGCCGACCGGATCGTGGAGACGCTGCGGATGGCGCGCGAGGTCGGCGGCACCGAGCTCCCCGGCGTGCTCCGCTCGCTCGCGCAGTACCTGCGCACCGATGCGGCCGTCCGCGCCGAGGTCGAAGCCCGGCAGTCGTGGGTGCGCAACGCTGCGCGGCTCGGCGTCGCCGCGCCGTGGGTCGTTCTCCTGCTGCTCGGCACGCGCCCCGAGGCCGCGGCCGCCTACAACTCGGCGGGCGGCGCAGCACTCGTCCTCATCGGCCTCGGCGTCACCCTCGTCGCCTACCGGCTCATGATCGCCCTCGGGCGGCTCCCGGAGGAGGGGCGGTGGTTCCGATGACGCCGACCCTCGCGCTCGCGGCCCTCGTCGGCGCCGCGCTCGGCACGGGGCTCTGGCTCCTCGCGAGCCTCGCGCCCCGCATCGGGCGACCGCGCCTGACGACGCGCCTCGCTCCGTACCTCGTCGACGTCTCGAGCGAGGCGCGCGAGATGACGAGGCCGCGGAGCTCCGACCCGCTCCCGCTCCTTGGCGCAATGGTCGCCCCTCTCACCGACGCGCTGGGCCGCGCCCTCGACTCGGTGCTCGGCGGCACTCCGGTCATCCGTGCCCGGCTCCGGCAGTCCGGCTCCGAGCTGACCGTCG